>NZ_JAFEMR010000001.1:0-456979 GCF_016892495.1 Bacillus sp. RIT 809 | reverse complement strand
CTTATAAATTAGGGAGGAATAGCTCCGATACGTATACTATAAAAGGTAGATGTGACCTGGATGTGAACATGGAGTGAAAGAGAGAGGGAGTTTCAAATAAAAGATAGAAAGAACAAAAAATAAGACCATCACATATAGGATGGTCAAGGAAGGGGACAATTTATGTCAATTTAATTAGGGATGGAAGCTATTCAAAGACACTGGGGAATGTCTTATAAATTAGGGAGGAACAGCTCCGATACGTATACTATAAAAGGTAGATGTGACCCTCGTGTGAATTTGGAGTGAAAGATATGGGGATTTGAAAAGGGATAAAATAGTTGTTGTAAGAGTTATAGTATAAGTGGAGATATAATAGAGAATATTCTTTTGTAAAACGATAGGAATCTGAATATAAATAAAAGTTGAAATCTATGAAAAAAAGGATTATGCTCAACTATATTATAAGAATATAAGGTTTATCCCGCTACTTGTAGGCTCTTAAAGAGTCTTTATTTATGAGGGGATAAAAGCTTCACTTGATAAAGGGAGTTAGTGATATGGAAGTAGCAAAAAAACAAGGGTTGTATAATCGCCTTGTACGATTAAATCCACCACAAATTTTAGCATTAGGCTTTTTTTGTTTAATTGTGGTCGGAGGATTGTTATTAAAGTTACCGTTTGCAACGAAAGTACATATTAGTTGGGTAGATGCTTTCTTTACAGCTACGTCGGCAGCGACTGTAACCGGTTTAGGTGTTGTAGATACTGCAAGTACGTTTACGATGTTTGGTGAAATTGTTATTATGTTTTTAATTCAAACGGGTGGTCTCGGTCTTATGACGATTGCCATTTTAATAGTTTGGGTATTAGGTAAAAAAATCGGTTTACGCCACCGGTTATTAATTGGAGAAGCATTTAATCAAACAAATATTGGTGGTCTTGTGAAATTAGTGAAACGTGTCTTTATTTTTTCTATTTGTATTGAGCTAATTGGAGTTATCTTTTTATCGATTCGCTTTATTCCAGAGTTTGGTTTTGGAAAAGGTTTATACTATAGTATTTTTCACGTTATTGCGTCATATAATAATGCTGGCTTTGCGCTTTGGCCAGATAATTTAACAAGATATGTAGGAGATCCTATTATTAATATTGGGATTTGTTCTTTAATTGTAATAGGAGGATTAGGGTTTACGGTATTAATTGATATATGGTATAGCCGTAGTTTCCGAAAATTATCACTGCACTCCAAAATCATGATTGTTGGAACGATAGCACTTAATGTTATTGCGATGATTGTGATTTTTGTATTGGAATATAATAATGTGAAGACTTTGGGACACTTATCTTTAAATGAAAAGTTATGGGCTTCGTTCTTCCAAGGAATTACACCTCGTACAGCCGGTTTTAACACGGTAGATTATGGGGGGATGGAAGAGTCATCGATACTATTTACGATGGTATTAATGTTTATTGGTGCGGGAAGTGTATCGACAGGCGGTGGGATTAAGTTAACGACATTTGTTATTTTAATTACATCAGTTCTTTCTTTCTTTAGAAAGAAAGAGGATTTTGTTTTATTTCAGCGTACTATTAAAATGTCGACAGTAACGAGAGCGTTAGCAATTGTCGTTGCTAGTCAAATACTTATTTTTACAGCGGTATTTGTATTAATGCTTACAGAAGATTTCAGTTTTATTCAGTTATTATTTGAGACAATTTCAGCGTTTGGCACAGTAGGGTTAACGATGGGGATTACTGCGAAGCTATCGGCGTTTGGAAAATGTATTATTATGTTTGTTATGTTTTGTGGATTAATCGGACCGTTAACACTTGTGTTCTCTTTGGCTCGACCAGCGAAACAAAAAATTAAATATCCATCAGAAGATGTATTTACAGGATAAGGTATCCCGCATAAAGCGAGATACCTTTTTCTTTTTAAAAAAGAGAGAACAATAAACCAATAAGCGCCACTCGGAATAAAATCGCAATGAGTGCAGCGATACCGCCAATAATCGCTGCGGTGCCACCAGTTACAGTAGCCCCGCGATTATAAGCGTAAATACCGAGTAAAACAGACACAAGACCAAATAGTGTTGGGAATGTGAATAGTGATAATATTGCTAAAGCAAGAGCGATAAAACCAGCAGTCGATCCAGCTGCAGATGATCTTACATCATCGTTATCTTTATCATCATAATCAATACGCTGTGGTGCAACTTCAGCTGCGTATTCTTCTTTATAGTCACTATAATCACTATCTATTCGATCTCTTTTTTTATATTCATCAAATTTCTCAGTCAAAGTAAGGACTCCTTTCATAACAAGGTTCAATAGTAGTATGTTTCTCTTTACTGTTTTTATCCCGCTATTTGCGAGCAGTAAGACTCCCACCTCAAAATTCGGCTGGAGCGAAGAAGTTAGGTGGGGGTCCGGCTGCCCATAAACGCCCGATTGGTGAGGGCTAATAATCAGTGGGGGATGAACAAAACCTCCACTGATTAAAGTTTCACTTTATCCGAACCTGTACAGGGAGTAATATCCAATTGGAAAGTGAAAAATGTTTTTTCAAAATAGGAAAACTTAGTATGACTTCCTCTATTTTGGAAAGTATAAAAAAGAATAATGAGGAAAGGGTGTAGTACATAATGGAACATCCAATTGAAAATTTAATGAAAACAGCAATGACCAATTTAAAAGAGATGGTAGATGTAAATACGATTGTTGGAAGTCCAGTTTCAACAGCTGATGGAAATGTAGTATTAACAGTATCTCAAGTGGCTTTTGGTTTTGGTGCCGGCGGAAGTGACTTTAAAGGTGATTTTATTTCCGAAAAACATAATAACGGACAAGGGCAGCATAAAGAGAACAAGCAAAGTCATCCATTCGGAGGCGGAAGCGGGGCTGGGGTTTCTATTAGCCCAGTTGCTTTTTTAGTAGTTGGCTCTAACGGTGTGCAAGTATTACACCTCAATAGTAGTACACATTTAATTGAAAAGGCTTTAAATACTGTACCAAGCACTGTAGATAAATTTGTAAATGGTCGCCAAAAGTGAACTTGCATTTTTTAGGAATTATGATATATTAGAAAAAGTGCGCTTTAGGATGATCGGAATAATTGAACTGTAAATATATATGATGTGTGGAATAAGGGAGAGGAATTTATGATTAATATCAAAAACTTAGTAGTTGGCTTATTTATGTTAGTAAGCGGTTTTGTTGTATATGTAATAAAAGAAAAAGCTCCATTCTAAAACAGACAAACCGTTAATGTCTGTTTTAAATTTGTAAAAAATGTTGACAAGTTATTGTATTGGTGTTAGAATTTTAATTCGTGTCTCGGTTAAAGCTAGTGTAAAGTAAATAAATCTTATGAATATAATACGAAAAGTTTGCGAAAGATCGGGTAGTCTTACCAACAACTTTTGTGAACAAACCCTATAAATTGTATATGTAAGCTTTATATGTATACTAGTGAATCAAGGAGCGGTCAGTGGAACCGTAATGATGAGAGAGAGGTAGGGCTTTCATCCAGTATATGTTACTTTCCCGTTAGGTGAATATAAAAAAGAGGGCTCCTTTTCAAAAGGAGCCCTCTTTCTATAGATAAATTGAAACTATAATCAGTGAGACCATTCCCGTTAAATGTTAGCTCACAAATAATGTGATAAAAATGATTAAGTGCGGTTTTCAACTTGTTGACAAATTTCATCTGTTGTTAAACCATGTGCTTTAATTACAGATCCTTTTATCGATGCATCTGCAATGCCCATCATATTAGAATCTTGCCCGGTTACAACGCAACAATCACACCCATGTGCATCATTTTCAGAGTTAAGTGAAACGACTTCATGTCCTTGTTGCTGAAGAGCTTGTTGAACATCTGTTAAAGAGTTCTCAACACCAATTCTAGCCATAATTTTCACCTCCTACCACCTAGTTGCTAGTATGCTCAAGTCCATAGCATATATTTATGAAAAGATGGTAGGAAGAGAATATTTGTTTAGTCGTTATATACACCAGTAAGCATTTGACTAACGAATTGATCATTTAATGTATCTTGTGCTGAACTGTTATTGGATTGAATATCGATTGAAGCTGTATAGTTGTTATGTTTCCTGCTATTTGGTTCTACTTCAACGTAATTATCGAATTTACAAAATCCTTTCGTATCCATTAGATCAAATAGTTGTAGCATTTCTACGACCTCTTGTCTTGTTCCTTTAATTTGTACACACGCCATTGTTATTTCCTCCTTCAATTTGACAAATTGTTTTTTAAAAATAGGATTATGATTACTAAATGAAAAATATGAATGTTATTTTTAGACAGCGTTATTTTTGTTATTTTCCCCCTTTTTCACCAAAAGTCGTCGTATATTCCCGAATTTATAAAATCGGACGTCCGTTTATTGAATACAATAGATTCGTATCAATTGGCGAAAACCCTTCTTTTAAACAAATATTTTTTTAGTAGAATTTGGCGAAAAAATTTTTTTGACTTTTTGTAAACGTTAACAATGTTGTTAAATCAATATAATCAAAGATGTACGTACGATTAAAAATTAAAAATTTTCTAAAAATTCACTTGATTTATTTGAAAAGGAGAGTAAACTAGGAAACAATAAAAAACTCATAGAACATAGGGGGCGCTTTCAAGTGAACGAGCAGTGGATTTTCTTAAATGGAGAATTTGTTCCAAAAGACGAAGCAAAGGTTTCAGTATATGATCATGGCTATTTATATGGCGATGGAGTGTTCGAAGGAATTAGGGTATATAGCGGTAATGTTTTCCGTTTGAGAGAGCATCTTGTCCGGTTATATGAATCAGCGAAATCCATCATGTTAGAAATTCCATATACGTTAGAAGAAGCAACGAAAATCGTTGTTGAAACGATTCGACAAAACAAACTATCTAATGGATATATCCGCCTCGTTGTATCAAGAGGACCTGGGAATTTGGGATTAGATCCCGATTCTTGTACGAAACCAAATGTAGTAGTAATTGCAGAGCAATTATCTTTATTTCCACAAGAATATTATGAAAAAGGGATTCCGATTATAACAGTTGCAACGCGTCGTAATCGCCCGGATGTTTTATCGCCTCAAGTAAAATCTTTAAATTACTTAAATAATATTTTAGTTCGCATTGAGGCGAAACTAGCTGGAGTACAAGAAGCACTTATGTTAAATGACCAAGGATATGTAGCTGAAGGCTCTGGAGATAACGTATTTATTGTGAAGGGAAATAAATTAATTACACCACCAAGTTCTGCTGGAGCGTTAGAAGGTATTACACGAAACGCGATTTTAGAAATCGGCGAAAAACTTGGATATGACGTAAGAGAAGAATTATTTACAAGGCACGATGTATATGTAGCTGATGAAGTGTTTTTAACAGGAACAGCTGCTGAAGTAATTGCTGTTACGACAGTAGATGGAAGAACGATTGGTTTAGGGAGAACAGGGCCACATACGAATCGTTTATTAGAAGAATTCCGTAAATTAGTTGTAGAAGATGGAGAGAAAATTTACGAAGAAAATAAAGTTGGATAATAGCTCTTTATGACATGATAAAGCGTTGATAGGGAGGAGTAGTTGACTGTGAAGCCTCACAGAGAGTCGGTGGTTGCTGGAAACCGATGGTTCACGTCGACGAACATCACCCTTGAGTGCTAAGCTGAAGTGTTTATTTAGGCTTAGACGGTAGCTCCGTTATTAGCTAGACTCATATCCCGAGTCACTGAGGCAAGAGTAATCTTGCAAAGAAGGGTGGTACCGCGAAATCTTTCGTCCCTTCAGCACATAGCTGGAGTGTGGACGTAGGATTTTTTTATTTTATAAATGGTTTAAAAAAGGGGGCTTATAAGAAAAATGTCTTCAAAAACGGAAGAGAAACTGGCAACTGGTGCACAGCTATTGTTAGAAGCGCTAGAAAAGGAAGAAGTAGAAGTGATTTTCGGGTATCCAGGTGGTGCGGTTTTACCTCTATATGATGCGCTTTATGATTGTGAAATCCCGCATATTTTAACGAGGCATGAGCAAGGTGCAATTCATGCTGCTGAAGGATATGCAAGAATTACAGGGAATCCAGGAGTGGTAATTGCAACAAGTGGACCGGGTGCTACAAATGTTATTACTGGTTTAGCTGACGCGATGATTGATTCATTACCGCTTGTTGTATTTACAGGGCAAGTAGCAACAACGTTAATCGGAAGTGATGCTTTCCAAGAAGCAGATATTATGGGGCTTACGATGCCGGTGACAAAACATAATTATCAAGTGCGAAAAGCATCGGATTTACCCCGAATTATTAAAGAAGCATTTCATATCGCTAGAACAGGAAGACCGGGCCCAGTCGTAATTGACCTTCCGAAAGATATGGTAGTAGAGCAAGGCGAGAGATGTAGCGACGTACAAATGGATTTACCAGGATACCAGCCTAATTATGAACCGAATCTACTACAAATAAACAAATTATTACAAGCGATTGAGGTCTCAAAAAAGCCATTAATTTTAGCTGGAGCAGGTGTATTGCATGCGAAAGCATCGAAAGAATTAACAAGCTTTGCTCGCAAATATCATATTCCAGTTGTTCATACATTACTTGGTCTTGGCGGGTTTCCGCCAGATGATGAACTATTTCTAGGGATGGGAGGAATGCACGGTTCATACACCGCAAATATGGCGTTATATGAATGTGACTTACTTATTAATATAGGTGCAAGATTTGATGATCGTCTTACTGGGAATTTAGCTTATTTTGCTAAAGAAGCGATTGTCGCACATATAGATATTGATCCAGCGGAAATTGGGAAAAATGTGCCGACTGAAATCCCTATTGTTGCGAGTGCGAAGCAAGCATTAGAAGCTATACTCACTTTTAAAGAAGGGGAAGTAGATTACAATGATTGGCTTTCGTTATTGAATAGTAGAAAAGAAAAATATCCTCTTTCTTACAAAGAACATGCAGAACGTATTAAACCTCAATATGCAATTGATATGCTATACGAAATTACGAAAGGAGAAGCGATTGTAACAACAGATGTTGGGCAACATCAAATGTGGGCAGCTCAATATTATCCATTGAAAAACCCAGATAGATGGGTAACTTCTGGGGGATTGGGAACAATGGGCTTCGGGTTTCCAGCAGCAATAGGTGCACAAATCGCAAAGCCTGAAGAACTAGTTATTGCAATTGTCGGTGATGCTGGATTTCAAATGACCTTGCAAGAACTTAGTGTGTTGAAAGAGCATTCTTTACCGGTTAAAGTTTTTATTTTAAATAATGAAGCTTTAGGGATGGTAAGACAATGGCAAGAGGAATTTTATAATAGGCGATATTCGCACTCCTTAC
Source organism: Bacillus sp. RIT 809 (assembly GCF_016892495.1). Classification (NCBI taxonomy): domain Bacteria; kingdom Bacillati; phylum Bacillota; class Bacilli; order Caryophanales; family Bacillaceae; genus Bacillus; species Bacillus sp. RIT 809. The sequence goes on along the minus strand of NZ_JAFEMR010000001.1, from coordinate 449,644 downwards.
TTTCATGCCAACCAGATTTTGTCGCACTTGCCAATGCATATGGCATAAAAGGTGTTCGTATTGAAGACCCACTTCTTGCAAAGCAACAATTACAGTATGCAATTGAATTAAGAGAGCCAGTCGTAATTGATTGCCGCGTACTTCAATCTGAAAAGGTTATGCCGATGGTTGCACCAGGGAAAGGGGTTCACCAAATGGAGGGGGTGGAGAAAAGGTGAAGAGAATTGTAACAGCGACAGTTCGAAATCAAAGCGGTGTGTTAAATCGAATTACAGGTGTTATGACACGTAGACATTTTAATATTGAAAGTATTTCAGTAGGTCATACGGAATCATCGGATATTTCGAGAATGACGATTGTTGTACACGTTGAAAATGAACAGCAAGTTGAGCAGTTAATTAAACAACTTCATAAGCAAATCGACGTATTGAAAGTATCAGATATTACAGAAGAAGCGATGATCGCTAGAGAACTTGCACTTATTAAAGTAGCAACGTCTGTAGCAAGAGCAGAATTATATAGTTTAATTGAACCATTTCGAGCCACTGTAATAGATGTTGGGAAGGATTCCATAGTGGTGCAAGTAACAGGTACTCAGGAGAAAGTAGAAGCGTTAATTGAATTACTTCGTCCATACGGTTTGAAAGAAATTGCTAGAACAGGTGTAACAGCATTTACACGTAGTATGAAAAAACAAGATAAACAAGTTATGTTAATTCAATAATTATTTAAAAAATAGGGGGAAATGAAAATGGCGAAAGTTTATTATGAAAAAGACGTAACGGTAAATGTATTAAAGGAAAAGAAAGTAGCAATCATCGGATATGGATCGCAAGGCCATGCGCATGCACAAAACTTACGTGATAACGGATTTGATGTAGTAGTTGGACTGAGGAAAGGGAAGTCATGGGATAAGGCGAAAGAAGACGGATTTTCTGTATATACAGTAGCGGAAGCAGCAGAAAAAGCGGATGTAGTAATGATTCTACTACCTGATGAATTACAGCCAGAAGTATATGAAGCTGAAATTGCACCAAACTTACAGGCAGGTAATTCTCTTGTGTTCGCACATGGCTTTAATGTTCACTTTGATCAAGTAAAACCGCCAGCTAATGTAGACGTATTTCTAGTAGCACCGAAAGGTCCAGGACATCTAGTACGTCGTACGTTTGCAGAAGGGGGAGCTGTTCCTGCATTATTTGCAGTATATCAAGATGCAACAGGAGTTGCGACTGAAAAGGCACTTTCATATGCAGATGGAATTGGGGCGACGAGAGCAGGTGTATTAGAAACAACGTTTAAAGAAGAAACAGAAACAGATTTATTCGGAGAGCAAGCTGTACTTTGCGGCGGAGTGACTGCACTTGTAAAAGCGGGATTTGAAACGCTAGTTGATGCTGGCTATCAACCTGAACTTGCATATTTTGAATGTTTACATGAACTGAAATTAATTGTTGACCTTATGTATGAAGGCGGACTTGAAAATATGAGATACTCAGTTTCAGATACAGCGCAGTGGGGTGACTTCGTATCAGGGCCACGTGTTGTTACTGAAGATACGAAGAAAGCGATGGGGGAAGTATTGGCAGAAATTCAAGATGGTACATTTGCAAGAGGCTGGATTGCAGAGCATAAAGCAGGAAGACCAAATTTCCAGGCGACAAATGAGAAAGAAAATGAACATGAAATCGAAGTAGTTGGACGTAAATTACGTGAAATGATGCCTTTTGTACAGCCGCGAGTAAAGGTAGGGATTAAATAATATGAAGCAGATTTTGTTCATGGATACGACGCTTCGTGATGGCGAACAATCACCAGGAGTTAATTTAAATGAACAAGAGAAATTACAAATTGCGAGGCAACTAGAGAGACTTGGTATTAATGTAATGGAAGCTGGATTCGCAGCGGCTTCTGAAGGTGATTTTCAATCGGTAAAACGTATCGCAAATACCATTCAAAATGCTACTGTTATGAGTTTAGCTAGAGCAAAGGAAAGCGATATTCGAAGAGCATATGACGCAGTGAAAGGTGCTGTCTCTCCTCGATTACACGTATTTTTAGCTACGAGTGATATTCATATGAAATATAAGCTGTGTATGTCGAAAGAAGATGTATTAGATAGTATTCATCGCTCGGTTACACTTGGAAAATCATTATTTCCAACAGTGCAATTTTCAGCAGAAGATGCGACAAGAACATCGAGAGCATTTTTAGCTGAAGCAGTAGAAGTAGCGATTCGTGCAGGAGCGAATGTAATCAATATTCCTGATACAGTTGGATATACGAATCCAGAAGAATATTATTCTCTTTTTAAATACTTAAAAGAATCCGTTCCTTCGTATGAAAAAGCAATTTTCTCTTGTCATTGTCACGATGATCTTGGGATGGCAGTAGCGAACTCGTTAGCTGCAGTTGAAGGCGGAGCGTTACAAGTAGAAGGAACGATTAATGGAATTGGAGAAAGAGCAGGAAATGCAGCCTTAGAAGAAGTCGCAGTTGCTCTCCATATTAGAAAAGATTTCTATGAAGCAGAGCCCTCTATGACGTTAAAAGAAATTAAAGCGACAAGTACATTAGTAAGTCGTTTAACAGGTATGGTTGTACCGAAAAATAAAGCGATTGTTGGAGCAAATGCGTTCGCTCATGAATCAGGTATTCATCAAGATGGTGTTTTAAAAGAAGTGACGACATATGAAATTATTGAACCGGCGCTTATAGGTGAATCTCAAAATCTATTTGTACTTGGAAAACATTCTGGACGTCACGCATTTACGGAAAAAATGAAAGAATTAGGCTACGAATTTACAAACGAAGAACGAGATGCGGTGTTTGCAGCATTTAAAAAATTAGCTGATCGAAAAAAGGAAATTACAGAAGAAGATTTACGTGCGCTTATGCTTGGTGAAGCAGCATTTTCGGCACAACAATATAGCATTACGCAATTGCAAGTACACTTCGTATCAAATAGTACACAGTGTGCAACGGTTGTACTAAAAGATGAGGAAGGGAATATGTACGAAGATGCAGCAACTGGTTCTGGAAGTATTGAAGCAATCTATAATGCAATTCAAAGAATTTTAGGATTAGAATGTGACTTAGCGGATTATCGCATACAATCTATAACGCAAGGTCAAGATGCACTTGCACATGTTCATGTTGAATTAAAAGAAGGAACTCATCAAGTATCAGGTTTTGGTGTTGCGCAAGACGTATTAGAAGCATCGGCGAGAGCGTACGTTCATGCGGCGGGAAAATTAAAATCTTTTATTACTCTTGTGAAGTAACTGTTTGATAAGTGAGGGACTCGTCCCTTACTTATCAAAATATATTTCTGAAAATTCAGATAAAAAGGAGTGTTTTAATTGGAAAAACGTATCGTTTGTTTAGCGGGTGATGGTGTTGGTCCGGAAGTTATGGAAAGCGCGAAGGAAGTATTGCATATGGTAGAGAGGCTATATGGACATCATTTTCATTTACAAGATGAGTACTTTGGCGGAGCTGCTATCGATTTAACTGGGCAACCATTACCACAGCGAACACTTGCCGCTTGTTTAGCGAGTGATGCGGTTTTACTTGGAGCGGTTGGTGGACCTCGGTGGGATGATGCGAAAGAAAGGCCAGAGAAAGGATTATTAGCTTTAAGAAAAGGACTTGGTGTATTTGCAAATGTTCGCCCTGTAACAGTAGAAAGCGCAACTGCACATTTATCGCCATTAAAAAACGCAGATGAAATTGACTTCGTTGTCGTTCGTGAACTAACAGGTGGTATTTATTTCTCTTATCCAAAAGAAAGAACGGAAGAATCGGCAACTGATACACTTACGTACCATCGTCATGAAATTGAACGTATCGTGTCGTATGCTTTTCAATTAGCGAGTAAGAGAGAGAAAAAAGTAACGTCTATTGATAAAGCGAATGTTTTAGAATCTAGTAAACTGTGGAGAGCTGTTACGGAAGAAGTAGCCCTTCGTTATCCTGATGTTGAATTAGAGCACATTTTAGTAGATGCAGCTGCTATGGAGTTAATTCGGAATCCAGGACGTTTTGATGTAATTGTAACCGAAAATTTATTTGGTGACATTTTAAGTGACGAGGCCTCTGTATTGGCAGGGTCATTAGGAATGCTTCCATCAGCGAGTCATGCGGAAAACGGGCCGTCTTTATATGAGCCTATTCACGGATCAGCACCAGATATTGCAGGGAAAAATAAAGCGAATCCAATTGCGATGATGCGTTCAGTTGCGATGATGCTCGGACAATCATTTGGATTAACGAGAGAAGGGTATGCAATTGAATCCGCAATATCTGCAGTTCTTAAATCTGGAAAATGTACAGCTGATATTGGGGGAGATGAGACGACAACTTCATTTACGAAGGCGGTTATTCAAGAGATGGAAGAGCAAGCGCTAGTAGGGAGAGGACGATAATGGGCAAAAGATTACTAGATAAGCTTTGGGAGAGACATGTAGTTGCAACGAATGAAAATGGATTGGATTTATTATATATCGATCTTCATCTCGTTCATGAAGTAACGTCACCGCAAGCCTTTGAAGGCTTGCGGCTTGCAAATCGAACTGTTCGAAGACCGGAATTAACGTTTGCAACGATGGATCATAATATTCCAACGATAGATGTTTGGAATATTACCGATCGTATTGCGAAGCAGCAATTGGATACACTTCGTGAGAACTGTAAACAATTTCAGGTTTCATTAGCTGATATTGGTGATGAAGAGCAAGGAATCGTTCACGTTATAGGACCAGAACTTGGACTCACGCAGCCAGGGAAAACGATTGTTTGTGGTGATAGTCATACAGCAACCCACGGTGCTTTCGGAGCGTTAGCATTTGGTATTGGTACGAGTGAAGTAGAACATGTATTAGCAACGCAAACGTTGTGGCAACGAAAGCCGAAAGCGATGGGAATTGAATTAAAAGGAAAGTTACCAAAAGGCGTTTATGCAAAGGATATTATTTTGCATCTCCTTTCAAAGTACGGTGTAGCAGTTGGAACTGGATATGTAATGGAATTTTACGGTGAGACGATTCATGCTATGGAAATGGAAGAGAGGATGACACTTTGCAATATGGCAATTGAAGGGGGAGCGAAAGCTGGCATCATTGCACCAGATGAGAAAACATTTTCTTATGTAAAAGGGCGTGAATATGCACCGAAAGACTATGAAATGTTTACGAGAAAATGGTCGGAGCTTTATACAGATTCAGATGCAATTTATGATTTACATATTTCGGTAAATGTTACGGATTTAGCACCGTATGTCACTTGGGGAACAAATCCTAGTATGGGTGTTCGAATTGATGAAAAATTACCAGAAAAACATGATGAAAATGATGAAAGAGCATATTCGTATATGGGATTGAGTCCTGGACAAAGTACTTTTGAAATTCCAGTTCAGCATGTCTTCATTGGGTCTTGTACAAATTCTCGATTATCTGATTTAGAAATTGCAGCATCTGTTGTAAAAGGGAAAAAAGTGAAAGACGGTGTGCGAGCCCTCGTTGTGCCTGGTTCTAAAAGGATAAGAGAAGCAGCGATGCAAAAAGGATTACATCACATATTTGAAGAAGCGGGGTTTGAATGGAGAGAGCCTGGATGTTCAATGTGTCTTGGAATGAATCCGGATCAAGTGCCTGAAGGGGAGCATTGTGCATCTACTTCAAATCGTAATTTTGAAGGAAGGCAAGGGAAAGGAGCACGAACACATTTAGTAAGCCCAGCTATGGCAGCAGCGGCTGCGTTATATGGTCATTTTGTTGATATTAGAAAGGAGAATTATGATGGAGCCATTTCGTATTCATAAAGGTACTGCCGCAGTACTTATGAATGATAACATTGATACAGATCAAATTATTCCGAAGCAATATTTAAAGAGAATTGAAAGGACGGGATTTGGAAAATATTTATTTGATGAGTGGCGTTACGATAATGAGCGCCATGAAAATCCTAATTTCCCTCTTAATGCGCAAGAACGGAAAGGAGCAAGTATATTAATTACGGGTGATAATTTTGGATGCGGTTCATCAAGAGAACATGCTCCGTGGGCGCTTGCTGATTATGGTTTTCGCGTTATTATCGCCGGGGGATTTGCAGATATTTTTTATATGAATTGCATGAAAAATGGTATGTTACCGATTGTAATGGATAAAGAAATGCGTGAACAACTTGCTAAAACGGATGCGAGAGAACAAATAGAAGTAGATTTAGAGAATGAGGTAATTACAACGAATACGCATAGGTTTCATTTTACAATCGAAAAAATGTGGAAAGAGAAATTATTAAATGGTCTAGATGAAATTAGCATTACGATGCAATACGAACGAGAAATTGGAGAGTATGAAAGAGAGATAGCCTTATATTAAGAAATAACGGAATATTAAAAAATCTGTTTACATTCAGAATTAACTGTTATATACTATGTGAAAATCAGAGGAGAAAGGGAGTAAGTATTATGAATATCGTGCAATCTATTAAAATGCTTACACAACTACATCATCATACATGAAACCCTTGAACCTAACGTGAAAACGTGTAGGCACAAGGGTTATTCCCGTTGTACCTACACTCTACTAAAGAGCCTTGTAGGTATTTTTTCTACAAGGCTCTTTTTATTTTCGGTTTAGGTGAATGGAATGAGCATACATTAGAGAGGGAAAGGTGTGTGAAATGAGATGGCAAAGTGGAAGCGTGCAAATCCGAATGGAACGAGGGATTACTTATTCGAAGAATGTACGTTAATTGAAGAAGTGGAACAAAAATTAAGACGGACCTTTTTAGGCAGAGGTTATGAAGAAATAAGGACACCTACAATTGAATTTTACGATGTTTTTGCATTTCAAAATAGGCCAATAGATGAAGAAAAGATGTATAAATTTTTTGATGAAAAAGGGCGGATTATCGTTTTACGCCCAGATATGACAATTCCTTTAGCTAGAGTAATAGGAACGCAGAGATGGGACACTCCTCTTAAAGTGACATATAGTGGAAATGTATTTCGGGCAAATGAGTCGCTTTCTGGAAAATATAATGAAATGGTACAAAGTGGTATTGAAATTATCGGGATTGATAATGTAAGAGCGGAAATTGAGTGTGTCATAAGCGTAATTCAAGCACTTCAAAAATTGAAGGTACAATCTTTTACAATTGAGATTGGGCAAGTGCAGTTATATAAATGTATTGTAAAAAAACTCTCCATTCATGATGAAGAAGAGAGGTTACTTAGAACATATATTGAGAGTAAAAATTATGCCGGTCTCTCAAATTTTATCGAAGAAAAAAAATTAGATCGGTGTGATGAAACAGTAAGGTTACTTGAGAAACTACCAAGGTTATTCGGGAGTTTAGATGTTATTGAGGAAGCAGAAAAACTCGCCTCAAGTAATGAAATGAAAATGGCTATTGCAAGAGTGAAAGAAATATATGAAACAATTGAACAGTTAGGATATGGCTCTTACATATCAATTGATTTAGGTATGGTTCAACATTTGGATTATTATACGGGTGTCATTTTCAAAGGGTATATATATGAAATTGGAGAAGAGATTGTTAGTGGCGGAAGATATGATGAGTTAATTGGAAATTTTGGAGAGATGATGCCAGCTGTTGGGCTCGCGGTGCAAGTAAATCAAATAGTTAAGGCACTTCAAGAGCAGCAAGAACCATATAAACGAAAGAGAATAGATATTATGATTCATTATGAGTTAAATAGATTAGCAGAAGCGGAAAGGTTACGAAATTTACTTCAAAAGGACGGGAAGAATGCCCAGTTATCTTTATTCTCTAATTTAAACGATACTTTTCAATTTGCAAACAAGAATAAAATAATGACAGTCGTTGAGGCGAAGAGTGAATCACTAGTGGAATATGTATGGAGAGAGAAATGGATCATCCAGAAAGAAGGAGAGGCTTCATGCGTAACATTCAAATTGCGTTAACGAAAGGAAGATTAGAAAAGCATGTTATTCCACTGTTTGAGAAAATTGGAATTGATTGTTCGGAGCTCAAAGATAAAGGAAGAAAACTTGTGTTTAAAAGTAAAAACACAAACATTTCATTTATTTTAGTGAAAGCGGTAGATGTTGCTACTTATGTAGAACATGGCGTAGCTGATATTGGAGTCGTTGGAAAAGATATATTAATGGAATTTGAGAAAGATATATATGAGATGGTGGATTTAGGAGTAGGCGTGTGTAAATTTTGTGTCGCTTCTATTCCTACGTATAATCCGAAGAGTTATCGGAAAAAACGAATTGCTACGAAATATCCGCACATTACTTCTACATATTTTCATGATAAAGGGGAGGATGTAGAAATTATTAAAATAGAAGGATCTGTAGAGATTGCTCCACTTCTAGGTTTGGCAGATGCAATTGTTGATATTGTTGAAACAGGAAAAACATTACAAGAAAACGGGTTAATTGTATTTGAGGAAATGTGCTCTATATCAGCTCGAATGATTGTGAATAAGGCTGCATTGAAAACTAAAAAAGACGAAATATTCGGTATTATAAATATGATGGAACAAGAAATTTTGTCAGGGAAATAGGGGGACTTTCAATGGAGATAGTTTGTGAAGATTTCCAAGAGGCTTTATCGAAAATAAAATTGCTACGAGAAAGCGCTAATTTAATAGAAGAAACTGTTCAAAGAAGTGTAAGCGAAATTGTTAAAAACGTAAGGGAGAGTAAAGATAAAGCTGTATCGTTCTATACAAAAAAGTTTGATGGTGTAGAGATAAAAGATTTTCGTGTAAGTGCAGAAGAAATAAAACAAGCAAGTAAGTTTGTAGAACAAGCTTTTTTAGAAGCGTTAGAAGAGGCAAAAAAAAACATTGTCTCGTATCACGAAAAGCAAACAAGACAATCTATGTTCGATTGCGTGAGTGAAGGGGTAATTAGAGGACAGCTCATTCGGCCGTTAGAAAATGTAGGTGTATATGTGCCGGGCGGGACAGCTTCGTATCCTTCATCAGTATTAATGAATGTATTGCCAGCAAAACTCGCAGGAGTGAAAAAAATTGTAATGGTAACACCGCCGAGGCAAGGAGGAATTGATCCGCATATTTTAGCTGCTGCAAGTCTTGCAGGTGTAGATGAAATTTATATGGCCGGTGGTGCTCAAGCAATTGCTGCTCTAGCATATGGAACGGAATCGATTCCTAAAGTAGATAAAATAGTTGGACCGGGAAATTTATATGTTGCTCTAGCGAAGCGAGAAGTATATGGGATAGTCAATATCGATATGATTGCTGGACCATCAGAAATTGTAGTTATCGCAGATGAAACAGGAAATGCCGAATATATTGCTGCTGATTTATTATCACAAGCAGAGCATGACGTGAGAGCGACTGCTATTTGTATTACAACGAATGTACAGCTTGCTAAAGAAGTAGAAAGAGAAATAGAAAGACAGCTAGAGACGTTACCAAGAAGTGAAATAGCTCGTGAGTCAATAAAAAGAAATGGAGCAATTTTTATTGTCCCTTCTTTAGAAGAGGCGTTTCATTTATCAAATGAAATCGCTCCAGAACATTTAGAGTTACACATAAAAGAGCCAATGAATGCTCTAGCTTATGTAAAGCATGCTGGATCAATTTTTCTTGGGCCATATGCACCTGAACCGCTCGGAGATTATTTGGCGGGGCCGAATCACGTATTACCGACAAGTGGAACAGCAAGGTTTTTCTCTCCGTTATCCGTCGATGATTTTGTGAAAAAATCAAGCTTCGTTTCTTATACGGAAGAAGCGTTAAGAAGTGTACAGCATCATATTGTAGAACTTGCAAATAAAGAAGGTTTACATGCACACGCAAGAGCGATCCAAATTAGGTTTAAGGAGGAAGAATAATGCGCCAATCTAGTCAAGTACGTGAGACGACTGAAACAAAGATTAAATTAAGTTTGCAGCTCGATGAAAGTACGAATGTTTCTGTGCAAACGGGAGTTGGTTTTTTTGATCATATGCTAACTTTATTTGCTAGGCATGGAAGATTCGGTTTGCAAGTTGAAGCTGAAGGTGATGTATTCGTCGATGCGCATCATACGGTTGAAGATGTTGGCATTGTACTTGGAACTTGTTTGAAAGAAGCATTGCAAAATAAAGAAGGGATTAATCGTTACGGCTCAGCGTATGTACCGATGGATGAATCTTTAGGATTTGTCGCGATTGATATAAGCGGGCGCTCATATATTGTATTTCAAGGTGAATTAACAAATCCGAAGCTTGGAGATTTTGACACAGAATTAACGGAAGAATTTTTTAGAGCAGTTGCCCATGCTGCAAATATTACGTTACATGCTCGCATTTTATACGGAAGCAATACCCATCACAAAATTGAAGCTCTATTTAAAGCATTTGGTCGAGCGCTTAGAGAGGCAGTCGATAAAAATGCCAACATTACTGGTGTAAATTCAACGAAAGGGATGTTGTAATTGATTACTATTATAGATTATGGAATGGGGAATATTCGCAGTGTGGAACAAGCATTAAAATATATTAGAGCAGAGTACATCGTAACGGATGACAAAGAAGAAATATTGAGAAGTGATGGCGTTATTTTACCGGGAGTAGGTGCATTTCCGAAGGCGATGGACATTTTAGAAGAAAAAGATTTAGTATGTGTGCTAAAAGAAGTTGGAAGTTCAGGAAAACCACTTCTAGGTATTTGCTTAGGAATGCAGCTTTTATTTGAAAAAAGTGAGGAACTACAAGACTGTAACGGATTAAATTTATTGCCAGGTGTCATTAGAAAGTTAAAAGTTCCTTATAAAATTCCACATATTGGGTGGAATGAGTTGAAGAAAGATGGAGAAATACCGCTTTGGAATGGAGTAGAGGACGGTTCTTTCGTATATTATGTCCACTCTTATTATGCAGATTGTCCAAATGAAATTGTGTATGGGGCAAGTGAGTATGGAGTGCAAGTACCTGGTTTTGTAGCAAAAGGAAATATATTTGGCACACAGTTTCATCCTGAAAAAAGTGGTGAAATTGGAATGCAAATGTTAAAAAATTTCAAAGGAGTGGTAGAAGCATGGAAATCTTCCCAGCTATCGATGTAAAAGAAGGGCGATGCGTAAGGCTGTATCAAGGAGAGTTTAGTAAAGAAACGGTGATGAATGAAGACCCAGTCGCACAAGCAACAGTATTTGAAAAAATTGGAGCGAAAATACTACACGTTGTTGATTTAGATGGAGCAATTGCTGGGGAGTCAGTAAATTTACCTGTCATTGAAAAAATATGCAAGGCGGTACGTATTCCGGTGCAAGTTGGAGGAGGAGTTCGGTCACTCGCGGCAGTGGAGAAGTTGTTGTCAGTAGGTGTAGAAAAAGTGATATTAGGAACGGCTGCCCTTTACGATAAATCATTTTTAGAAGAAGCGGTTCGTCTATATAAGGAGAAAATCATAGTTGGAATTGATGCGAAAAATGGTTTCGTAGCAACAAGGGGGTGGCTCGATGTGTCTGAAATTTCGTACATCGATTTAGCGAAGCAAATGGAAAGTTTAGGTGTTCAAACGATTGTGTTTACGGACATTTCAAAAGATGGGACACTTGCAGGACCAAATTTTGAGCAATTGGAGTTACTGCAAAAAAGCGTGGGTATTCGTGTGATTGCATCTGGAGGTGTCGCATCTATTCAAGATGTGAAAAGATTAAATGATATGAATATATATGGCGTCATAATTGGAAAGGCACTTTACGAAAAAACGATTGATTTAGAAGAAGTGTTACAGGTAACAAAACTATGTTAGCGAAACGAATTATTCCATGTCTAGATGTGAAAGATGGGCGGGTCGTAAAGGGTGTAAATTTTATAGGGTTACAAGACGTCGGTGATCCTGTTGAAATAGCCGCACTATATAATGATGCGGGAGCAGATGAAATCGTATTTTTAGATATTACTGCGACGCATGAAGGGCGAAAAACGATTATAGATGTTGTAGAAAAAACTGCTTCAAAAGTATTCATTCCTCTCACAGTTGGCGGTGGGATTTCAAATGTGAGAGGAATGTACAATTTACTAAGAGCTGGAGCGGATAAAGTCTCAATAAACTCAGCGGCAGTGAGAAATCCGAAGTTAATCCAGGAAGGTGCAGAACATTTTGGCTCACAATGTATTGTCGTAGCAATTGATGCTAGAAAAGTAGCAGAAGATAAATGGAATGTATACGTAAATGGCGGAAGACTTAATACAGGGATGGATGCAATCGAATGGGCGAGACGCGTTGCCCAGCTCGGAGCAGGAGAAATTTTGTTGACGAGTATGGATGCAGATGGAACGAAAAACGGATATGATCTTCGTTTAACAGAAGCAATTTCAAACAGCGTCTCTGTCCCAGTAATCGCATCAGGTGGATGTGGTCATGTGGATCACATTATAGAAGTATTTCAAAAGACAACAGTTGATGCAGCATTAGCAGCATCAATCTTTCATTATGGTGAAGCGACTGTACAGGATGTAAAGCGAAAATTAAGAGAAGCAAACGTTGAGGTGCGGTTATGAAACCTAACTTTGCAAAAGGGTTGATACCAGCTGTTGTTATCGAGGAAGATACGAAAGAAGTTTTAATGTTAGCTTATATGAATGAAGAAGCGTATGACAAGACGCTGGAAACGAAAAGAACATGGTTTTATTCCCGTTCGAGACAATCGTTATGGAATAAAGGAGGTACATCGGGAAATATCCAATATGTGCAATCACTTTATTTAGACTGTGATCAAGATTCAATCGTTGTTGTCGTAAAGCAAGTAGGGCCTGCTTGCCATACGGGAGAAAAAACGTGTTTTCACTATAAAATTATATAGGGGGATACATATGGAAGATATTCTTAAGTTATTATTTGAAACAATTGAAGAACGAAAGAAAAATCCACTTTCTGAATCATATACGAATTATTTATTTTCAAAAGGTGAAGATAAAATTTTAAAGAAAATTGGTGAGGAGTGCACAGAAGTAATTATCGCGTCTAAAAATAATGATAAAGAAGAACTAGTGAAAGAAATGGTTGATGTATTTTATCACTGTTTTGTTTTATTAGCCGAAAAAAATATATCATTAGAAGATGTTATGAAGGAAGTGAAAGAACGAAACGGAAAGCTTTCGAGAGTAGGGGACAGAAGAGAAATAGATACATTATAGGGGGGATATGTATGAAAGTGGACTATCATATTCATTTAGAAGAAGGACCGTATTCAATAGGTTGGCTTGCTAAAATAAATGAAGCACTACAATATTATGAACCGCTTAAAGAAGAAAAACATTCTATGGAGTGGCTTATAAAAACGCAAGAACGTTTGCAAAAACGTGTGAAGGAAGGGCCGTTTACAGCAAAATGGATTGATTTATATTTAGAAGAAGCTTTACGAAAAGGTATAAAAGAAGTTGGTATTGTTGATCATTTATATCGTTTTCGCGAGGCGCAAGGATATTATGAGAAATATGTAGATATTAGTCATTCAAAGCTTGGTCGTTTACAGAAGGAATGGTTAGATCAAGTAAGAGTAACGTCTATTTCTGAATTTACAAAGGCGATTGAAGATGCAAAAGAGCGATGGAGTAAACGGGGGATAACGCTTAAGCTTGGAATTGAAGCAGATTATTTTATCGGCGGGGAACAAGAGTTAAAAGGTTTGCTAGCACTAGGAGACTTTGATTATGTAATCGGTTCGGTCCATTTTATAGGTGGATGGGGATTTGATAATCCAGATACGAAAGAGTATTTTGATACGCATGAGTTACATACTTTATATCATACGTTTTTCGCTACAGTTGAAAGTGCTGTTCGTTCTGAGCTCTTTGATATAATAGCTCATCTTGATAACATAAAAGTATTTAATTACCGGTTAGATGAGAATGAACAGCTTTCTTATTATAAGGAAATTGCGCGTGCGTTAGTGGAAACAAATACCGCAACAGAAATAAATGCGGGATTGTACTATCGCTATCCTGTGCACGAAATGTGTCCAAGTCCGCTTTATTTGCAAGTATTAGCTAAGTATGGAGTTCCGATTACTCTATCCTCAGATGCTCATTATCCGAATGATTTAGGAAAGTATGTGGAAGAGAATATAAAGACATTACGCAATCATGATATTTCTCACATAGCTACATTTACGAAACGAGTAAGAACGATGAGATTGCTTGAAGAAGAAGTAACAATTTCAAAATAAAACACGATTTTTTGATGAAAACGCCTCTTTTTGTTCAAAATAAGAAAGAATGAAAAGGAGGGTGGAAAATGGCGAAACAACAAAATAAACAAAACGTACAAGCGGCAGATCAAGCTTATACTTCTGAAACGAATAATACAGCTAACTCAGTTATCGAGGAACAAATTAGTGATACAGTTGCAGAAGGAACAATCGATGCAAAGCTTGGGCAAGAATCGCAAGAGAAAGCGTAAGAAGAGGGGAGAGATGAATCTCCTCTTTTCTTATGGGTAAAAAAGTGTCGATTTTCAAAACTATAATCAAATTCCTTGGTTTTTACATGTGGATTTCTTACAATGAAATATAAGAGATATCTTATTTTGTATAGAAGAGGTGTTAGTAGTGGCGAAAATATTAGTTGCAGGGAAAATTCCAGAAATCGGATTAGAACTATTAAAAGATCATGATGTAGAAATGTACGATAAAGAGGAGTTAATTTCTTTAGATGAATTAACAGAGCGTGTAAAAGATAAAGATGCATTGTTAAGTTTACTTTCTACAAAGGTGCCGAAAGAAGTTATTGATGCAGCACCTAATTTAAAGATTGTTGCAAACTACGGTGCTGGTTACGACAATATTGATTTTACGTATGCAGGAGAAAAAGGAATTGCAGTATCGAATACACCGAAAGTATCAACTGAAGCGACAGCAGAATTAACATTTGCACTTCTTTTAGCAGCGGCACGTAGAATTCCTGAAGGGGATACGTTATGTCGTACAACTGGATTTAACGGCTGGGCACCATTATTTTTCTTGGGCCGCGAGGTACACGGTAAGACAATTGGAATTATTGGCCTTGGAGAAATAGGGAAGGCAGTTGCAAAGCGTGCGAAAGCATTTGGAATGGATATTTTATATACAGGGCCAAATCGTAAGCCTGAAGCGGAAAGTGAATTGGGAGCAACATATGTAACATTGGAAGAACTATTACAAACAGCGGACTTTATTACAATTAACTGTGCTTATAATCCGAAATTACATCATATGATTGATGAAGAACAGTTTAAAATGATGAAGAAAACAGCATATATTATAAATGCTTCACGTGGACCAATTATGCATGAATTTGCACTTGCTCATGCACTGAAAACGAATGAAATTGAAGGTGCAGCTCTTGATGTATTTGAATTTGAACCGAAAATTACAGAAGAGCTAAAAGGATTAAAGAATGTGGTACTTGCGCCTCACGTAGGGAATGCAACGTTTGAAACGCGTGATGCGATGGCTGAAATGGCAGTAAGAAATATTTTAGCTGTATTAAACGGTGAAGAACCTGTAACACCTGTAAATCAAAAAGTATTGGTTACAAAATAAAAAGAAACCTTCCAATTTCGGAAGGTTTCTTTTATTTTTCTTTATTTGCTTTTTTAGAAGGTCGTTGTCTAAGGAATTGAGATAGCATATACAAAATATATAGTGGAATGGCAATGAATAAGAAAACAGAAAAATTACCAAAACCTGTTTGGTACATTGTGATAATACTTCCAACTAAAAATAGTGTAATAATTATGCTATATCGTGGAATTGGTACATCTTTTAAACTTGGGATACGAATGCGGCTCACCATTAAAAATGCGAACGTTACAAATACTGTAATAAGAACGATTTTTGGAATGGTATTTGAAAATAATGTTAGGAAAGCGACAAGCCCTCCAGCTGCAGTAATCGGAACTCCAGTGAAATATTTCATGGAAGTAGAAGATGGTGTTACATTAAATCGTGCTAAGCGATATGCTCCGAACAGTGGGAATAATCCCGCTATGTATAGCCCAATGATTCCGTAGTTGGAAAAAGATGTGTAATACATTAAAACAGCAGGTGCTGCGCCAAATGTTACAACATCTGCGAGTGAATCAAGCTCTTTTCCCATTTGTGAATCAACGCGTAATAAACGAGCAACACGACCATCAAGACTATCTAACATCATCCCGATAAGTACTAAAATAGCAGCTGATTTATAATATCCTAAAGATGCATAGCCGATTGACAAGAATCCGCTATATAAATTTCCGAGCGTAAATAAGTTTGGAATAGCTGCTCTATACAAAATCTGATCCCTTGCTTTCTGTTATAAATTCTTAATTAGTGTACGAAAGTTTACTTATTTTATCATACCATAAATTTCTTTCTCATACGAAAGAAATTCCCAATTTGTGAAAGATTTGAAGTGTAAGTAAAAAAGAAGCAACTTTTCACAAAGTTGCTTCCTACATTATTCAAATTTCGTTGTCATCGTTCCAGTTTTAAATCGATTGTTAGCATCGAATCGTAATAAATCTCCATAAATCAGTTTGTCAGAGAGTTTTAAATCTGTTTTTGCTTTTTCAATATACGGCTGACATAGTGCTACATCTGCCTCTTCACCTGAGCTTCTTTTGTAGCACATATTTTTTGTATACACATAATCCTCTGTTACAAAACTACCATCTCGCATTACCATAAGTGGATCTTTTTCTTTTATAAATAAGTCAGTTCCAAATTCAACTGATTGATTCGTTTTAATACCAAGTAAATGAAGCAGCGTTGGTTTAATATCAATTTGTCCTGATACTTTAGAGATAACTTTTCCTTCTTGACCCGGTACATGAATAATGAGGGGGACGCGCTGTAATTGCATAGAATCAAATGGTGTAATAGCGTCTTTCCCAAGGAACTGAGCCATAGCTGCATTATGGTTTTCGGAAATGCCATAGTGATCCCCATAAATGACAATAACGGAATTGTCGTATAGTCCTTCTTCTTTTAATTGGTTAATGAATAATTTGAGAGCTTCATCCGTGTAGCGAACCGTTGGGAAATAGCGGTTTAGAACACCGCTTTCCGAATTAAACTCATCAACATATTGATCTTCTGGACTTAAGAGAAACGGAAAATGATTTGTTAAAGTAATAAATTTCGTATAGAACGGTTGCGGTAAAGATTTTAACTTTGGAATAGATTGTTCAAAGAACTCTTTATCTTTTAATCCCCAACCGACAGACATTTGTTCAGTGCCTACATAATCATTTAAATTAAAATAACGATCATATCCAAGTGCAGGATACATTACATCACGATTCCAAAATGTTTTATCGTTTGAATGGAAGACAGCGGAAGAATATCCGTATTTCTTTAACTGTTCGGGTGTGGCAGTATATTCATTTGTTGCATGAGTAAAGAATACAGAACCACGGTCTAACGGATAAAGTGAGTTTTCAACGATAAATTCAGCATCGGAAGTTTTACCTTGTCCTGTTTGATGATAGAAGTTATCGAAGTAAAAACTATCTTTTATAAACTGATTTAAAAATGGAGTAATCTCTTTTCCATTTATTTTTTTATTAATAACAAAATTTTGTGTAGACTCCATTGAAATTAAAATTACATTTTTACCTTTTGCAGCTCCAAATAAGTTTTTATCGACTTGCTTATCTTTTGCGTCAGTATAATTTTTAATTTCGGAGAATCCGTCGCCACTTGCAAATACACGTTCAGCCGAAGATTTAGATTGAAGTGTAATATCGAATAGATGATATGTGTATAAACCTAAGTTTTTCACGACAGTTTGACGATCAAATGAGCGTGAGAACATTTGTGGTTTATAAATAACTGAAACAGTAATTTGCAGTGCCAATAGCGCTGTTACACCACTAAAGAAAGTCCGTTTCTCAGAACGAGAAAGTGGCGTCCTGTCACAAAATGATGGGAATTTACGTGAAATAAACATTAAAATAATTGCATCTGCAAATAAAAGTAATGTCTTGTACGTAAAGAGCTCTTTAATGCTCGTTCCTAAGTCAGCCATATTATTTGTTTGGAATAAAACAGGAAAAGTAACAAAATCGTTATAGAACCCGTAAAACATTGCATTTCCAAATAAAATAAATGACAGTATAAAACTAATTCCAATAATAATTCGGTTTCGGTACTTAGATGCAAGTAAAGCTAAACCGAAAAATAAAAGTAATGAAGCTAGTGGATTAATAAAAAGCATAAATTCTTCAAAGAAATTATCAATTTTAATATCAAATGCTAGCTTGTACACAATATATGTTTTAATCCATAATAAAACGACTGCAACGAGTGCAAATCGTAATTTTGGAAACAGATGTTGTAGCATAATATACTCCTCTCTTAAAAGTATGACAGTTCCTGTGAGTTTGTTTGAAAATCGTCTCACTATATATATACGAACAGTCCTTTATTATTATGATTATTATACTATGAGTATCATTATACGAAAATAAAGGAGAGTTGTGGGCTTTTTTTGCAACAATTGAGTAGAAAAAGCGAAGTGGGAGACAATAAAATGGAATTTCTATGTATGATTATTATCATTCGTTAAACATGGAAAGTATCGCGTAATGATACGGAGGTTATGATGCGGAAATTATTATATTTTATAGTATGCATTAGTTTTATGCTTTTTGTTTCACCGAGTGTATCAGTAGCACAATATGATGCACCGCTCATGGAAGATGCTCTTTATTCTGTGTTATTTCCAAAAATGAATGAAGCGATTGAGAAACAATATGGAAAATTAAAACCGTTTGATTGTCCCAAAATTATTAGTCTAAAAAAACTTTATAGCGGTACATATTTATTTCAAGCAGTAATTGAAATAACGAAATATGAATCAGGAATAGGTGGAAAAGTACTTCCGCCGTTTGAGAAGATAAGTATGACGTTTAACAATGAAGAAGGAGAATGGACTGTTACAAAAATTTCTATAAAGCGCTTACCAAATGATACGAAATTAAATTGTAAAAAAACAATATAAAAAATTGTTTGACAAATAAAATGGTCCTTTGGTATTGTTAATAGCAACAATTAGATGTTTGAAAATTAAATAGACTTACCTCATCTACTCTCAAAGGTAGAGGCCGCGATAGGAAAGAGTAAGCTATGGGAGATTTAGTGGAATCTGTGATCATAGGTTGAAAGGGACTATTGCCGAAATATAAGAATGACCACGTTATTCATATATTGGGACTGCATTGAATAAATGTAGTACTGTCATAATATTTATTTTATGGAGAGCTATTTGGAGATGTTGATGCGGTTTCTTATTTTGAGAAGATAACAACTTGTTTATTTTTTCAATATATATTTTTCCTAATAAGAAACGCGTGTGAACATTGTTCCGCGCGTTTTTTGTCTATCTAAAAACGTGCTGCAATGAATAGAAGATTGGGGTTATGAGTTTTAGAGGAAATAAGGGAGGAATTCAAATGTATTTACACGGCACAAGCCGAATCAATGGGCAAGGACACTTAGAAATTGGAGGGTGCGATACGACGCAACTAGCAAAACAATACGGAACACCACTTTATGTATACGATGAAGAGTCTATTCGAGGAAAATGTCGTGCGTTTCATCGTGCTTTTAAAGAAAGTGGTTTCTCTTATCAAGTAGCATATGCTAGCAAGGCGTTCTTGTGCATGGAGATGTGCCGAGTAGCTCGTGAAGAAAATATGTCTTTAGACGTTGTCTCTGGAGGAGAATTATATACTGCACTCCAAGCAGGATTTCCGGCTTCGCGCATTCATTTTCACGGAAATAATAAAACAGAAGAAGAAATGATTATGGCTCTTCAGGCAAATATTGGTTGTTTTGTGGTAGATAATTTCTTAGAATTAGAAATTTTACATGATTTAGCAGTGCAACATGGGAAATTTGTGAACATATTAATCCGTGTAACGCCTGGAGTAGAGGCACATACACACGAATATATAACAACAGGTCAAGAGGATTCGAAGTTTGGATTTGGTGTTTCAAATGGTCAAGCGATGCAAGCAATTGAGCTAGCTTTGCAAAAATCAAATTATAATGTGCTAGGAATTCACTCGCACATCGGATCACAAATATTCGAAACGGCTGGTTTTGTTCGAGCAATTGAAGTACTACGTCAATTTTTAGAAGAAGTGAGAGAGCGAACAAACTATGTGGTGAAAGTATTAAATGTCGGCGGAGGTTTCGGTATACGTTATACGGAGTCTGATACACCGTTAACACTTGAAACGTATGTGCACGCTGTAACAAGTACGGTGAGAGAGCAGTTTACATTATGTGAATATCCGCTTCCTGAAATATGGATTGAGCCAGGGCGTAGTATTGTAGGGGATGCGGGAACAACAATTTATACAGTCGGAGCGGTGAAAGAGATTCCAGGCATAAGAAAATATGTTTCAGTCGATGGTGGGATGACAGATAATTTAAGGCCGGCTCTATATGGAGCACGTTATGAGGCGATGTTGGCGAATCGAGGGAATGATGAAAATGAGGAACTTGTTTCGATTGCTGGGAAATGTTGTGAAAGTGGAGATATGCTGATTTGGGATATTAATCTTCCTAAAGTTGCTTCTTCTGATTTACTAGCGATTTCTTGTACAGGGGCATATGGGTACTCGATGGCTAATAATTATAATCGTATTCGTAGACCGGCTGTAGTCTTTGCAAAAGGCGGAACATCACAAATTGTTGTAGAACGTGAAACATATGAAAATATTATTGGGAACGATCGCATACGTATTAAAGAACTTGTTTAAATATGAAAAAAGGAGTTGTTCAGATGGGCAATTCCTTTTTTATAAAACAAAATAATTAAAATATATCGGAAAACTAGGATTGAAAAAAATCAGAATTGTGATAAAATACAAATACAAAGCTTATCAAGAGAAGCTGAGGGAACTGGCCCTACGAAGCTCGGCAACCTGCTTATAGAAAGCAAGGTGCTAAATCCAGCAAAATGGAATCCATTTTGAAAGATAAGGTAAAATATATTACCGAACAGTCTTTTCGAAATGGGAAAGATTTTTTTTATGAATAAAAAGGGGGGCTGTTTGCGTGAGCGTACGGGAACATTTTGATGAAGTGTCCGACAAAATTCAAACGATGCTTGCTGATATGAAATATGGTTCAATTACAATTGTGGTGCAAGATGGAAAAGTGATTCAATTAGAGAAAAGTGAAAAGGTCCGTTTAAAGTAAAAAGCGCTGACTAGAAAAACTAGAGGCGGTTTTAATCTATTTTATAGATTAAAACCGTCTTTTTGCTTTTACAGGGGGAAAAAACATGTTGACGTATGAAACGTGGGAAGAAAATGGTATTTCATTTTCAGAAGAAGATGAAACGAAAGGCGCGCTATCAGTATTAAGTTGGGCTTATAAAGAATATAAAGGTGAAATTGTATATGCATGTAGCTTTGGAGTGGAAGGGATGGTTTTATTACATCTTATAAACCAAGTAAATCCATCTGCTAAAGTTGTATTTTTAGATACAAATGTTCATTTTCAAGAAACGTACGAATTAATTAAAAAGGTACGAGAGAGATTTCCTTCATTAAATATTATAGAAAAACAGCCAGCACTTACACTTGAAGAACAGGCAAAGCTTCATGGAGAAAAATTATGGGAAAGTAATCCGAATCTCTGTTGTAAGATCAGAAAAATTTTGCCGCTAGAAAAATCATTAGCAGCCGAAAAAGCGTGGATATCAGGCCTTAGAAGGGAACAATCAGAAACGCGTAAGCATACAAAATTTGTGAATCAAGATCATCGTTTTCGGTCTATTAAAATTTGTCCGCTCATTCATTGGACTTGGAAAGAAGTTTGGCGATATGTATACAAACATAGTTTGCCGTATAATCCGCTACATGATGTTGGCTATCCAAGTATTGGGTGTGAAAAATGTACATTGCCTGTAGGAGATGGTGGCGACTCAAGAGATGGAAGATGGGCTGGGAAAATGAAGACAGAATGCGGACTTCATTTTCAATAAGATAAATTTTGAAATAAAGCTAAGAGGGGATATAAAAAGATGAGTACAACAAATAAATTAGTAAACCGTATTGATGAAACATATGACATATCGAATATTGTAAAAGAAATTGAGCTAGACAAAATTGCGCTTAGTGATTTAGAACTTCTGGCGATAGGGGGATATAGTCCACTTACAGGATTTTTAGGGAAGAGAGATTATGACTCAGTTGTAGAAACACTGCGCTTAGTAAACGGTAGTGTTTGGAGTATACCGATTGCATTACCAGTAACAGAAGAAGAAGCGGATAGATTGAAAATTGGAGAAGAAGTAAAACTGGTTAAAGATGGAACTGTATATGGTGTTATTCAAATAGAAGATATTTTTGTACCGGATAAAGAAAAAGAAGCGTTACTCGTGTATAAAACGACGGATGAGGCTCATCCAGGTGTGAAAAAATTGTACGATCGACCGAACGTTTACGTTGGAGGAGCTATTATTCTAATACAACGCTCTGAAAATAATCAGTTTGCTTCTTATTATTTAGATCCAATCGAAACAAGAGAAGAATTTAAAAAACGGGGATGGAAAACAGTAGTTGGTTTCCAAACACGCAATCCTGTACATCGTGCACATGAATATATTCAAAAATCTGCACTTGAAATTGTAGATGGTCTCTTTTTAAACCCGCTCGTTGGTGAAACGAAATCAGATGATATTCCAGCTGATGTAAGGATGGAAAGTTATGAAGTATTACTGCAAAATTATTATCCAAAAGATCGCGTTTTTTTAGGGGTATTTCCCGCAGCGATGCGTTATGCAGGACCACGTGAAGCGATATTTCATGCGCTTGTAAGAAAAAATTTCGGCTGTACACATTTTATTGTAGGGCGGGATCACGCTGGAGTGGGAAATTATTACGGAACATATGAAGCGCAGGAAATCTTTACTGACTTTACGGTGGAAGAGTTAGGAATTACGCCGCTATTTTTTGAACATAGTTTTTATTGCGTTAAATGTGAGGCGATGGCTTCGACAAAAACGTGCCCACACGAGAAAGCGGACCATGTTATTTTGTCAGGTACGAAAGTAAGAGAAATGTTACGAAATGGAGAGATTCCACCAAGTGCATTTAGCCGTAAAGAAGTAGTGGAAGTGTTAATTAAAGGTTTGAAGAAAGAAGCAGTAACAGAATAGGGAGAGAACGAGATGGATACAAATATTACTTGGCATGCAGCGTCTGTTTCAAAGGAAGAGAGAAGAGTGAAGAATGGTCATCATAGTTTTGTAATTTGGTTTACAGGCTTATCAGCTTCGGGTAAATCAACAGTAGCAAATGCGGTGGCTCGGAAACTATTTGAAAACAATATCGGAAACTATGTATTAGATGGGGATAACATTCGTCACGGTTTAAATAAGGATTTAGGTTTTTCTGAAAGTGAACGTATGGAAAATATAAGGCGTATTGGTGAAGTGGCGAAGTTGTTTGTAGATGAAGGAACAGTTGTCCTTACAGCGTTTATTTCGCCATATCGAATAGATCGTAAACAAGTTAGAGACCTTTTGGCAGCAAATGAATTTATTGAAGTCTTTGTGAAGTGTCCGATTGAAGAATGTGAGAAACGTGATCCGAAAGGACTTTATAAAAAAGCGAGACAAGGTGATATTAAGCAGTTTACGGGCATTGATTCACCGTATGAGGAACCAGAACGAGAAGAATTAATTGTAGAAACGCACAAGTATTCTATTGAAGAATGTGCAGAACAAATTGTGAAGTACTTACAAGAGCGTAGTTTCATATAGGGGGATAAAAGATGAGTTATGAAAAAGTGTGGGCTAATACTGAAAAATTAAATCAAACAGAGAAAAAGAAATTAGAGAAAGACGGATTAGAAATCTTTAATGATATTCCTTACTATGCGGAGAATGGATTTGAATCTATTCCGAAAGAAGAGTGGGACGCCTTTAAATGGGCGGGATTGTATTTGCAACGACCGAAAGAAGCGGGCTATTTTATGATGCGTGTCAATATTCCTTCTGGGATTATTACAAATGCGCAGGCAGAGGTGCTAGCTTCCATCGCTGAAGATTATGGGCGTGATGTCTTAGATATTACGACAAGACAGGCGATTCAGTTTCATTGGTTAGAAATTGGGCAAATTCCGGATATTTTTAAAAGGTTAGCGAGAGTTGGTTTATCTTCAGCGGGGGCATGCGGTGATATTACGCGTAATATTACAGGTAATCCACTTGCTGGAATTGATGCGAATGAACTATTTGATACAACATCGATTGTTAAAGAAATATACGATTACTTCCAACATAATGAAGAGTTTTCTAATCTACCACGTAAATTTAAAATGTCTATTAGTTCTAACATTTATAATTCAGCAAATGCAGAGATTAACTGTGTGGCATTTACACCTGCTACGAAAGAAATAGATGGTGAGAAAAAAGTTGGTTTTCACATAAAAGTAGGTGGAGGCTTATCAGCTCGTCCGTACTTAGCGGAAGAATTAGATGTATTCGTTTTACCAGAAGAAGTGAAGGCAGTATCGATTGCAATTGCTACTATATTCCGTGATTTTGGATATCGTGAAAAACGCCACTTAGCACGCTTGAAATTTCTTGTCGCTGACTGGGGCGCTGAGAAATTTAAAGAGAAACTAGTAGCATACACAGGCCCATTGCAAAGTAAAGGGGAAAGTGCTCTCAAAGGCTGGAATGCAGGATACTTTTATGGTGTTCAAGATCAAAAACAAGAAGGATTAAAGTATGTCGGCTTTAATGTACCAGTAGGGCGTTTACATGCAGAGGAAATGTTTGAGATTGCTAGAATTGCAAAGCAATATGGAAACGGGCAAATTCGTACTTGTAACTCACAAAACTTCATTATTCAGAATGTTCCGCCAAAAAATGTTGCAGGATTATTAAGTGAACCTTTGTTTGAAGCAATTTCTGCAAATCCGAAATCATTTATTGGTCATGCGGTTTCATGTACTGGTATTGAGTATTGCAATCTTGCATTAGTAGAAACGAAAGAAAGATTACGCAAAATCGCAGAGTACTTAGATACACAAATTGCACTCGATGTTCCAGTTCGAATTCATATGGTAGGATGCCCGAATTCCTGTGGTCAACGTCAAATTGCTGATATTGGTTTGCAAGGGATAAAACTGAAAACGAAGGAAAAGGGAATCGTTGAGGCGTTTGAAATATATGTGGGCGGAACGCTATTAGACGGAGGAGCATATAACGAAAAATTAAAAGGGAAAATAGATGGAGAAGATTTGCCGGATGTTCTCGTGTCCTTTTTAAGTTATTTCCAAAAGAATAAATTACTAGCCGAAACGTTTTATGATTTCGTAGGACGTGTTGGAGTGGAAGAATTACAAATTGTACTAAATCGTGTATTAGAAGAAGTAATAGCGTCTTAGGAGGGACAATATGGATTTATATCGATTTGAAGCTGTAATAGCGAATAGTGTTGTTCCAATAGTCGTTGTTGCTCAAAGTGAAGAACAGGCATTTAAGCTTGCGGAGATTGAGCTTGAAAAGCATTTTTTACCGTTGCCAGAAGTAAAGGAGATTTCTTTGTTTGAAAAAAAGAAGATTCGAAAAGGTGCGGCATTTGTTGTTCATGAGTAAATAACATTGTAATACGAAAGTATTCTAACTTCCATTCATATAAAAGGATGGAAGTTTCACTTTAATAGTAGAAATGAGGAGAGATGATGGGGAAGGTTTATATCGTTGGAGCGGGTCCTGGCGATCCGGATTTAATCACTGTTAAAGGGTTGAAATGTATCGAGAAGGCAGATGTTATTTTATACGACCGCCTCGTGAATAAAGAGTTGCTTTCATACGCAAAGCCTGAAGCGGATTTAATTTATTGCGGGAAACTCCCGAATTATCACACGATGAAGCAAGAGACAATTAACACATTTCTTATTAAATATGCGAAGAAAGGAAAAGTTGTAACGAGACTAAAGGGCGGGGATCCATTTGTATTTGGAAGAGGTGGAGAAGAAGCCGAAGCGTTAGCAAAGCAAAGTATCCCATTTGAAATTATTCCTGGTATTTCAGCTGGTATAGCCGCTCCTGCTTACGCTGGTATTCCAGTAACGCATCGCGATGCAAGTGCAAGTTTTGCTGTTGTGACAGGGCACCGGAAAGAAGGGGCTGAAGAGGAAGTGAAGTGGGAAAGTTTAGCGAAAGGTGTAGATACATTAGCGGTCTATATGGGGGTTAGTAATTTACCTTACATATGTGAACAACTAATAAAACATGGAAAAGATCAAAGCACACCTGCCGCTATTATTGAGTGGGGAACGACATCTATGCAGCGTACTGTTACAGCGACGTTAGGAACAATTGTAGATGTTGCTAAAAAAGAACAAATTCAAAATCCGAGTATGATTGTTATTGGAGAAGTTGTCCGTTTTAGAGAAAAGATACATTGGTTTGAGAAACAAGCGGAAAATGCATATCCAGTAAGCGGAGTATTGTAAAATGAAGGCTGTATTATATATATGTCATGGAAGCCGTTTGAAAGCAGCAAAAGAAGAAGCCGTTGCATTTATTACGTCATGTATGAACCGTGTAGAGGCAAATATTCAAGAAATTTGTTTTTTAGAGCTAGCGAGTCCTTCTATTGAAGAAGGATTTCGTACATGTGTGAAGCGTGGTGCTACAGAGATTGTCGCTATTCCTGTTTTTTTATTAGCGGCAGGACATGTAAAGAAAGATATTCCGCTTGAATTACGAAAGTTAAACGAGGAATATCCGGATATCAAAATAGTGTATGGTAATCCATTTGGTGTATCAGAAGTGCTTGTAAAAGCGGTATATAACGGAAGTGGCATTCAAGACTATGAAGAAGAAGTAACACTTTTGCTTGTTGCAAGAGGGAGTAGTGATCCGGAAACTTTACAAGACATAAATTGGATTTCTTCTTTATTTCAAAAAGAAGAGAACATTAAAGAGGTGGAAGTTTGTTATTTAGCAGCTGCAGAGCCGAAGTTTGATGAGAAGTTGAAAGAAATTGTAGAACAAAAAGAACGGAACATTGTTGTGTTACCTTACTTATTATTTACAGGCTTACTCATGAAACATGTTGAGAAAGAAGTGCGTCAATATGAGTCGGAAGAGATAAAAATAAGTCCATATTTAGGAAAGAATGTAGCGTTTCGAGAGATGTTAATTCAGAAAACAGAGGAAATATTGAAGGGAGATCAATATGTATCCACTTACAGTGCGAGTTGATAAGAAACGTGTTGTTGTCATTGGTGGAGGGAAAGTAGCAGGGTTTAAAATTATTCCTTTACTAAAACAAGGTGCGGATATTGTTGTGGTAAGTACAGAATTAGAAGCAAATTTAGTGAAACTTGTAGAAGAAAAGCAAATTCGTTGGTATCAAAGAGAGTATGAGAAAAGTGATATTAAAGATGCTTTTTTAGTAGTTGCAGCGACTAGCAATTCGGTACTAAATGAACAAATTGCTGAAGATGCCTCGGTAAATCAATTGGTAAATGTTATTACGAATCCGGAAAGTGGGAATGTTCATTTTCCAGCAGCGTTTCATCGTGGTTTGCTTAATGTAGCTGTTTCTACAGGAGGAGCAAGCCCGAAATTGGCGAAAAAAATTCGTGACGATATCGCAAATAAATATGATGAGACATATGAAACGTATCTTGATTTTTTATATGAAGTAAGAATAAAAGTGAAAGAATTACAAGTAGATAAGCGGCAGAGAAATATATTATTACAAGAAGTATTAAAGTCAGTATATGTTCTAAATGGAGAAAAAAGAGAATTGTTTTTACAAGAATTAGAGAGAAAGGTTCATATAGGATAATGAATAAATTGTGCTTTACAACTATAAGAATATAATTTATAATCACAAGTAACTTCAATAGATGAAATCGATGAGCAAGAAGAGTACGTATATTTGATGCGTTCAGAGAGCTGGGGTAAGGTGTGAGCCCGGTACGATAAAATATACAGAATGGGCTTGCGAGAGGTATGCTGAACATTGCAGTAGGCAACCCGGGTTCCGCCGTTAAAAGGATAGAGTATCGGAATTTTCCTGTGCTTGAACAAGTGGGATTTATCAATCCAATTGAGGTGGTACCACGGTATTTATATTACATATATCGTCCTTTACATGCATATTTGCGTGTAGGGGACTTTTTTATTTTCTAAAGGAGGTGTGCGAGTATGAAATGAAAGTGTATAATTAATAAAAATCACAATATTCAGAAAAGGAGAAATTATAATGAAAGAAACACAGCAATGGACGTCGAAAATAGGCTTTGTACTCGCAGCAGCGGGAGCCGCAGTAGGTCTTGGGGCAATATGGAAGTTTCCATATGTTGCAGGTAATGGCGGGGGAGGCGCATTCTTCCTTGTATTCTTACTATTAACTATATTTATTGGTATGCCTCTTCTTGTAGCTGAATTTGTTATTGGCCGTAGTACTCAAAAAGAGGCAGTTACAGCTTATAAAGTATTAGTACCAAATAGCAAGTTATATCCTTGGATTGGTCGTATGGGGGTTGTTACTTGTTTTAGCGTACTGTCTTTTTATAGCGTTGTAGGTGGATGGATTTTACTTTATTTATACTATAGTGTCACAGGTAGTTTCTGGAACGGAGTAGTCGATTATGGGCAATTGTTTGCTGAAACAATTGCAAATCCAGTAAGTGCGATTGGGGCGCAATTCATCTTTATGCTTTGTACCATTTTTGTTGTTAGTAAAGGTGTGGAAAAAGGCATAGAAAAGGCAAGTAAGTACATGATGCCGCTATTATTCATTTTATTTATTGCTATCATTATTCGTGCGTTAACACTTGATGGTGCTATGGCTGGGGTAGAGTTCTTCTTAAAACCAGATTTTTCAAAGCTTACAGCAGATACGATTTTATATGCGATGGGACAATCTTTCTTCTCACTAACGGTAGGTGCCTCGGTAATGGTAACGTATAGTTCGTATTTAAAGAAAGAAGAGCATTTAGCTAAATCAGCAACATCTATTGTAAGTTTAACTGTATTTGTTACAGTACTTGCAGGATTAGCGATTTTTCCGGCGATTTTCGCATTAGGAGTTAAACCGACAGAAGGACCAGGGCTACTGTTTATCATTCTTCCTGCTGTCTTTGCGAAAATTCCATTTGGACAATTTTTCTTCATTATGTTTTTAGTTTTATTCTTCTTTGCGACTTTAACATCTGCGATTTCAATGCTTGAAATTGTAGTAGCATCTGTTGCGAAAGATAATGAGAAGAAGCGTCCGTCAGCTTCGTTATTAATTGGTATTCTTATTTTTGCAGTTGGAATTCCATCAGCGTTATCGTTTGGAATTATGAGTGATGTGAAAATATTTGGTAAGACATTCTTTGATTTCGTCGATTTTTCGGTAAGTAATGTGTTACTGCCACTCGGAGTACTAGCCATTTCGCTATTCGTACCAAATAAAATGAGTAAAGAGTTATTAATGAAAGAATTAGAAGTTACGGAAACGAAAGGGAAAACATTATTTAACATTTGGTTCTTCTTACTTCGTTATGTTATTCCGGTAACTGTAATTATCGTATTTTTAAATGCGGTAGGCGTATTTAAAATGTTTGCATAATAAAAAAGACGGAGATTTCTCCGTCTTTTTATTATGTTGTAGAAGTATTTAATAAGCGATTATATGCTTTATAAGCTGTGACAACTGCGATAAATGATCCAATTAAAAATAACGCTGAGCCGCCGAATGTAAATAACCGACCGATGTATGTTTCTCTAGCTTCTTCTATTTCTTCTTGTAATTGTGTATTCATATTTACCACCCCGCAAAATATAGGCATTTAGTTGTAGTTTATGTAAAATGCCTAAAAAGTGTGAAATGGTAGTAAAAAAACTCGGTATGCACCGAGTTTTTTATAGTCCGATATAAGGAGATGGATCGACAGCGTTTGTCTTACCGACATTCCATTCTCCAAGGTGAAGTTCGAAGTGTAAATGTTGTCCGAAAGATTGGCCAGTATTTCCCATAAACCCAAGTTGATCACCTTGTTTTACAGTTTGTCCATTAGATACAGAACGGCTACTCATATGTGCATATACAGTTGTATATGTTTTTCCGTTTATACGGTGAGATAAGTATACAACGTTTCCGTAACTAGATGATAATTCTGAACGGATAACGACGCCATCTGCAGCAGCCATGATTGGCACTGTCCCTGAAGCGGCAATATCGATTCCTTTATGGTTATCTAAAGAACGTGTACCAAATCCTGAAGTTTTCGATCCAGCTGCTGGTTTAATAAATCCACCTTTGTTCGTATCTTGCGGTGTTGGTGCGGATTGTGTGCTTTCTTTAGCAGAAGCGGCGGCTTGTTTTTTTGCTTCCTCAGCCTTGCGTGCCTCTTCAACTTTACGCGCTTCTTCTGCACGTTTTTCTTCTTCAATTGCTTTTTGAACAGCTTGACGCTGGTTTTCTAAAATACCTTTTGACTCTTCTAATCCTTCAATCTCAGAATCTACTTTTGCTACTTTCGTATGTAGATCGTTAATAAAAGTTTGTTGCTGTTGTTGGTTATTTTGTAACTCTTGTTGTTTTTGTACTAATTTTTGCTCGGATTCTTTCAGTTGTTGCTCTTTTTTCTCAACAGCTTCTTTTTCTGTCGTCACAGCATTTTGATCACTTGTTTGCTTTTTCACAATATCTGTATCGTTATTTAAAATTAAACTTACAGAATACATATTATCAACAAGATCGGCAATATTTGCAGAATTTGTTAATACTTCTGTAATGATACTCGTACGAGGCTTCTCTTGCATAGATTGTAGTCGTTGTTTAATAACTTCCTGCCGTGTATCTATGTTCGTTTGTAATTGCTCTATATGTTTCTTTTTTTCAGTAATAACTTGCTGTGTGTTGTTAATTTCTTTTTGTGTATCTTTTAATTCAGCTTCGTTTTTATTAATAGAAGTAGTTAATTCGTCGATTTTCTTTTGTAATTCCTGGATTTCTTTTTCTATTTGTTCTTTCTCAGCTGATTTATTTTGTAAGTCATTTTGTTTGCCTTCTAATTCGGATTGAATATTAGATAATTTATTTTCATTCGTTTCAGCGTATACGGGTGAAAGTAATGGGGAAACGAAAATCGTTCCAGCTGCTAAAACACTAAATGCTGCAAATTTCTTTTTCATTGTTGTCTTGCTCCTTTCCCTATGAATGTATATATCATAAGAAGAAGAAGGGTGTCTATTGTTGTAATCATAATGTAAAGAAAACTTTATAAATTTGCTAAGTTTTGTCGGAATTTAGTATCTTTTCGTAGTGTTTGTCATAAAGTGAAATTTTTGCATGCATACAAAAATGCACCATTTTCTATTTTGTTCTAAAAAAAACATGGAAAATGATGGAGCTTTCGATGGTGAAACATTACTTTAAAAACCTATAAATCACTAGTGAGGAATCGTTCTCATGTGAGGTTTTCTGACATGGGTTTTGTTTTTGTCAAGAAAATTATTTGCATTCGGGCAAACTTATTTTGTTGTCAGATTTTAAATTTTGATTTATGATTTTTAACAGGGACAAAATGTAGTGAATTGTCGAATAATATGTAATACTCTTAATTTCATGTTTTATAGAGATAGAATGAGAGATAGAGTGACACATCGAAGAGGGGGTTACCACAAGTATGAAAAGAATAGGACTTGCATGGCAAATTTTAATAGGACTTGCGCTTGGTATTGCAGTTGGGGCGATTTTCTTTGGCAATCAGGAAGTGGTGAAGTACTTACAACCAATTGGTGATATTTTCATCCGATTAATTAAAATGATTGTTGTACCGATTGTTGTAGCAAGTATCGTTGTTGGTGTTGCTGGTGTTGGTGATGTTAAGAAGTTAGGCCGACTAGGCGGAAAAACAATTCTTTACTTTGAAATTATTACAACGATTGCAATTGTTGTTGGTCTATTAATAGCGAACATTTTCCAACCTGGAAAAGGCGTGAATATGGATCAATTGACGAAGACTGATATTTCTAAATATGCAGAAACAACAGCTCAAGTACAAAGTCATTCGTTTGCAGATACATTTGTGAATATCGTTCCAACGAATATTATGAAATCATTAGCTGAGGGTGATATGCTTGCGATTATCTTCTTCTCTGTACTATTTGGTTTAGGAGTTGCGGCGATTGGTGAAAGAGGAAGACCGGTTCTTCAATTTTTCCAAGGTGTAGCTGACGCAATGTTTTACGTGACTAACCAAGTTATGAAATTTGCACCGTTTGGTGTATTCGCATTAATTGGTGTTACAGTTTCTACATTCGGTTTATCTTCATTAATTCCATTAGGGAAATTACTCATTGTAGTATACGGAGCAATGATCTTCTTCGTTGTAGTTGTATTAGGACTTACAGCGAAAATATTCGGTATTAACATTTTCCAATTCTTTAAAATTTTAAAAGACGAGCTTATTTTAGCGTATTCTACTGCAAGCTCAGAAACAGTTTTACCGAAAATTATGGAGAAAATGGAGAAATTCGGTTGTCCGAAAGCAATTACATCTTTCGTTATTCCAACAGGTTATTCATTTAACTTAGATGGATCAACTTTATATCAAGCAATTGCGGCAATTTTCTTAGCACAAATGTACGGTATTGATTTATCCATTACAGAACAAATTACATTATTACTTGTATTAATGGTTACATCAAAAGGTATCGCGGGTGTACCGGGCGTATCATTCGTTGTATTATTAGCAACACTTGGTACAGTAGGTATTCCAGCTGAAGGTTTAGCGTTTATTGCAGGTATTGACCGTATTCTAGATATGGCTCGTACAGCAGTTAACGTAGTAGGTAACTCTTTAGCGGCTGTAGTTATGTCTAAGTGGGAAGGTCAATATGACGCTGAAAAAGGACAAGCCTATTTAAAAGAGATATCTGAAAAGGGTCAAGCGGCTTAATTATGATTTGAAAAGCTCTCACATATTATGTGAGAGCTTTTCTGTATGTAGAAGAGGAGAGAAAGTTATGAAACGTAAGTACGGTGATGGTTCTACGTGGAAGCGATTACTAGAGAAGACATACACAGTAAAACAAGCTGAAGCAGGTATGTTAGGAATATTGGATATAAAAAAGGTGAGAGAGCCTAGTTATAAAGAATACAATAGTAAAGAGCTTTGCATTGCAGGTGATGGGTATACATGGATGCAATATTTTATAAACGGGAAAAACTTTGCAATTACAGCTATGTTAGACAATCAAAAACAATTAGTGCAATATTATATCGATGTGACGAAAGAATTTAAAATAGACGATCGTGGTTTACCTTATTTTGATGATTTATATTTAGATGTAGTATTGTTACCGAACGGTGAGGTCTATGTACTGGATGAAGACGAGTTAGAGGATGCTTACAAAATTGGTGATGTTACAAAGGAAGAATATGAGTTAGCATGGAATACAACAAAATGGATTATCGCGACGATAAAAAATAGAAAATTTTATTGGATCTCAATATTGGATAAAGAAATTAAAAAGTTGAAATGATTGGTTTATTCACCTTTTTGTATAATTACCAAAAAAATCTATACAAAAAATAATTGACTTTTGTTTTGTAAGCGAGTAAAGTTAGGAAAGAAATTATTATTTAAAAATAAATATGAAACCTTCTTATAAAGAGAGGCGGAGGGACTGGCCCTACGATGCCTCGGCAGCGGACTCGATTTCAGAGTGCTGTGCCAAATCCAGCAAGCATGTGCTTGAAAGATGAGAAGAGTGTTTCTTATAGATGTATAAGACCTCTTCTCATTGGAAGAGGTCTTTTGTTATTCATTAGAAAAAGGTTGAAACTAGGGAGAGATGGTACTTTGAAAGAAACGAGAGGAAATGGTTTAGCTTTATTACCGCTTGGGATATTTTTGGCACTATTTATTGGTTCTGGAATTATTACAGGTGATTTCTATAAATTGCCGATACTTATAGCGATTTCAATTGCTGTAGGAATTGCTTTAGTGATGAATCGTAAGGAAAGCTTTAATGTGAAAGTAGAACGATTTGCAAAAGGTGCAGGAAACCCTGATATTATGATCATGGTTTTAATTTTTGTACTTGCAGGGGCGTTTTCTGAAACAGCAAAAGGAATGGGCGGAGTCGATTCCACTGTTAACTTAGCGTTATCTATTTTACCCCAAGGATTTATCGTTGCTGGAATTTTTGTTATAGGGGCATTTATTTCATTAGCGATGGGAACCTCAATGGGAACTATTGCTGCATTAGCGCCAATTGCTGTAGGTATTAGTGGACAAACTGATATTTCAATTGCACTAACGATGGCTACTGTTGTGGGCGGAGCGATGTTTGGTGATAATTTATCATTTATTTCTGATACAACAATTGCAGCTGTAAGGTCGCAAGGAACAGAAATGAAAGATAAGTTTAAAACGAACTTTTTAATTGTATTGCCAGCTGCAATCATTACAATTGTACTATTAGTAATGATTACTTTAGGAAGTGATACAGAAATTAAAGCTCAAACATTTGATTGGGTGAAGATATTACCATATGCAGGTGTACTTGTTACAGCATTACTTGGTTGGAATGTACTTATCGTATTGACAGGTGGAACTGTACTATCTGGTGTTATCGGTCTTATAGATGGAAGTTATACGTTAGAGAGTTTCTTTAAAAGTGTAACGACTGGAATGGGCAGTATGATGGAATTAGTATTACTTGCCATTTTAATCGGTGGTATGGTTGAGCTTATTCAGTATAATGGTGGTATTCAATATTTAATGAATCTTTTAACACGTAATATTCGTTCGAAAAAAGGAGCAGAGTTCGGCATTGCTGGTTTAGTGAGTATGACGAATATCTGTACAGCAAATAATACAATCTCTATCATTTTTACAGGTCCGCTTGCGAAAAATATTGCGGATCGGTATGAAATTGATCCCCGTAAATCAGCGAGTGTACTGGATCTTTTCTCTTGCTGTATACAAGGGTTAATCCCATATGGTGCTCAAATGTTAACAGCTGCAGGATTTGCTGCGTTATCTCCGATCGAATTGTTACCATATGCATTTTATCCGATCTTAGTTGGAGTATGTGGAATCATTTCTATATTAATTGGTTTCCCGAGGTTTTCTAAAGTGGCGGAAAAGAAAGAGTATCATAAAACAGCATAATTAAATATGAATTTTATTCGTAGCAACAAAAAGCCGTACAGAGAATATTCTCTGTACGGCTTTTTCTGTGCGATAAAAGAGTGAGTTATCCTATCTTTCCTTATATTTTTACAAAAGGCTGAATTCAACTCGGTCTTAAGTCTGAGTCGAAAACAGTTCTTAAGCTCGTTATGAAAAAATGAAAAAATAGTTAAGATAAGAGTATCAAATCGAAGGGAGGCAAGCACAAGATGAAACAATTTCTAGCGTTTATCGCAGCCGGTATTTTGGCTTTAATTGCTCTTGGTAGTCTTGCTGGTATTGTAGGATTCGCCATTGGAGCAGGAGTTGTGTACTGGAGCTATAAATCATTTGTGCGAGCTAAATCATTCTTTGGAAAGTTAGCTTGGGGTATTGTTGGTTTAATCGGTTTGTCCATTGCACTTTCTCATTCCCCAGCATTAATCGGTATCGCAGCATTAGTAGTTTTATACTACGGATACCGTGAGTGGAAAAAAGGAAAAAATGTAGTTGTTGATTCTGCTCCAGAAAGTGCTAAACCATATAGCAACTTTGAAGATGAGTGGAACAAGTTAATGAAAAACTAATATAAAATAAATCAAATTATAAAGTAGAAGAGAGGAAGATTATAATGAAACAATCTTTATTCGGACGTGTACGCGATGCAATTTTAGCTGATTTTCATAATGTGTTAGATGAGAAAGAAAGAAAAAATCCAATTGCTATGTTAAACCAATATTTACGAGATAGTGAGCGTGAAATAACAAAAATTGAGAAGTTAATTCAGCGTCATAAAACATTAAAATCTAACTTCGCTCGTGAGCTTGAGCAAGCACGTTATTTCGTTAATAAAAGATCAAAGCAAGCTATCATCGCACAAGAAGCAGGCGAATTGCAATTGCATGAACGTGCATTAGAAGAAGTAGCGTATTATGAAGGGCAAGTAACTCGCTTAGAAGAAATGTATGCTGGTGTTGTAGAGCAAATTGATGAGTTAGAGCGTCGTCTTTCAGAAATGAAAAATAAATTAAAAGAAATGAACGCAAAGCGTATGGAATTAATGGCACGTGAAAATATGGCGCATGCAAACCGCCGTATGAATACTGCTATGCATAAAATGGATGAAAATAATCCGTTCTTACGATTCGAAGAAATTGAAGATCACATTCGTGACATAGAGCTTCGTATAAATGAAGAGCATGAGCGTGATACATTTGATATGAAAATTGCAAAACTAGAGAGTGAAATGAAAGAGAAAAATGAAGTATCGTTAACGAAAGAAGTAACAAAATAATTGTAGTATATAATAAAACAGGCTTATGATATAGTGATAGGAGAAAAGGTGTTGGAAAGCAATGCCTTTTCTTCTATGTATATGTGACAAGGAGGGGGGAGCTGAAATGAAGAAGCAATTTTCAAAAACACAATTTATGGGGATGCTCCTCATCATATTTGGATTCGGTCTTTTTCTTGATATGATACTTGGACATTTTGAACCAGGTGGTCTAATATTTGCATTTATTATGATTATGTTTGGAAGGCATTATCGAAAGAAGAACCGTTATGTAAGAGGGAATGTATTTTTATTTGTCGGTGGTATTGTCTTCTTATTCTTCTTATTTTCATCAGCGGCATTCGTACTTGTTGTGTTTGCTTGTTTAGCTTTAATTGGTTATCAACTTATTCAACAAGGACATCGGCAAAAAGCAATGAAAGTTGAAATTAAAGAAAAGGGATATATAAATGAAGAAAAACAAATATATCGTACAGAACCGTATATAAAAAATATGTTTGTAGGTAATGTACGAATGATGGATCATATTTATGAAATAGAGGATATTAACGTCCAATATGGTGCTTGTGACGTCGAGATTGATTTAACAACTGCTATGATTCCAGAGGGGGAAACGGTTATTGTTATTCGGGGCGTCATTGGTAATATTCGTTTATATGTACCATATGATATTGAATTGTCTTTAAATCATTCTGTTATTGTTGGGCGAGTGCTCCTGCCAGGACATGAAGAAACTGGATTTAACCGTAATGTTACGTTTAGAACAGAACAGTATAAAGAAGCCCCTCGTCGTATTAAAATTATTTCTTCGCTTGTCGTAGGCGATACGGAAGTGAGGAAAGTATAATGAAAAAACAAAGGAATATTTCGTGGATGTATATTCGTTATTCTATGTTGTCCTCTGTGAGTATCGCACTTATTTGTACAATTGTATATGTATGGAAAAGCGAGCAACAAGTTTATGATTTACTATGGAAAGAATCCATTGCTTCTGTTCCAATTGGCTTGTTTATTATAAGTACGAGTCTTCTTATCGGAGGAATTGTAGGATATGCAATCGGTTATTATATAGAGCAGCGTATACAAGGATTAAATACTTTTCTATTTGAAGTAGAGCGAGGGAATTTTCCGAGTGATGTTTCATTTACTGCGGATGATGAATTTCATGAAGTGGAACGAAAAGTAATTGGTCTTGCTCGTCGCTTAGAGGAGCAAGCTGGGCTATTTCAAAAAGTAACGAATGAACGAGCCCATTGGAATGAAGAGATGAGACAAGAAGCGATTTCTCAAGAAAGGCATCGATTAGCGAGAGAGCTGCATGATTCTGTAAGTCAGCAGCTTTTTGCAATGTCGATGATGATGTCAGCCATTAATGAACAAGTAGCTGAAATTCCAGACACGACGCAAAAACAGTTGCAGCTTGTTGAAAATATGGTTGTAAATGCACAATCAGAAATGAGAGCATTGCTCCTTCATCTACGCCCAGTGCAGTTAGAAGGTAAGAAACTAACAGAGGGTATAGAAGAATTATTAACAGAACTGTCTAGAAAGCAACATATGAAAATTGAATGGTTAATTGAACCGATTCAATTGAAAAAAGGTGTAGAGGATCATTTATTCCGTATTGTACAAGAGGCGCTGTCTAATACTTTACGGCATGCGAAGGCAAAGAAAACCGAAGTACGCCTTCGTAAAATTGATCAATATGCGATTTTGAAAATTATTGATGACGGTGTTGGGTTTAAAGTTGGTGTTAATAAGGCTGGTTCATACGGTTTAAGGTCAATGCAAGAGCGAGTTCATGAAATTGGTGGTACATTAAAAGTTCTTAGTTTTCCGAATAAAGGTACGCAAATAGAAGTGAAAGTACCGATTATGATTGAGAGAGGGGGAGAATCATGATAAAAGTATTATTAGTTGATGATCATGAAATGGTTCGAATGGGTGTATCAGCATATTTATCAACGCAGCCAGATATTGAAGTAGTTGGAGAAGCTGAAAATGGAAGAAAAGGTTCAGAATTAGCTTTGCAATTAAGACCGGATATTATTTTAATGGACCTTGTTATGGATGAGATGGATGGGGTTGAAGCGACACGTGCTATTATTCAAGAATGGCCAGAAGCGAAAATTGTAGTTGTCACGAGCTTTTTAGATGATGAAAAGTTATATCCTGTTATTGAGGCGGGGGCGACAAGTTATTTATTAAAAACATCAAGAGCGAGTGATATTGCAGATGCTGTACGAGCTACTTATGATGGGGAAACGGTATTAGAGCCGAAAGTTACTGGTAAAATGATGTCTCGTATGCGTCAGAAGAAAGAACAACCTTTGCATGAGGAGTTAACAGAAAGAGAGTCTGAAATTTTGTTATTAATTGCAGAGGGGAAAAGTAATCAAGAGATTGCAGATGAGTTGTTTATTGCCCTTAAAACAGTAAAGACACATGTGAGTAATATATTAAATAAGCTAAATGTAAGTGACCGGACACAGGCGGTTATTTATGCGTTTAGACACCAATTGACGAAATAAGAAGGAAGCTTTGGCTATATATGGTCAAAGCTTTTTGTTGACGGTTAATTATGTAAGCGTTATCATTAAGGTGTTAACAGTACATACAAAGGGGAGAGAGTGTATGTTAGTTCAAACGATATTTGGAATGGATGAAACGAAAAAATTAGGTAACTATGTGAATGCGTTGCAAGCACTTTGTGAACAATATGATATTGAAACAGATCGTATTGCAATTATTGAGGCGACAGAAGAATATTATTTATTTCTAGTAAAACAAGAAGATTGCTATGATGTTGTAAAAGTAGAAACAGTGGATACGAATATTGATTACTATACGAAAGCTTATAAAGTAAGTAGCTTTAATCATACTTCTTATCAAATGTAAAAAACTCCCGAAATGGGAGTTTTTTTATGATACTTTCGATTCAGGTGAATGATCCGTTAATGGTACTGCTTTGGCACCACTTAATTTTGCGATAGCAAAACCGATAATAGCCCCAATTAATGCTGGTATTAACCAGCCAATTCCTTCATTATATAATGGAATAAACTCGAAATAAGATGTGATAGATGAAACAGGAATATTCCCTTGTTTTAAACCATCAAATACGCTCACAACTGCAGATCCAATTAACGCACCTACATAAACAGAACGATATCCACCGAAATATTTATGAAGTAATGATAGTAATACGAGTACAATCGCAATTGGATATACAACAAGTAAAATAGGAACAGAGATTGCGATAATTTTTGTTAAACCTAAGTTGGCAACTAATAATCCCAACGAGCAAATGACACTTGCTAACGTTTTATATGAAAATTTCGTTAATAATGTTGAGAAGTATTGACTGCATGCAGATACAAGTCCAATACATGTTGTTAAGCAAGCGAGTGTAACGATAAGAGATAATAGAATTAAACCATATGGACCGAGTAATTGTTGTACGATAACGGTAAGTAGCTGTCCGCCATTTGTTGCGTATCCGAGAGAGACACTAGTTGTACCGAGCCAGCCAAGTGCACCATATACAAGTACGAGACCGGTAGCGGCAATAAGTCCTGCTTTTGCTGTTGCGATGGCAATGGATTTACGGTCATTCACACCTTTTGAGCGAATTGCATTTACAACGATAATTCCAAATGCAAGTGCTGAAATGGTATCCATTGTTAAGTATCCTTCCATAAAACCTTTGAAAATTGGAGAAATTTGATACTCTTGCATTGCTGGTCCGGATTGCCCGAGGGGTGTAAATACACCCTTAACGAATAATAAGAAAATAGAGAGTAATAAAATAGGTGTTAATACGCTTCCGATACGATCGACGAGTTTAGAAGGATTTAAACTAAGCCAAAATACGATAGCAAAGAAGATGACTGTGTATAAAAATAGCGCTAGGCTGCTAGAGCGAATAGTTTCTGGTAAGAAAGAACTAACTCCCATTTCATAAGCGACATTAGCAACACGTGGGATGCCCATAGATGGACCGATTGCAATGTATACAACTACTGTAAAGAATATTCCGAATGATGGGTGAACATGACTTGCAAGTTGTTGCATTCCATTTCCTGATAGAGAAATGGCGATAACAGTAAGTAGCGGTAAGCCGACTCCTGTTAGTAAAAAACCAATCATTGCTGGCCAAAAGTTTTCACCAGCATTTTGTCCAAGCATTGGAGGGAAAATTAAATTACCTGCTCCAAAAAATAAAGAAAATAGCATAAGACCTGTGAAAAAAATATGTTTTTTTGATACAGTGTTCATTGTTTTTGCCTCCTTTTTTGTAAATTCATTGTAAGAACACAAAAAACTCGTCCCTTAAGAAAGGGACGAGTTATATTTACCCGCGATACCACCCTAATTTATACATGTAGAAATATATTTATATGTATACGGCTTACAACGTACAACATGATACGTGTTCCTTGTAACGGAGGACGACCGGTAAGAACTTACTTCAGCATTCGGTTCTACTTCTCGGAGATGATTTTCGGTTACGAACTGAGCATTGGCTTTCAGCAAAATACCAATTCTCTGGGGAACAGCCCTGTAACGTACTCGTTCTCGTCAATGAATTTTTATTTAAGTATTCTGACAATATTTTCACATGTTTTTTTTAGAAAGTCAACATATTTTTTTGGAAATACACCTTCCTGTAGAAATATAGCTGAGAATATAAGGGTTAATGCTGTTTGTAAAAATGCTGTAAAACATTATAGAGAATTGTAAAGTTTATGGAGAAAATCGATATTTATAGGAGTAAGGAAGGAATTATTTGAATTTGCAGAGAATAATACAACAATCCACTTGCTGGAAAGAACAAACCAAAAGAGGTGACTGAAATGCTTGCGATGGGAGTATTATTTGGCATTATTGCTATAATTGGTTTTATGTGGTTATATTATTCGCGTTCGTTTAAACAAGCAGAAGTTTTACTCTTTCAAAAAGGTAGTTTGTTGACAAATCAGTCTAGATATTTAGTATGTCCGAAGTGTGGAAGTGCGCAGGCCAGGAGTGGAGGATATCAAGAGTGTTGCAAAATTAGATTATGAAAGAAGGAAGCCTCACATTATTTTGTGAGGCTTCCTTCCTTACAATTTTTTCGCGCTCCAAATTGTCCAACGATCTCTTTCGATGATAGGAGAGACGTTTTGTAATGCCGTTTGGATATGATGTAGAAGTTGAGAAAGTTCATTATCTGTTAATTCATATAGAATGGATCGTCCGGTTCGAGGAGATAAATCTTGCAGCAATGCTTCTACAGAATCATGTGTTTTTCGTACTTCCCATTGTGTTTGTATGGGGAACACTTGAAGAGAATATTTTTGTAATTCTTGCTGTATAGTAGTGGTTTTTGGTCTTCTTTTTGATTCTATTTCAATGAGTTTTGGAAATACAGAGAAAAAATATCCACGAATGTGTTCAGGATTTCCTGGAATGGTACAATCTTCAATAGTTCGGTCTTGTAAAATAAGTGTACCGTCCTTTTTTAATATGCGAGAAGCCTCTCGTATAAATGTAGGAACATCTTGTAAATGATGGATGACTGCGCGAGAAATGACAAGGTCGAATGATTCGTTAGGATATGGAATGTTATGCGCATCACCGTGAATGAATGAAATGTTTGGGAAGGCATTACAATTTTCTTTTGCAGCTTGTAATATTTCTTTTGAAAAATCAAGCCCAACAACATTTTTGGCTCCCATAAGAGCAAGTTCTTTCGTATAAATGCCTCCACCACAACCTATATCAATTACTTGTTTGTTTTGTACATCTACAATATTGTTTATTGTTTCCTGCCATGAAATATGTGCGTTACGATTTGCATACGTATACTTATTATTTGCATCATGAAAATTAATGGACATTGTAAAATCCTCCCTTCAGTGTATAGTATAGCTCATTCTATATAATGTAACGTTTTTGTTTTATGCATGAGGATTATAAGAATTTCTTATTGGAAAAGGAGAATCAATTTGAAAGGGAAATATTTAATGTTTTTATGTGTTATTTTACTCGCGTCGTGTGGTCAAGCCGAGCAAAAGAAGGAATCGAAACAAGTAGAGGAGACAGTGAATGAAGTGAAAGAACCATTACAAATAACTGTTATACAAAAAGGTAAAGAAGAAAAAAATTTAAAGAAAATGGATGCGGAGTTGGTGGTGGATATTATAAACAAAGCGGAAAAACAAGAAGTAACGGGTAGTTTTGGTGAACCGGAATATGAAATGCAAATTAGTAGAGATGGGAAAATAGAAACATATTATGCATGGTTAAGAGGAGAAGATCGCCGAGGATGGATTCAATATAAGAAAGATATGTATATGCTGAACGAAAAAGATACTGAAAAACTTTTGGCTATATTTCCAAAGATTCCAGAACAAAAAGAAGATGAGATACAAGTAGGGCCTTTAACGGAAGTAACGAAAAAAGATTTGCAGATCACCGCGTTTCATATTAAAGCAGGCGATCAAAAAATAAATTATACGGTACGTTATACGATTTCACAATCACTATATAATAAGTTAGCAAAGGAACAAGAATATTATTTGCAATTGATTTTCCCGGAAAAGGTTCAAAAATTAATTGGAGCAAAAGATAGTGAAATGATTTCAGCTGAAAAAGTAAAGGAAGGGTATAAACAGTATGAATTGAATGTTACTGTTCCGATAAAAGATGCTTCAGAATCACAATTAAAATCACTAGAAACCTATTATGATAATTACGATTTACAAATATTAAATAGTAAGAAAGAAAAAGTAGGAGCATTTCAAAACATTATTCAAATTGTTAAAGAGTATGGTGAAAAAATGAATTTACAAAGATAAAGTGAAACTTTAATCAGTGGGGGGGAATCCCCCGCTGATTTTAGCACGACTCCCACCTAACTTCTTTGCTCCAGCTGAATTTTGAGGTGGGAGTCTTACTGCCCGCAAATAGCGGGATAAATATGAATCGTAAAGTCTATATGGCCTTTCCTAGGAAATGATAATAGAGGGGAAAGGTCCCCCTCTATTATTTTGCTTTTGCAGATGGCTCATTCATTGATTTTCGTGTAATTAGAAAAGAAATCATAAGAGCAGAAAGAATAATAAGGGCTATAAATAAGTGATTTGGCAACCAATCTAATAACAATACGTAGCTGACGGTATAAAAAATAAGAGTTGAAGCTAAAAACGATAGAGTGCCTATCATAAGAGATTGTAATTTCATTTGTATTTACCTCCTTTTATTTTTATTTTTGGCTAAAAATGGATGAAATAAACATTATTTCTAACAATAGAAAAAAATATGTCATAATAGAGAAAAGAATAAGTTTTGATGAGTGTATATGACTCAGTAAAGCGAGATAAAGGAGAGGGAAATGAAAAATAATAAAAAAGGATTATGGGGAGTTATCGTTGCAATAGGGTTATTTTTACTGTCTAAGTTAAAATGGGTATTTGCCATTTTTAAGTTAGCAAAATTTTCAACTGTATTTAGTATGTTTTTATCGCTTGGTGCATACGCAGTCATATATGGTTGGAAGTTT
This sequence comes from Bacillus sp. RIT 809, assembly GCF_016892495.1. NCBI lineage: Bacteria > Bacillati > Bacillota > Bacilli > Caryophanales > Bacillaceae > Bacillus > Bacillus sp. RIT 809. The sequence goes on along the minus strand of NZ_JAFEMR010000001.1, from coordinate 405,645 downwards.
GGGGTAGCACTCGTTTATTTGTTGTTTGTACATGAGATGGGGCATTTATGGGCAGCGCGAAAGAAAGGTATACCAACATCGCCAGCAATCTTCATACCTTTTATGGGGGCTCTTATTGGGATGAAAGAGATGCCGAAAAATGCAAAAGATGAAGCATACATTGCCTATATGGGACCTCTTTTCGGATTGCTTTCATTTTTACCCGCGATTCCACTTTATCTGGTAACGAAAGAGCCGTTTTGGGCGCTTATTATTTTACTTGGCAGTATGATTAATTTCTTTAACTTAATTCCAGTTTCTCCGTTAGATGGTGGACGAATAATTTCAGTTGTAAGTACGAAAATTTGGGGAGCAGGGCTAGTTTTACTACTCGGCTATTCTATTTACTATAAGAGTATTTTGGGAGGATTTATTGTTATTATCGGCTGCATGGAACTATATAGAGTAATAAAGAGAGATGAGCCGATTAAGGAATTAGGATATAGAATCGATGGAATGAAAGCATATGTTGCTAGGCTTGAAGAGGAATTAAAAGAAACTGGTGCGGTGCATCGAACGATTTATATGATTCACCATGAGATGAATGTATTAAGACAAAGAGAACGTGAAAAAGAATTAAAAACAGGAGAACTTCAAAAGATTGAAGTGCTAGAGTACCTTTTACCAAAGTTTGAGCCGCTTGATTATGTCCCATATGAAGATGAAAAAGAAATGCATACAATTCATATAAGAGAAGCATTTGAAATGTCAGAAAGAAAATTAAATGAATGGGAAACAGAAAAAGAACAACAAGAAAATTATTATAAAGTCGATACGAAAACGAAATGGACAGTATTTGCTTGTTATATCGGATTAATGGCTATACTCGGTTATACAGCTTATGAAGGTTATGTTGTTTTACAAGAGCATTTACCAAGGAGAAGTTTGTAGGGAAATAGTGTCGAAATGACAAGAAGGATTTAAACAGGAATTATATTTCTACGAGAGAATGTTACAAGTGTAACAGTACATTGTAATATTCATAGTAGAAAAGGGGTTCTGTATATGAAGAGATTGTTAAGTGTATTGGTAACTATTACTGTGATGGCAATAGCGAGCTATAGTCTTATGAAAGTACTATTATATTATGCGAATAAGTCTGCTGGAGTAAATACAGTAGCACAAATAGAAGAGGTACAAGAGAAGAAGAAGACACTCGATTTTGTTCGTACGACACATGAAAGTTATAATAATTTCTTGAATTATGGTAAGGCAGAGAAATATACAGATGGGGACTGGAAACATTTTAAACAATGGTTTCAAGAGCAAGAAGCCTCTTTAAAAAATATACATAAAGAAATACAAAATGAAAAAATAAAACGCGATGTGAATAGAAGTTATGAAATTGTAAAGAAAGGTGTGGAGCTTCAGAATGTTGAGTATGTAGTCTATGCTCATCGCGTATACCATGACCTGGATATACTTGTGAATAAATATAAAGGTGAAACGAATGTATGGGGGTATACAGAGTTTGGAGATGGACAGAATATAAGAGTAATTGAACAAGCGATACAAACAAAGTAGTAGGCTAGCTAGAATTCTAGTTAGCTTTTTTTGAGCACAATTAATGAGGGCTAATTAAAATTTACTTAATATGTGCATTGTTCATATATTTTTCACAAAAACACCGTGTTAATAGTGATTAAAATCACAATATGTATTATACAATTCAGTTAAACTAAAAACAGTTAAGGAAATAGAGGAGTGGGATACAATGTTAAGTGCAAAAACAATTGAAATCGTAAAGTCAACAGTACCGTTATTACAGGAAAAAGGCGTTGAAATTACAACGAGATTTTATCAAATTTTATTTTCGGAACATCCGGAGTTATTGAATATTTTCAACCATACGAATCAGAAAAAGGGAAGACAACAACAAGCGTTAGCAAACGCTGTTTATGCAGCTGCAACGTACATTGATAATTTAGAAGCTATTATTCCAGTTGTAAAACAAATCGGTCATAAGCATAGAAGTTTAGGTATTAAAGCAGAGCATTATCCAATAGTAGGTACATGCTTACTACGAGCGATTAAAGAGGTCGCAGGCGCACCTGATGAAGTTTTAAATGCATGGGGAGAAGCGTATGGCGTCATTGCTGATGCATTCATTAGCATTGAAGCGGGTATGTATGAAGAAGCTGCACATAAAGAAGGTGGATGGAAAGATTTCCGCAACTTTGTGATTGTTAAAAAAGTGAAGGAAAGCGACGTTATTACATCATTTTATTTAAAACCTGAAGATGGCGGGAAAGTTTCTTCATTCATCCCAGGACAATATGTAACGATTCAAATAAATATTAAAGGTGAAACATATACACATAATCGTCAATATAGCTTGTCTGATGCTCCAGGAAAAGAATATTATCGTATTAGTGTAAAGAAAGAAAAAGGTGTAGATACACCAGATGGTAAAGTATCTAATTACTTACATGATCATGTAGGGGAAGGAGATGTCTTACCAGTAAGTGCACCAGCGGGAGATTTCGTATTAAATATGGATTCAACATTACCTGTTGTACTAATTAGTGGTGGGGTAGGGATTACACCGATGATGAGCATGTTAAATACGCTAATTGAACAAGAATCAAAGCGTAATGTATGCTTTGTTCATGCGGCGATAAATAGTAATACACATGCGATGAAAGAGCATGTTGAGGCAGTAGAAAAAGAGTATGAACAAGTTAAAGCATATACTTGCTATTCTTCACCGACAGAGCAAGATGTGGAAATGAAGAATTTTGATAAAGAAGGATTCATTGAACGTGAATGGTTACAAACTATTATTCCAACAACTGAAGCAGAATTTTATTTCTGCGGTCCAGTACCATTTATGAAGCATATAAATGCTGCATTAATTGATTTGGGTGTTAAACAAGAGAACATTCATTATGAATTTTTCGGTCCCGCAGCAAGCTTACAATAGATTAATGTTGCCAAGCAAAAAACGAGGTATTATTTTACCTCGTTTTTTGCTTGTTCTCTTAATAAGCGATTAACTGTTTCGCGGCGTACACCTATGAGCTGACCAATTTCAGTTTGTGTTAATATTTCATAAATAGGGATGTCACCTAAATATAAGGTGAACCATTCTTGTAAACGATGAAGGCGCTCTTTAGGAGAGACAGTTGTCAATTGATCGATACGCTGTTGCATCATTCTTAACTTCGATTGTAATTGTATAGCGATATTTTCATATGATGCAGGATTTGCTTGAAGTTTGTCGTACCATTCATTGCTAATTATAGGCTCCACTTCTGTTTTCATTAAAGCGATAGCTGTACCATGATATTCCTTCGGTGAAATTAAAGAATGGTGAGGTATCGTTTCACCAGGAACGATAATATTAAATAAAAATGGTGTTCCGTTTTCTTCTAATCGAATAACTTTTAATAAACCTGTTTTTATAAAGTATAAAGGACCGTCCTCACCTTGACGGAATAATATATCTCCCTTATGTAGAATCAATGTTAGCCCCCCATTAAAATATTTCTATTTCTTATATTTTAGCGTATATGTATAAAGATAATATGCTTTTTAAACAGTAATTTCATTGACGAAATGTATGCTATTACAGTAGTATACTATTTAGTGTGTAATAGTACTAGCAATGAATACGCTGTAGGGGGTTTAGTATATTGTTAGATGCGATGAAGATGACGGATATGAGAATTCCGGCGAATGCTATCATTCATGTAGAAGAGATGAAAGGTGGAGTCGTTTTATCCGTTGAAATAGACGGCCAAATTATTTATACGATGGCTTATGATGAAGAAACAGATAGTTATGCTGAATTATATGATCGAAACGATAAGAGGGCGTGCCAAGTACATGAAGACTTTATGGGATGGTCACTTCTTCACTAAAAAGATGTCAATATGACATCTTTTTTTATTGAATCGATAGATTATACAAAGAAATGAAATATAAGGATAAAATTTGTAATAAATGATTTTGCATTGTTAGCACTTTGTAACTGTAAGATAACTGTTTTTTCGCTATCATAAAGATAACAGTCATAGCTATAGGAGTGATCAACTTGAAGAAAGTACATATTTCAAATTTTATGCTATTAAGTGTTTGTTTAGTTTTATTTGTTCTCCTAGGAGCCTTTTTATATTCATGTGTATAAGAAAAAACGCATTCTAGAAAGAACGCGTTATAAAAATGAAGTAATGATTAATCTAGTTCCAAGAATAATTAATGTGATACGTAATAAATTAATTACTGCATTACCACTTAATTTTGTGTTAATATAAGCCCCGATTTTTCCGCCAATCCATGCACCAGGAATAAGAATTAATGCATAAGCCCAGCTGACATTTCCTAGAGAGATGTGAGTTAAAGAACTTACAATTGCTGAGAGAAATACGATAAACATTGAAGTTGCTACAGCAATGTGTGCTGGGAACGCAAAAAGAAGCATCATCGCTGGCACAAGTAAGGCGCCACCACCGATTCCGAATAATCCGGATATAAATCCAACTATAAAGGCAATAAAGATAGCGAGAAATGGTGGGAATTGATAGTCTACAGTATTTCCTTCGTTATCTGTAAAAGATCGCTTAATTACAGTCATATTTGATAGGGAAAGAGGTTTCAATTTGTCTCGTAGTATAAGAAGAATGGAGACGAATATAAGAAAAATCCCAAAGTATAAAGAAAATGTATCTTGGTTTAAAAATTTGTTTGCCCATGATCCGATAATACCACCAGGGCCACTCCCGATAAATAAAATAAGTCCACTTTTATAATCTACCCGTTTATGTTTCATATAAGTAAGGGTAGAAGACAGCCCCGTAAAAACGACGGTTACCATAGAAGTTCCTACTGCGAGTTGTGGTGATAAACTGTGTAATCCAATTAATAACGGAACGATAATAATTCCGCCTCCAAGTCCGACTAGGCTCCCGACTGTCCCGGCGATTAATCCGATGAAAAGTAACATGATGTATTCCAAAATTGCCAACTCCTCTATATAACTTATCCATCAATCATTATACACGCTTTTTAATAAGAAATAGGCTTGTTCACAAAAAAGTCGTCTTCCTAGAAAAATAAGGAAGACGACTTTTGATTAAAAGATTAAGTGTAATAAGTAGTAAAATAATGCAGCTAAAGAAGCTGAAATAGGAAGTGTAATAACCCATGTAATTAACATGCGTTTTGCAGTTCCCCATTTTACACCTTTCACACGATGTGAAGCACCAACCCCTAAAATAGAAGAAGAGATAACGTGCGTTGTACTAACCGGTAAGTGAATGAATGTTGCACCGAAAATAACAAGTGATGATGATAAATCGGCAGCTACACCATTTACAGGACGAATTTTCATAATTTGTCCACCGACAGTTTTAATAATTTTCCATCCACCGACAGAAGTACCAAGACCCATTGCGATTGCACAACATAATTGTACCCAGAACGGGATGTCGTCAGAAGTATGATAGTTATTGGCCATAAGAGCCATCGTAATGATTCCCATTGCTTTTTGTGCATCATTCGTACCATGTGTGTAAGCTTGTAATGCTGCAGTGAAGATCTGGAATATACGGAAGTTCTTGTTCGTTTTCGTTAAGTTAAAGTTTTTAAAGACCACTTTAAAAATACTATATACGATGTAACCAATAACAAAAGCGATAATCGGTGAAATGATTAAAGCTTCAAGAATTTTTATAAACCCTTTATAGTTTAATGAGCTAATACCAGCAGCAGCAATTGCTGCACCAGCGATTGCGCCAATGATTGCATGCGAAGAACTACTTGGAATGCCATAGTACCAAGTGAGCAAATTCCAGACTATTGCCGCAAGCAAAGCAGCTAAAATTACAAGAGAACCATTTGGCAAGGCAAACGGGTCAACGATATCTTTTGTAATAGTTTTTGCTACACCTGTAAATGTCATCGCACCTAAAAAGTTCATAATAGCTGCCATAACAATTGCATGTCTAGGCTTTAGAGCTTTAGTTGAAACAGCCGTTGCAATAGCGTTTGCTGTATCGTGAAATCCATTGATAAAGTCAAAAGCTAAAGCGCAAATGACTACTAAAACGGTCAGTATCAAGAGTGTATCCATGATCAAACTCCTTACGCGTTCTTCATAATGATTGTTTCTAATACGTTTGCAACGCTTTGACAGCTATCAGCTACTTCTTCAAGCTCTTCGTAAATCTCTTTAAATTGAATAATCTTAATCGGATCTTTCTCACGAGAGAATAGATGCTTAATCGCATGACGGCGAATATCATCACATTGTGACTCGTAATCCTTAATCTTAATCGCATTTGTACGAATATCGACTAATTTCTTTTTAGACAGTAGTTCAACAGAATTTGCAATCTCAATTGCACATTGATTAATTGCTTCAACGAATTTAATCATGTATTCATCAGCTTCTGTAATAGAATACATTTCGAATAGACCAGCACTGTGATCTAATCCGTCTAATACATCATCCATACTCATTGCAAGCTGTAGGATGTCTTCACGTTCAATAGGAGTAATAAACGCTTTGTTTAGCTCCATAATGATTTCGTGAATGAATGAGTCACCTTTTGACTCATACTCTTTCATGCGCATAGAAAACTCTTTTAAATCGCTAGCATTTTTAATTTTATACTCCACGAAAAACTGCGCGCCTTCTTTTAAATTTTCGGAAACATTCATTAGCATTTCAGAAAATTTATCTTTCTTTGATTTAAAGACCATTATTGTTACCCCCACAAAAGTAATATATGTAAAATATATTGGCTAATCAATTCTAACAAAAAACTGTCGTTTTTTAAAACATTTTATCGAAAAGTTTACAAAAACTTAACATAACTCACATTGTTGTATTAATAATATTAATACTGAATAGTGAATATCTTACTTGTAGAATGTCCTTTTCTTGTGAAAAGTATGAATGTGAAAGAAAAGCTTTACACTATAGGAATGACTACGTTATTATAATAAATTTAAAAGGAGGTATATTCTTCCTTTTAAAAAAAAGAGTGTAAACAAATGAAGGAAGTGAACGAATGAAATTGAAGAACACTCATTTTAAAAAAATGCTTGAGTGGTTCAATAAGAGGAAGAAACTACGCAATTCATTAATTGTATTGGGAAGTTTACTTGCTACTCTATTTATTGTTGTAAATATAATAATTTCCATTCAAGATATATCTGAATTAAAACAAGCTGTTCCACAACCAACTTTAATTTATGATGCAAATAATGAAGTTGCGACTAAATTAGCTTCTTCTAAAACAGAAGGAGTTAAAAGGAAAGATATTCCTGATATTATGGTTCAAGCAATTGTTGCAGTAGAAGATAAGGAATTTTTTAGTCATCATGGTATTTACTATAGTGGAATCATAAGTGCTGTATTTAAGAACATTACAGCTGGTGAAGTTGTGGCAGGTGGTAGTACAATTACACAACAACTTGCAAAAAATGTATTTTTGACACAAGATCGCACATACTCACGTAAAATAAAGGAATACTTTTTAACAAAAAAAATAGAGCGTACTTATTCAAAAGATGAAATTATAGAAATGTATATGAATCAAATTTATTTTGGTGAAGGTGCTTGGGGGATAAAAAGAGCAGCTAAATCGTATTTTGATAAAGAGGTAAAAGACTTAACAATTTCAGAAGCTGCAACGATTGCAGGATTAATTAAAGCGCCATCTGCGTATTCGCCGTATAAAAACTTTAATAAATCAATTGAAAGACGTAATGTCGTATTAGGTTTAATGAAGGAGCAAGGGTATATTTCTGAAGAACAATATAGTCAGGAGAAAGAATCAGGTCTTGTATTACGACGTGGTGTTGACGATAAATATAAGGGGAAATATTCTCAATACGTAGATTATATTGTTAGAGAAGCGATGGACAAGTATGAATTAACACAAAATGAAATTTTAGCAGGTGGTTATCGTATTTATACGGAACTTGACCCGAAAAAACAACAAGCGGTTGAAGATGTTGTGAATAATGATAGTTATTTTAAAGATAGTGGTTCAGATCAGCTTATGCAAACTGGAGTGGTCCTTATGAATCCAAAAACTGGCGGTGTTCCGGCTTTAGTTGGAGGTAGAGGTCCTTATCAATTTTTACAGTTTAATCATGCAACACAATTAAAAAGACAGCCAGGTTCAACGTTAAAGCCTCTTGCAGTGTATGTACCAGCGTTAGAGCAAGGATATGAAGTATACGATGTCTTAAAAGATGAACCGTTTAATATTAAAGAATATGCACCACAAAATAGTGATCATACGTTCCATGGTAATGTAACGATGTATGAAGCAGTGGCAAAGTCATATAATGTTTCAGCAGTTTGGCTATTAGAGCAAATTGGATTAGATAAAGGATTGAAATCTTTAGAGCGGTTTGGTATTCCATTAGATCCTGAAGACCGTACGTATCCGATTGCTTTAGGGGGTATGCATGTAGGGACTTCACCATTTGTAATGGCTCAAGCGTATAGCGCATTTGCAAATGATGGTGTCCAAGTAGAAGCTCATGCCATTAGAGAAATCCAAAATGCTGAAGGGGAAACAATTGGAAAATGGTATAAGAAAGAAACTCGTGTGACGAATGAGAAAGTTGCCCAAAAGATGACATACTTATTAAAAGGTGTTATTGAAAGGGGAACAGGTGAAAAAGCGAAAGTTAATAATATCGATACCGCAGGCAAGACAGGGACTACCCAGCTTGTAAATGGACCAAGCACTGGTGCGAAGGATTCGTGGTTTGTTGGATACACACCGGATTTAGTAGGTGCGATTTGGGTAGGGTATGATAAAACGGATAGTGAGCATTATGTGCCAGGAGGCAGCCAAATTACAACGACAATGTTTCGGGACATTATGAAGAAAGCGAATGGAAATCCAACTCAAAAGGCATTTCAGTTATCACTAATACCTGAGGCGGATTATACAAAACAATTAAAAACGATTGAGGAAGAAAAACGAAGGAAAGAAGAAGAGAAAAAACGAAAAGAAGAGGAAGAACAAAGAAAAGAACAGCAAAATGAATGGATAGATAAAGTAAAAGAGTGGATTCCATTTTGGTAAAAAAAGAGGCGAATAACGAGTTCGCCTCTTTTTTATGAGAAATGAGTGATTTTATCTCGATTCAAAATGTGGCAACAGAAAAGAAGTTAGGTGAGAATCGAGCTGCCTATAAAAATTTGATTGGTTTAACTTAATAATAAGTGGGGATGGGAAAAGCTCCACTTATTAAAGCTTCAGTTTATTTATTTAGCGTAACATTGGTCCTGCCGAAGGATTGAGAATCAAACGTGACGGTTATTATTCCTTTACTAATAGGTTCATATGGTAATTCCTCTTCGAAACTTCCAGTATTTTCATTATGGATAGAGAGTGTTATTTCATCAACGTCTTTATTTTTATATTGATCTTTAATCGTTTCAGCGATTTGAAGTAGGTTTTCATAACTAGAAGCTTCTGTAATAAGCATTCCTTTTATAACTTTTTTTTCATTTTGTGTGGAAGAGGAATACGGGATGTTGTTTTGTTTTGTATACAGAAGTTCGTATGGAATTGTTTTTCTTTCTGCTTTTGAAACATTTGAATATTTTAGAGTTAAAAGAAACCCTATACATAAAATTATGCAAACCATAAGAACAAACCAAAAACGTGTCAGTGATATAATTCTCATTATCATCCCTCTTTCATGTCTTTGTCTTCACTATTTATCATACAAAAAGAGGATTAAGCTAGAGTAAATTTGAAGTAAAGAAACGTAAAGAAGGAGCACTTATCCTCCAAAATAAGTGCTCCTTTTTATTAAAAGAGAGATTTAACATGCAATCAAAATAATACAAATTACTATAAATTAAACATTCTTTGTCTTTCAAAAATAAGATAAAAACTAAAAGTTAGTAAATTCGGAAGACTGATAGTGTAGCTGTTGTGTCACCAGTGTTAGGGATGGAAATAGTATTTACTGTAGGTTGTACAGAGATTGTTGTACCAGCTGTTAAAGTAATAATTGTGGAGAAAGAAATCGCACTACCGATAACGTTAGTTGAAAAATTACGAGTAGGTGGTTGACCGTTGAATGAAATACCGAATCCAAACGGTGAAGAACCCGGGAAGGTTGTAGATGCAGAGAAACTAATATCGTATACTCCTGTTTCAAAAATAGTTAAAGTATCTGAAGTGTCATTAAAAGAGAGATTATTTAGTTCGAAAACTTGATCGAATTGGATATTTGTTCCAGTTGATATGGTTTGTGGATTAGAATTTCCTATTGCTGCTATAGTTACAGGGAGTGGTGTGCCCGACGGTCCAGTAGCACCTTGGGATCCAGCCGGTCCTTGAATCCCTTGAGAACCTTGAGGTCCAGTAGCGCCTTGAGCCCCCGCTGGTCCTTGAATCCCTTGAGAACCTTGAGGTCCGGTAGCGCCTTGGGATCCAGCCGGTCCTTGAGAACCTTGAGATCTAGTAGCGCCTTGAGCGCCAGCCGGTCCCTGAGCCCCTTGAGGTCCAGTAGCTCCCGTAGGACCTATTGTTCCTCCGCCAAGGCAACCTGATCCATATTGCACTAGAATAGCTTGAATTTCTGTAATGAGCTTAACGAGTTTATCGATAGTACAGCAATCGATTTTGAATAACTTAGCAATATACAATAAATAATTAAGCAGACTTTGTAGTTCAACGTATAATGCTCCGCATGAGAAAGGTGATGTCTTTAGGATAGTTAATAAGTTAGCAATAATAGAGTTTCCGACTTGTTCTTGTGCAGGTGATAAATCTAAGCAATTGAGGAATTTTTGAAGATTATTTAGGATATCAATTAGTTTATCAATATTATCTTGAGAAGGGTTTTGAAATACAGCTTGAATATTTTGACCAAGAGCTTGAAGAAGTCTAACATACTCTTTAAGTTCGGACTTAGAGATATTAATATAACTGCAAGCTCTTACTTCGCAACAATCATTACCATAGAATACTTTCCCTTTATTCTTGTTGGACATTTGTTCATTCATTTCTTTTATAGAATAAATAGCCTTTACTATATAATAAAATGAAAATTAAACTGAATTCGTGATGGACAAACTACTATTTCAAAAAATAAGAAGTTTACCCATCTTGCGAAAACAAAGAAAAATTAAGAGGTAGAGAAAGATTTATATAAGTAAAAAAAAGAATAGGCTGTAATAAAAAAACTGCACGCCAATTGTTAGGTTATATCTAACAATTGGCGTGCAGTTCGTGGAACAGTCCAACATTGTTAATGATTAATTCTTTCATGGTTTGTTTTAGGCAAAATTGGGATAGAAATAGTGAAAGTTGTACCATTTTGATTACTAGTAACTTTTAATGTGCCATTATGATTTTGAATAATTTTCTTCGTTACTGATAATCCCAGTCCCGTTCCTGAGTCTTTTGTAGAGAAAAACGGATCAAATATATATTCTTGAATAGCTGGAGGAATGCCGGTTCCATTATCTTTGAAAGTAATACGAACAAAATTATCTAAGCGATAACTAGTAATTTGAATAGAAAGAGGTTCTTCACCTTGAGCGTCGACAGCATTTTGAAATAAATTTAAAAAAACTTGCACGAGTTCATGGCGATCAATATTGACGAGTACACCATCTAATTCGGTAGAAAAATCATAGTCAATAGAAATGTTGTGCAAAAAAACTTCACTAGCAAGTAGTTGTTGAATATACTCGCGTAAAAACGTATTGATTGGAAAATGTTCTCTAGTAAATTCACGCGTTTTTGAAATAGCTAAAAATTTTGTAATAATACTATTGGCACGATCTAATTCAGGGATGAGTAGACTTTTAAACAATTCTTTATTGGATGGAGAAACGCTATCTTGTAGAAATTGCAAGTACCCACGTACCGTTGTAAGGGGATTTCGTACTTCATGTGCAATCCCAGCTGCAATTCGCCCAGCTAGGGAAAACTTTTCGGCATCACGTTCTGTATTTAAATAATGAAATACACTAATAACTCGAAAAATCTCCCCATTATAATCACGAATAATACGGTTATTTACGATGCCATAGTTTTTGTCTAACACTTCCTCATTATATATTTCGGTTCCCGTTTTTAACGTTTCAATAGCTTTAATTTGTTCTTCAGATAAGTTTAGTAATTGTTGAATTGGTTTTCCAATTATAGAATTTCGTATTACACCAAAATCATCTGCTGCAGCTTGATTACATAATGTAATGTTACCTTTATTATCAATAAAAGTGACGTGATGCGAGAATGCATCGAAAATATGAACAAAATGTTTTTCTAGTTGTTCAAATAAAAATAGTGAATCGCAAGTAAGCTGAAAGGTAGGCTCTTTATCTTTTTGTTGTATGTGTTGAATAGAATGAGATGTTCTCGTTTTTTTTATTTGCAAACCAATATGTGGATTTTTATATGTGAAATGATGTGGTAATTGATTTACAAGTTCTTCATATAACCGTACTTTATTTTCCAATTCTTTTATTCGATTTTCATGAGATAAAATAATATCGTCTTGAAGCATAAATAAATAACTCCTCAATTTAAAAATTCTTCCATCTAGTATATCATATTTTTATACGGATACTCTTAAAGAAAGAGCGACTTTATGAAAGTGATCGGATGGTATTTTTGTGAAGTAATATAGAATGAGTGTAAGCTGAAGTTGGGAAGGGAGGAATACGTTTGTTTTTTATTGGAGTGACGGGATGGGGAGATCATGATTCTTTATATAGTAATCCCTATGAAAATAGAAATAAATTGCGAACTTATAGTGAACATTTTCCCATTGTGGAAGTAGATAGTTCATTTTATGCGATACAACCTGCGCGGAATTATACAAAATGGGCGATGGAAACGCCGAAAGATTTTTCTTTTATAGTAAAAGCTTATCAAGGAATGACAGGACATATGAAAGGAGAAATCCCTTTTTCTACGTTCGATGAGATGTTTGATGTGTATAAACAATCAATTCTTCCTTTAATAGCAGCGAATAAATTAAAAATGATTTTATTTCAATATCCACCATGGTTCGATTGTAAAGTGAAAAATGTAGATTTACTTCGGTACACGAAAGAAAAAATGGAAGATTTCCCATGTGCAATAGAATTTCGAAATCAAACATGGTTTTATCCAGAGATGAGAGATAAGACGTTACAATTTTTAGAACAAGAAAAATGGATTCATACAATTTGCGATGAGCCTCAGGCAGGAATAGGATCAGTACCGCTTGTATTAGAGGCAACAAATTCAGACATGGCGTTAATACGTTTTCATGGCCGGAATGTTCATGGATGGCTTGACAAAGGAGAAAATTGGAGAGCGGTTCGTTGTTTATATCGCTACAATAATAATGAGTTGAAAGAATGGGTAAACCGATTAGAGCAATTGAAAAAAAAGACTAAGGACATATACGTTTTGTTTAACAATAATTCGGGTGGGGATGCGGCGGACAATGCGAAACAGTTGATGGAAATGGCGAATATTACATATGGCGAGCCGAAACCAGAGCAATTAAATTTATTTGAATAAATACAAACAAGAAAAGCACTGTACAAACAGGGGGAATGTACAATGCTTTTCTATATGAAAAAGAGGGGTAACAATGTTACTGAGCGTTTGGTTGATTCATCAATTGTTGGCTTCATAATAAATGATAATGGTTATCATTATCATAGTCAATAGTTTTTCGAAAAATAAATAAAAAACTTTTGATATTTTGAAAATAAATAAAAAAAGAACAGCGATTACTGCTGTTCTTTTCCATTGACGAATTGTTGTAAATCAAAAGGAGTTATCGCTTGGATAAATTCCTTTGAGATAAGTGTTTGAACAAGAGTGCTTTCAGAAATTGTAGCACCTGTTTTCTTTTCATAAGATTTCTTTAATAAATCAAGTTTTTCAGCCGTTTCTTTCGGTAATTCAATTGTTAATGTGTTCATAATTTCTCCCCCTTACTATTAGATTACCACTACAGTATAGGAGAGACAAGAAAAGAGAATATGAAACATAAAAAAGGTTACCAAATTTACAAATGGTAACCTTTTTTATGTATAAGAGTTATTAAGCAATACCGATATACTTTAAAGTTTTTGATGGAGTACTGTGATCAAAGAAGTGTTGTAAAAATGCAATATCAACACCTGATTTGTATGCACAATAGCCCCAAGTTTTTCGAAGTGTATGTGAGCTAATCCCTTCTAATCCAACTTCTTTTGCAGCTTTGTTTAAAATGTACCATGCATGTTGTCTCGTAATAGACTTTGTTCCTTTTTGAGACTTTAATAATGGTTCATTACGTTTCCAAGTTTTACGTTCTTTCATGTAGTCTTCGATTGCGTGCTGTAAGTCTTCATTTACAGCAAACCATTTATGTTTCTTTACTTTTTCATTGTAAAATAAAATGGAATGGCGAACATTTTCGTCTTCATCGATTACATCACTAACTTTTAATTGTAAGATTTCACTTACTTTTAAGCCAGAATTTACAGCTAATACGAATAATAAGCCATCACGTTTCGAAGATTGTAAAAGTATATTTTTGATAGTTTCTAATTGTTTTTCGTTTTGAATAGGTTGTCCTGCTTGTTTCATTTCACGCACTCTCCTCTTTTATATGTGTAAAGGAAAGGATTAACTTGTTTCTTACTATAAAGGGAGAGTGTGAATTTCATGTGAACTCCTAGTGAAATTAAGACAAATTATTTGACTTCTTTCACTTTTTGTAAATTAAAATAAAATACAACGCTATTAGTGGTATTATACACACCGTACTCGGCGTGATGGAGATCTAAAATGTTTTTTACAATGGATAACCCAAGGCCAGTACCTCCAGTATGACGGCTACGAGAAGCGTCTAAACGGTAGAAGCGATCCCAAATTTTTTCAAGGCTTTCCTCTGGAATAGGATTGCCTGTGTTTTCAATTTCGATTTTCACTGTATCTTCCGTTTCTACAACAGAGACGTGTATTTTTTCACCATCTGGAGTATATCGAATTGCATTGCTAAGTAAGTTTACAACTACTTGCTCAATACGGCTACGATTTGCTTTAACAAATAGAGAAGAGTCAGCATGGATGTCCACTTGTAAATGTTTTTCCTCCATACTAAATAATAATTTTGTATAGATTTGTTGAATTAATTCACCGATTGAGAATGTCGAAATTTCTAGTTTGTACGTACCAGATTCTAGTTTTGCTAATTCTAACATTTCAACAATGAGCCTGTTCATATTATCTGTCTCTTCCAAAATAACATTTGTATAATATGTCGTATCTTTACTTACGCCATCTTGAATACCCTCAGCGAAGCTACGAATAACACTAAGTGGTGTTTTTAATTCATGAGATACACCAGAAATGAATTCTTTTCTCGTTTTTTCTAATTGACGTTCGCGTTCAATATCTTGTTGTAATTTTGTATTGGCAACATTTAATCGGTCGATGCGATCTTTTAAATTTACAGAGAGTGTATTAATACTACTTGATAACCCGCCAATTTCATCGTCTGCTGTAACAGGTAACTTCTCGCTAAAATCAAAGTTGGCCATTTTTTTTGTAACGCGATTTATCTTAATTAATGGTTTAACAATGATTTTTGAGTAGTAGAAGGATAACAAAATAATAACGAGAAATACGATAATTAAGGCATAGACATAATAATCTTTTAAAACGAGCATCGCTTCATTAACAGGTTGTAAAGATGCTATCGCAAAAGCGTACTCCTTAATTTCTCCGTTTTCCATAATAGGCTTTACAAAGACACTGTTTTTTATATTTTCCCCACTATCTAAAATATACGTGTTTAATTGATTTGAATTAGAAGTACCTTGTCTAATAGTTCTTGCAAAATATTGAACGGCTTGTAATGTTTCAAAATCCTTTGCAAGACGAACCTCAGTCTTGGAAGGAAGCTGTAATTTAGATATTACCCCAGTAAAATGGATTGGAGAACCAGTATTATCATATCGATTTTTAAGTTTATTTTTAGATGGATTACCACTAATGGATTGAAAATCTGAATTGAATTGTTCATTTTCCCATCTAGTATTATTAGTTATTAATTCTTGAGGTGTTATTATATTATTCGGTTGGAGTAGTCCGTCTACATAAATTATTCCATCTTTTTTTAATCCTAAGTTTGCGAATTTATTATATTCTTCTGGTGTTAAAAGATTGTTAAGGGGGATGGAATAGGTTTTATTATTGTTAGGGTTAATCACATCAATGTAAAAACTGTTTTCACTTTTAATAATTCCGTTAGAATCTAAAAATTGGATTTCGGCATTTGTTTTATCATGAAATTCTTGTTTTAATTTTCTAGTTTCCTCAAATCCTTGATCACTTTTTTCATAATTATCTACGAATTTTTCAAAAGCCGTTTGAACGGTTTTTACTTTCTTATTAATATAGAACTTCTCTAAAAATAGAGATTGTCCAAGGAAAAAAAGGAGAAATATGATTGTAAATAAAGTTGATGTTAATAAAAATAGTTTAAAGACGATGCTTCTGTTCTTCACTGTTTCACCTCGTATGAAAAATACTGTAATATAAATGATTTCTTAATTATAACAAAGGTTACAAAAAAGTAGAGGGGATAAATCTGTCTCTCTCTAAAGTAGTTTTTTATAGAAAGTCACATAAAGAGAAGGTGCAGTGACTGTCGAAGTATTGTAGCATAAAAAAGAACTCGCCAGACGTATGACAAGTTCTTTAGTGTGCTATTGCTGAATTGCTGCATCTAAAGCGATTTCAATCATTTCGTTAAATGTAGTTTGACGCTCTTCAGATGTTGTTTCTTCACCAGTGAAGATATGGTCGCTTACTGTTAATACAGATAATGCATTTACACCATATTTAGCTGCTAATGTGTAAAGAGCAGTCGTTTCCATCTCTACTGCTAATACACCGTAATCTCCAAGTTTTTTAACCATGTCCATGCTCTCACGATAAAATACATCTGCTGTTAATACGTTACCAACACGAACGTGTAATCCTTTTTCTGTTCCAGCATCGTAAGCTTTCTTTAAAAGATCAAAGTTTGCAGCAGGAGCAAAATCAAAACCTGGGAATGTTAAGCGGTTCATATTAGAATCTGTACAAGCCGTCATCGCAATAATAATGTCACGTACCTTAACATCTTTTTGAATTGCACCACATGTCCCAACACGAATTAAATTTTTCACTCCGTAGCTTTGAATTAATTCGTTTACATAAATAGAAATAGAAGGAACACCCATACCTGTACCTTGAACAGATACACGCTTTCCTTTATAAGTTCCAGTGAAACCTAACATGCCACGCACGTTGTTATAACAAGTAACATCCTCTAAAAATGTTTCAGCAATATATTTTGCACGTAATGGATCACCAGGTAATAGAATAGATTCAGCAATTTCGCCTTGTTTTGCTTCAATATGTACACTCATGAAAAATCCTCCTTATAATGTATTGATAGAAATCAATATCATTTGCATTATACACTACGACTCCTTTCAATTAAAATCTTTTTTATTTGTAATATGTGCAAAAGAGGAGGATTTCATAAATCATAATCTAGAATATATATTTAAGAGGTTTTGCATGGATAAAGACAATAAAAATGGTAGGTGATATTTTGAAAAATCTTGTCATTGGGCTTATTGCACTAGTACTTATTGTGGCAGGAGGATTTTACATAAAAAAATATCAAGAAACTGTAGAAACGACCGGAGATGTTCAAGAAGTGAAATGGGATGTGAAGAATAAAAAGGGAAATGAAAAAGTCGATATTTCGTTTCAATTGCTAAATAAAATGAATAATGAAGTTCGTGGTGTGAACGATCAAATTCGAGCAGTGATAGTGGATGGGAATTTGAAAAACATACAACAAACGAAGCCTATATTTGCTGGAAATGGATCGTATAAGCTATCTTCAGATGTAGCAAAAGGTGAAGAGTACACGATATTTTTGTATGAAGATGAAAACAAGTCCGTGGAATCATTTTCTAAGAAAGATTTTGGTGAAGAAAAAAAGGAGAAAAACAAGGACAAGAATAAAAAGAAACTACCTGTCGATACTGTACTTACAAAAAATATAGGAGAGCATCAAGTGTCTCTTTTATTTGGTGCATTACATCCGAATGAGGCAACGACATTAACATTTCAGTTTCAAGCGAAAAAGGGAGAAAAGTTGAAATTAAATTCAGGGAGAGGTGAAGTCAACGCTATATATATCGTTGATGAAACGAGGAAACATTTTTTATATGCCATTCCTGTTGATACGGATGAACAATTACAATATCGTATTACATTTCCAGAAGAAGGAACATATAAAATATGGGGGGATTTCTATATAAATGGTAAGAAGTATGAAAAGGAGTTTAGTATACAAGTGCAAAAACGAAAAAACAGCTAAGTACTTAGCTGTTTTTTCGTTTTCCTATTAATTTTGTTACAGAGAGCATTGTAATTGGTAAAGAATGATTCTTTCGAAATGCTAAATATTTTCCACTCCATGCAGGTTTGTATTTTTCTTTGAAATGTCGTAAACCGCTGAAGCTATATGTGTAACGAACGTTATTAAATATTGCAGCAGCAACTCGTTCAGACCAGAACGCTTGCGTTGATAAACCGACATTTGAGAGTGGTGCCATACCAATATTAAAGGAATGGTATTCATTTTCTTTTGCCCAGTGGAATAAGTGGATAAAAATTGCATCCATAATTCCGCTAGGGGCATCTGGATAATAACGCATTAAATCAACAGATAATATGCCACTTTGATATACTGGCATAAAGGTTGTGAATGCAATGATTTTTCCCTCTGCATCAGATAATGTAGCGATAGGGGCACGACTAATATACTCACGATCGAAGTACCCAAGTGAAAATCCTTTCTCTTTTTTTCCGCCGAGCCAAGCATCAGACACTTTCTTTAATTCCTTGTATAATTCGTCTGAGAATGGTGGCTCATGAATAGAGAATGTATAACCTTCTCGTTCAAAACGGTTGAAAGTAGCTCGCATACCAGCACGTTTTTTTCCTGTTATTGTAAAGGTATTTAAATCAACGACAGCCTCTTCGCCAAGTTTAAAGAAGTTGTAGCCGAAATCGTGGTATAAGCTCATCCATTTGCTTTCAATTTGATAGAATACGCAAATATACCCAAATCGATCAGCTTCAGCTAAAAATTCTTGTAACACAGTGCGGTAGGAGGATGGATCACCAATTGGATCACCTAGTACAACAAGACGTTTTCCAGTAATTGAAAAGAGAAGAAGTGCTTTTCCGTCACTACTGAAGAAGAACTGTTTATCTCCTAAAAAACCTAAATGACTAAGTACGTTCCCACCATGTTCATCTAAGAAGTTTTCTAACCTTTTATCATTTGCTGGTTGCCCGGGAAATTGACTACGGTAACGATTGGCAATTAGTGAACCGATAAGTAAAAAAGTAGGAACGAAAAAGGCTGCTGCTAATGCACTTCGTTTAACTTGTGTAATATTTCGAACGACAAAATCAGGTTGGAACGCTTCTTTTGCACCCGCAAATAAAATACCTAAGTTTTTATATAAATATAACGTAAGTAATAAGAAGATAAACACTTTTACGATGTCAGAAAGAGAGACTTCCATTTTCTCGCGTACAAATCTTTTACGAAGCATATACAACACAGCAAGTACGATTAATAAAATAAAGGTTTCTTCAATATCAATTCCTTTTAGGGTATTAAAAATTGCTGCTCCAATTAAAGAAACAATCGTCATATAGTAAGAACGCTTTGTTCCATAATATATGCCTCGCGAAAGAATCAGGAGGAGAATACCGAATGTTAATGATAAGCTAAAAGAAAATTGAATAAGGTGCTTTGGAGCTAAAATATGTAAGGCGTGAGCTCGATTTATACTAGTCGGTAAAATTGTTGATAGAATAACCATTAAGCCAGCGAATACGGTTAAAGCGGCGGATGCCCATGAACCTAATTTCCCTAAAAAATCACGTTGTAAAGTCCAAATTACACCAGTTGTTTCTAATGCAGGTGCAATAAATGGTTTATCTTCAATTTTTTTTATGGCCGCTCCTGTCATTTCAAATGCTGCAAAAATGAGACCAAGGCAGAATGGTAAGATGTAATAGACAAGTCGATATAATAACATAGCGGGTAGTAATACGCCTGTATCAACTCCGTATTGTCCTAGTCCGGTTAAGAAAACAAGATCAAATGAACCAAGGCCACCAGGGACAAGACTTACGACACCAGCTAAAGCAGCAATTACATAAACACCTAAAAACTTTTGAAATTCGATATCAATTCCAAACAATATTAAAATGACGTACATAACGATACCAGCAGATACCCACTCGACTAATGAAACTAATGAATATAAAACAGTTGGATTTTTCTCTTCTTCTTCAGTCTCTTGTCCGTCTAGCTGTTTTGTTTTTCTATTTTTAATTTTAGAAAACCCAATATATATAGGAACGAAAAGAGCAAAGAAGATAAGAACAGGCCATAACCACGGTTTTTCGTGCAGAATAAAACTAGTGTCTAATATCCCAATAAGGCCGAGGAATGACAGAATGGCTAATCCGTTAATAAAAGCGGTTGTCATCCAAGCAATGCTTTTAATAAGTTTCCCATTCTCTTTTATATGTGGACGATAGAGCATTGTACGTACACCGGCACCAACAAGACCACCAAAACCGATAAATCCATTTAAAGTATTTGCAATCCATGAGATGCGGAAAATCTTTTGTACAGGTATATCTGCTTTTAAGTAACGAAGCATAACAAAGTCATAAAAGAACATTGTTGAAACAGCAAATGCACCGAGTGTAATCGCTAAAAATACCCCACCAGTTGGAATGTTTTTAATTGTTTCAATTGCTTCTAAAAAAGAAATGCCTGCTAATTCTTTTTTAGCTTGAAAGAAAACAATTGTTAAGACAACAAATGGGAAGATTATTTTCCCGATTTGTAAGAAACGTTTCCATGAAAACGACATAAATACAACTCTCCTTGTGTAAGAAAACTGAGACAATAATATTATTATGACAAACTTCAAGAAAAATAAAAAGGTAAATTCCTGTATAGGGAAGCTATTTTTTATATAGGTTTTATTTAAAAGAATATTTCGTTTATCAGAAAATTAAGTTAAGATAAGATGAAAGAAGGAAGAGAGGGGAAGTAGATGATTATAATAGGTTATGCAGGATATGAGTTAGAAAAAGCAAAACCGAATACATCAGAAGATTTTTTCAACAGATCTGAAGTGACATATATATTAAATAATCAAGAAAAAACCTTTTCTGTCTTATATGTTCGATATTTTGAAGAAATTTTACAAGAAATTACCCCTTTTGAAGGAAATCCAGTTTATAAAGTAGAAGAACAAGACGTATATTTACGAGATATTGTAGCGATCGCTTGTTTAGTGAACAATAAAGAGCTACGCGCGCAGAAGCGCTTGTATCTCAATGAAGTAACAGACTTTCAACGATACTTTGACGAGGGAACAGTGGTGAAAGTACAAGAAATATTAGCTGAATTACATAAAAATAAAAGAGTAGAAATAGCGTAAAACGGCAAAGGAGAGAGAAGCCATGTCTAATTTGATGGTTGAAAATCAAACAGAACAAGTTTCTATATTTTTAGAAGATGTAATTTCCTTGATAACTAATTATGTGAATTATCATACGTTACCTTCTTTATTGGAGGAGACACCAACAGGAAACGAGCAATATTATAAAGGTATATTAGCATCAATAAGAAGACTTCTTGTTTTTTGTGAAGAAGGACTTGATGCATGTTTTGTTTTGTTGAATGGCCAACCATTTCGAAAGACCGCAGCTGAAAAAGTTTTATATAAGATTTACCATCAAGTAATTGCAGAGTTTTTTTCGCCAAAGAATGATCATTGGTATGAAAATAGTCGTTCTGCTTATACAGGGAAAAATTCTATTGTTTTTCAGCAAATCCCTCCTGTATCTATAGAACGAGTGATGAAGGAGTTAGAAGGGAAATTTCAATTGATGCGTGAAGAACTAGAATATTATGAGACAGATTACCAAACAAAAATGTTGCACAAATATTAATTAAGGAAAAGAAGCTAGGGACACTTAGCTTCTTTTCCTTTTGTACAGTTATATAAGGGATTTTCATTGAATATATTTAAGTGGATAGCAATAAGGAGGTGTAACATGAGTCAGCAAGGTGTATTTACAGATTACTTTCATGAAGTAGAAAGTTGGTGTGAAAGTGTTCTTCACGTATTAGATAGCCGTGCAATGGAAGTGTATGATGTCCATATGCTTGCTTATAAAATTCAGACGTTATTAGAGCGTATGAAAGAGCATGAATACGACACAGATGCCGAGTTTATGTATGAAATAAGTGAGGATGTAGAACATATTCAACACCATTTACAGGAAGTATTTATGCAAGAAGGAGAGGAATATGAACTATGTGAAAGAGGGGATAGCGAACGAGCTGTTCCGATTGGGGGGCATACCCTTCCACCATTACCTTATCCATATAATGCGCTAGAACCGTACATTTCACGAGAAATTATGATGTTACACCATGATAAACATCATCGTAGTTACGTGGAAGGATTAAATAAAGCAGAGAAGATGATGGAAGAAGCGAGAAAAACAAATCAATTTGATTTAATTAAGCATTGGGAAAGAGAAGCGGCTTTTCATGGATCAGGTCATTACTTACACACGATATTTTGGAATAATATGAAAAAAGATGGGGGCGGGGGTCCACGAGGGGCATTATCACAAGAAATTGAGAAGGATTTTGGGAGTTACTTACGTTTCCAAAAACATTTTACAGAGGCGGCCTCGAAAGTTGAGGGGTCTGGATGGGCAATCCTTGTATGGGTGCCTCGGTCCGGAAGATTAGAAATTTTGCAAAGCACGCTTCATCAATTGTTTACACAGTGGGATACGATACCACTCCTTGTACTGGATGTATGGGAACATGCGTATTATTTACAATATCAAAATCGAAAAGATGAATATATTAAAAATTGGTGGAATGTTGTAAATTGGCCAGATGTAGAAAAGAGATTTGAAAGTGCGAAGCAAATTGAATGGACACCGTATTAGACGCATATCCCATGCGTCTTTTTTAGTGAAGGTGGAAGGAAGATTTCGTTCATATTTTAAAAGGCCAAGCATAAACTTGTACAAAAAGTGCCAAAAGGACGTGGGGGGGAAATATGAGACGGATTTGTATAATAATTACGCTAATTATAATGTACGCAAGCGTTATGCCGATTCCTGCATATGCAAAAATGAACGGTGGTGTCAGTGCTCGTAACGCAGTCTTAATGGAACAACAATCCGGTCGTGTGCTATATGGAAAATTAGAACATGAGCCACAAAAAATTGCTAGTATAACAAAAATTATGACAGCATTGTTAGCTGCTGAATCAGGAAAAATGAAAGAGTTAGTATCGGTTAGTAATGAAGCGGTACGAGTAGAAGGATCGGCAATTTATTTAAAACCTGGACAAAAAGTGAAGCTAGAAGATTTAGTTTACGGATTAATGCTTAGATCTGGTAATGATGCAGCACAAGTAATTGCTGAAAATGTGGGAGGGAGTATAGAAGGGTTCGTATATTTAATGAATGAAAAGGCGAAAGAAATCGGAATGAAAGATACACATTTCTCAAACCCGCATGGCTTGGATGGGGATGGATCGCATTATTCGTCGGCTTATGACATGGCATTATTAACGAAATATGCAATGGGGAACGAGACCTTTAAGAAAATTTTTGGAACAAAAACGTATAAATCAGATTCTTGGGATTATCCGTGGAAAAATAAACATAAGCTTGTGACATCTTATTATGAATTTGCAACAGGGGGAAAGACAGGTTTTACGAAGAAAGCAGGACGGACGCTTGTCACAACAGCTTCAAAAGATGGACTAGATTTAATTGTCGTAACTTTGAGTGCTTCTAGTGACTGGGATGATCATATGAATTTGTTTGATAAAGGCTTTGAACGCTATAAGCAAGCGAAAGTTTTAGGACAAGGCGCACTCGCTGAAATAAATGAAAAGAAATATGCCAATCATGTTTATACGAAAAATAGTTTTTCTGTACCTTTAACTGAAGAGGAAAGAAAGAGCGTGTTATTGAAAGTTGAGCTCGATAAAAGTGAAAAACTTACGGATGGAGTAAAGATTGGGAAGACAGAAATTTATGTAGGGAACGAGAAAGTTGGAGAACGAAATTTGTTTTACAGTAAACGAAAGTTAGTAGCTACAACGGGAATGTATTGGAATAACGTAAAAGAAATCTTCTCTTACATGATAGGTGTTGGGATAGATGGTTAATCTCGTATGGGCAGCGATGGCAGTTATAGGGATTGTGTATGCCATGATAAATGGAACGATGGAAGAAGTGACCAAAGCAGTGTTTGAAGGGTCAAAAGATGCTGTAACGATTTGTATTGGACTTATTAGTGTTTTAGTATTTTGGCTCGGTTTAATGAAAATTGCTGAGGAAGCTGGATTGTTAAAGAAGTTAGTATCACTTTTTATGCCGATAGTAAAAAGATTATTTCCAGAAATACCGAAGGATCACCCGTCAATGGGATTCATTTTATCAAATATGATGGCGAACTTTTTTGGGTTAGGTAATGCAGCAACACCTTTAGGTATTAAAGCAATGGAACAACTGAAAGAGTTAAATGGTGGAAAGGATTCAGCAAGTCGTTCTATGGTGACGTTTCTAGCATTAAATACTTCAGCAATTACATTAATTCCGACTACTGTCATTTCAATTCGAATGACTTATGAATCAGCAAACCCTACTGAAATCGTTGGCGTAACATTTATAGCACAAGTGTTATCGATGATTGGAGCGATTTGGATTGACCGCTATTTTTACCGGAGAAGGAGTAGAAAGGGGCGGAAAAAATGAGTATTGTAAATACAATTTCATTATGGGTAATTCCTTGTGTAATTGGTTTTATCCTTTTGTATGGCACGATAAAGAAAGTTCCAACGTATGAATCGTTCGTTGAGGGCGGAAAAGAAGGGATTCAAATTGCGGTTTCCATTTTGCCGTTTATGGTTGGAATGCTTGTATCTATTTCTATTTTCCGGGCATCAGGTGCTTTAGATGCGATGATATCGGTAATGAAGCCGATGTTAGACTTTATTCATGTACCAGCCGAAATCGTTCCACTTGCACTTATACGTCCGATTTCGGGATCTGCTGGTTTAAGTATTACGACCGATTTAATCGCTACATATGGGCCAGACTCGTTTATTGGTAGGTTAGCTTCAACGATGCAAGGTAGCACAGATACGACTTTTTATATATTAACAGTATACTTTGGGGCTGTCGGTATTAGAAAAATGGGAGATGCATTAAAGGTGGGACTTTTTGCGGATTTAATCGGAATTATTTGTTCGATTGTGTTTGTTTCCCTATTGTTTCGGTAATGCTATTCATTTTTTTCGCTATTTCGCTTATAATACGTATACGACCACTATTAACGTGTAGTTTAATAGTGGTTTTTTTATGCGGTATTTTTGACAAAATGGTGAACTTTTATCGTGGACAACATGAAAAAGTGTAAATAATAATAAAGGGTGAAAACGTGGTATAGCCTTTATACGTTTATTATCATTGCTATGTTGTTAAAGATAGGCGAAGTAAATGGCATAAAGCTTAGGCGGTTGCCAAGTCTTTCTAATGTAAGGTAAGATAAATTTGAGGTGAAAAAAAGAGATGGAACGATTACAAAAAGTGATTGCGCAAGCAGGTATTGCATCGAGAAGAAAGGCTGAGGAATTAATTCAGCAAGGGAAAGTGAAAGTTAATGGAAAAATAGTGAAGGAGTTAGGAACAAAAGTAACTCCTCAAGATAAAGTGGAAGTAAATAACATCCCTCTTGAAAAAGAAGAACCTGTTTATTTTTTACTATATAAACCAACTGGTGTAATTTCAAGTGTATCAGATGATAAAGGAAGAAATGTTGTAACAGACTTTTTCCCTGAAATTAGACAACGTTTATTCCCAATCGGACGCTTAGATTATGATACGTCTGGCGTATTATTGATGACAAATGATGGTGAATTTGCAAATGTATTAATGCATCCGAGATATAAGGTTGAAAAAACGTATGTTGCGAAAATTAAAGGGCCATTAACAGGTGATAAAATTCGCATGTTAGAACGAGGTGTTGCATTAGAAGATGGGAAAACAGCACCAGCACAAGTGAAAATTATTTCTTGGGACAAGCGTAAAGAGATGGCGATTGTACAATTAACGATTCATGAAGGACGTAACCGTCAAGTACGCCGCATGTTTGAAGCGTTAGATTGTAAAGTAATGAAACTAAAACGTGAACGTTATGCCTTTTTAGAAGTGGGTAGCTTGCGTCCTGGTGATGCAAGAGAATTGACACCACATGAGGTGAAACAATTACGTGCATTGGCTTCTACAAAGCCTCGCTAATTTATATTGTGAAACTTTCACCAGTGGAATGCTCCGCTGGTGATTTATTAAAAAATACATATATTTATCACTCGTCGAAGAGAGGGGAGACAATATGAAAAAAAATCGCTTATTATTTCGTGTTATCATTTTGCTCATTTTAAGCGGTGCGGTAGGGTTTACGCTATATCAAGGATTTTTTACTGATAAAGAGAAAATGCAAATTGGAAAAGAAGCACCTAACTTTGTTGTAACTGATTTAGAAGGAAAGAATATAGAATTAAAAGATTTAAAGGGAAAAGGTGTATTTTTAAATTTTTGGGGAACTTGGTGTAAACCTTGTGAAAAAGAAATGCCTTATATGAATGAGTTATATCCGAAATATAAAGAAAAAGGCGTTGAAATTATTGCCTTAGATGCAGATGAAACGGATATCGCAGTGAAGAACTTTGTGAAACAATATGATTTGAAATTCCCAGTTGCAATTGATAAAGGGCAAAAGATCATAGGTACATATGGAGTAGGCCCATTACCAACAACCTTTTTAATTGATAAAGAAGGCAAAGTAGTAGAGCAAATTATAGGTGAGCAAACGAAGGAACAATTGGAAGAGTACTTAAAGAAAATTACTCCATAATTAAGAAAGCCTTTACATAAGAGGTGCTTACGTATAGCGCCTTCGCTTTAAAAATTCTGAGTATTGCGGTAACTCTAAGCTGGAATATACAATAGTACATATAGATAAAAGGGCGGTGAGAGCTTTGAAAGAAATTAAGTGTGAATGTGGACATGTTAATCCGATAGGAACCATTTTTTGTGAAGCATGTGGGAAACCATTTGAAAGTAATGAAAATATGAAATTATTGGATATGAGATATGAGGGGAGTGCCCGGAGATCTCTCACACATACAAAAACGATAGTCGATAAAATTTGGAGTTTTTTCTCTTCTGTAAAAGTAGGTGTATGGTTAATCGTAATAACTTTAGCTGCATCGGCAATAGGAACTATCTTTCCCCAAGAAATGTACATAACTCCAGGAATCGAACCAGCTGAATATTATAAGACCGAGTATGGATTTTTAGGACAATTATACTATCAATTAGGATTTAATAATTTATATGGATCATGGTGGTACATGATTTTAATTGCTTCCATTGGTATTTCACTTGTTATATGTAGTTTAGACCGTGTCATTCCTCTTTATAAAGCTTTAAAAAAACAAGGGGTGAAAAGACACCCAAGTTTTTTAAAAAGACAGAGAGTGTACGGGACTGGTACGCCGCATGAAGGTGACTTAGAACGAGTTCAAATTAATTTAAAGAAACGTAATTATAATGTGAAAGAGGAAGACGGGAACGTTTTAGCGGAAAAGGGACGTTTTTCCCGTTGGGGTCCATATGTAAACCATATTGGTCTTATTATCTTTCTATTCGGTGCAATGCTACGTTTTTTACCGAGTATGTATGTAGATGAAGCACTTTGGTTACGTGACGGTGAAACGAAAGAAATACCAGGAACAGATGGTCAATACTATTTGAAAAACGAAAAGTTTATCAAGGAAGTTTATGATAAGAGTAAGGATAAAGAAGTTTTTGATGAAGCAATTGATCGTGTTGGTGATAAAATGATTGCGAAAAACTTCCAAACAAATGCTGTATTATATAAAGCGGTAGGAGAAAATATAGCGGGTCAAAAACCAAAGTTAGAAAAGGTAAAAGAAGCTGAAATTCGAGTGAATGAGCCACTGAAATTTGATCAATTTGCTGTTTATCAAGTGGATTACAAAGAAAGTGAATTTAAAAGCATGTCTTTCCATT
Source organism: Bacillus sp. RIT 809 (assembly GCF_016892495.1). Taxonomy (NCBI): domain Bacteria; kingdom Bacillati; phylum Bacillota; class Bacilli; order Caryophanales; family Bacillaceae; genus Bacillus; species Bacillus sp. RIT 809. The sequence goes on along the minus strand of NZ_JAFEMR010000001.1, from coordinate 377,359 downwards.
TGCAAAACAAAGAAAATAATCAAAAGTGGGGACCGATTAAAGTAGATTTAGCGAATCCTACAGAAAAATATGATTTAGGAAATGGGCATTCTCTAGAACTATTAAGCTATTTTCCTGATTTTTATTTTGATGAGAACGGAAGGCCGAATACGAAAACAAAATTACCGAATAATCCTGCATTCGTCTTTAAAATGTTTACCCCGGAAACACCAGATGGTGAAGTTAGTTTCGTCGGTATTCAGCAAAACATAGAGCCTGACGGGAATAATAAATATAAAATGTCATTTGCAGGTGTGGAAATGCAAAATGCAACAGCTCTTACAGTAAGAAAAGATTTGACGCTTTGGATTCTCGGTATTGGAGGATTTATATTTATGGTTGGTGTGATTCAAGGTATGTATTGGAACCATCGCCGTATTTGGATACAACGTGTTAATGATGAATGGTGGGTTGCAGGCCATACGAATAAAAATTGGTTCGGCTTAAAGAAAGATATTGAAAGAGTACTAGAAGGAACAGCGATTCCACAACCACACGATAAAATGAATGATAAAAAAATTAGTTAAGGTGGGGAAACGATATGGTACAAATAAGTAGTAATTTTCTGTTCGCCGCGTTCATCTTATATTTAATTGCAACTTTATTTTTTGGAGGATCAATTAAAGAAAAAGGTCATAAGTGGGCAAATATAGGTATAACTATAGCAATTTTAGGATTTATTGCGCAAATAGTATATTTTATTACAAGATGGATTGCATCAGGACATGCACCCGTTAGTAATTTCTTCGAGTTTGGTACCTTCTTCGGTATGATGCTTGTGGGAGCTTTTATCATTATGTACTTTGTATATCGTGTAAGTATTATTGGTTTATTTGCTTTACCGGTAGCTCTTTTATTAATCGCTTATGCAAGTATGTTCCCGAGAGAAATTTCGCCGCTTATTCCATCTTTAAAGAGTAATTGGCTACATATTCATGTAACGACAGCGGCAGCGGGACAAGCAATATTAGCAATTAGTTTTATTACAGGCGTAATGTATTTACTGAAAAATGTAGATCAATCAACAAGAAGTAAGCGTACATTTTGGTTAGAGACAGTAGTTTTCACACTTGTTTGTACAGTTGGATTTATTGGAGTAACAACGGTATTTTCTAGTATGAAATACGAAGCGAAGTTTCAATGGATTGATAAAAATGAACAACAAGTTGAGATGAAGTATAATCTCCCTGCTTTAGTTGGACCGCATGAAGGGAAATTAATGACGGAAAATAAATTAGAGCCAACAGTTGAAGTCCCAGCGATTGTAAATGCGAAAAAATTAAATACTGTTATTTGGTCAGTGTTAGTCGGAACACTACTTTATATTGTATTAAGACTTGTTTTACGTAAGCGAGTGTCAGCTGCACTTCAGCCGTTAGTAAAGAATACGAATAGTGATTTATTAGATGAAATCGGATATCGTTCTATTGCGATAGGATTCCCAGTGTTTACATTAGGAGCGTTAATCTTTGCAATGATCTGGGCTCAAATCGCTTGGACGCGCTTTTGGGGGTGGGATCCAAAAGAAGTTTGGGCGCTTATTACTTGGCTCTTTTATGCTGCAGTATTGCATTTACGTTTATCTAAAGGATGGCATGGAGAAAAATCCGCCTGGCTTGCAGTAATTGGTTTTGCAATCATTATGTTTAACTTTATTGTAGTAAACTTAATTATCGCGGGTTTACATTCATATGCATAGAGAAATAAAATAGGAGAGTGTATGTCACTTTCCTATTTTATTTTTGTCAATTTTTCTTCTTTTTTGAGAAAAACATGACAAAGTAGTGGTTGATTCTGTAAAATGATGTCGAGGACCAAATATACTGTTCAAAAAAAATACATAGTTTTGGAAAAAAAATGAACAAACTTTATTATTCTTGTGAAGCATAATATGGGAAGTGGAACGTTAAAAAATGCTTAATTAAACGAGGATAGGTGCAACATTATATTGTAGAAGGGTAGGTGTAAACCGTTGTGGTAAAAATACGCAGCGGGTAGAAATGGAAAATGAATCAAGAATTTTAATTGTAGACGATGAGGATCGTATTCGTCGTTTATTAAAGATGTATTTAGAAAGAGAGCAATACACAATTGAAGAAGCGGATAATGGTGATACAGCTTTAGAAATGGCATTACAAAATGATTATGATTTAATCCTATTGGATATTATGATGCCTGGTAAAGATGGTATCGAAGTGTGTAAAGGGATTCGTGAGAAGAAAGCGACGCCAATTATTATGCTGACAGCAAAAGGTGAGGAAGTAAATAGGGTACAAGGGTTTGAAGTTGGAACTGATGATTATATTGTAAAACCGTTTAGCCCGCGTGAAGTAGTACTTCGTGTGAAAGCGGTATTACGCCGCGCTGTACCAACGACATTCTTTACACAAGATACAACGACGAAAGATGTTACTGTGTTCCCTCATTTAACAATTGATAATGATGCACACCGTGTTACAGCGGATGGCAATGAAGTAAACTTAACACCGAAAGAATATGAATTACTATTATTCTTAGCGAAAGCTCCGGATAAAGTTTTTGACCGTGAGCAATTGTTAAAAGAAGTATGGCAATATGAGTTCTTCGGAGATTTACGTACAGTTGATACACATGTAAAGCGTTTACGTGAAAAGTTAAGTAAACAATCACCAGATGCAGCGAAGATGATTGTTACCGTTTGGGGCGTTGGTTACAAGTTTGAGGTTGTGAACGACTGATGCTTTGGAGAAGTGTAGTAGGGAAGTTATGGATGACCATATTACTTCTCGTTTCGTTTGTTCTTGGATTTGTTGCTATTTTACTTTCACAGTTTTTTAGAACGTATTATGTTGATATGAGTGAAGCTAGGCTTCAGAAAGTTGCAACAAGTGTCACGGAATTAATTGAAGAAGGTGCCGATGTAAAAACGATTGAGGATATTGCTTACAAATTTTCTGATCCACTTTCAAGGATTATCATTGTAGAAGATGGTAAGGAAATTTCTTCTTCGCCGAAACAAGAAGGATTAGTTACTCTTACAATAGATGATTTGAAAAATGATAAAGAATTAGCAGCTGTTTTTACAGATAAAAAGGATATTAAGAATAATATTAGAAAAGCTTCTAATAGTAGGAAGAATAAGAACACTGAAAATGATATTATGATCGTCGGGAAACCAGTACAGTCAAAAAATCAAAGTGCGGTGTTTGTATATGAATCATTGCAAGTTCCAATACAAGGTATGGAGAGAACGACTGATTTTATTTTCTTATCAGCCGGGATTGCGATTATTTTAACAACTTTCTTTGCATTTTTCTTATCTACTCGAATTACGGCACCGCTTCGTAAAATGCGTGAGGTTGCATTTGAGGTAGCGCGCGGGAAATTTGATACGAAAGCCCCTATGGTGTCGCAGGACGAAATTGGTGAGCTTGCAACTGCTTTAAATCAAATGGGGAAACAGTTGAAGTTTAATATGAATGCCCTACAGCAAGAAAAAGAGCAGTTAGCTAGCATTTTGAGTAGTATGGCAGATGGTGTTATTACGTTAAATCAAGAAGGTGAAGTTGTTGTTATCAACCCACCGGCAGAGCATTTCTTACAAGTTTGGCAAGAAGAAAAAGAAGTGGAGTTAAGTAAAAAACTGCCTTCTGAACTTGTTGAACTATTCCATCTCGTTGTAGAAAGTGAGCAACAACAAGTTGTTGAAATTAATTTGCAAAAAGGTAACTACGTAGTTCTTATGACACCGCTTTACAATCAAACAAAAATTCGCGGAGCTGTAGCAGTATTGCGAGATATGACAGAGGAGCGTCGTCTTGAGAAAATGCGTCAAGACTTTATTGCGAATGTATCACATGAACTCCGTACACCGATGGTAATGCTTCAAGGATATAGTGAAGCAATTTTAGATGATATTGTGCAAACGAAAGAAGAAATTAATGAGTTTGTTCAAATTATTTATGATGAATCTGTTCGTTTAGGTAAACTTGTAAATGAGCTATTAGATTTAGCCCGTATGGAAAGTGGGCATGTAGAGTTACATATAGGTGAAGTAGATATTCACCCATTTGTCGAAAAAATTGGCCGTAAATTCCAGGGGATTGCAAAGGATAAAGAAGTCCAATTAACAGTGGATTTCCAAAGTCCAATTGAACAATATCCGTTTGATGCAGACCGTATGGAACAGGTATTGACGAATTTAATTGATAATGCAATCCGTCATACAAATGCAGGTGGACATGTTACACTTGTAATTAATACGAAAAATAGTGGCCTTACTTTCGAAGTGCAAGATTCAGGTGCTGGTATTCCAGAAGAAGATATTCCGTTCTTGTTCGATCGATTCTATAAAGCTGATAAAGCGAGAACGCGCGGGAAAAAAGTTGGAACTGGACTCGGGCTTGCGATTGCTAAAAATATTGTTCAAGGTCATGACGGGAAGATTTCTGTATCAAGTGTCATTGGAGAAGGAACTATATTCTCTGTATATTTACCAAATCGTATAATTTAGATATGCATGTTTTTTAAAGGTGATCATGAATATAAGCTCTACTGTTTTTTATTTTTTTGTAAGTGCAATTAAATAAAGAATGGTAGAGTTTTTTTCTTTAATAATCAGAATGAAAATAAAAAGAGAGGTGCCATAATGAAATGAAACTTTATACAAAAACAGGTGATAAAGGGGAAACGAGTGTCATAGGTGGCCGAGTGGATAAAGATCATATACGTGTAGAAGCTTATGGCACAATTGATGAGGCGAATTCTCATATCGGATATGCTATGTCTAAATTACAAGAGGAATGTTTTCGTAACATTTATAACGAACTTGAAAATATTCAACATGAACTATTTGATTGTGGAGGGGATTTAGCAATAGTAGAGAAGAAAATCCCCTATAAAGTAACGATAGAGATGGTCGAGTATTTAGAGAGACGAATTGATTCGTATACAGAAGAAGCGCCGCCGTTAGAGCGTTTTATTTTACCAGGCGGTAGCGAGGTATCGGCTGCACTACACATTGCACGTACAGTTATACGAAGAGCAGAACGTTGTATAGTGTCATTGCAAAAAGAAGGAGAAACCAATGAAATTGTTCTAAAGTATGTAAATAGGTTATCTGATTATTTATTTGCGCTTGCTAGAGTAATAAATGCACGTTTACAAGTGAAAGATGTGGAATATAACCGCAGTGCACTTGTTTTTTGTAATAAAGAAGAGAAGGAAGTGGAGTAATACACTTTCTTTTTTTTGTATACTTTTTTCTGTAATATCCCACAATAGAGAAGGTATGACGGTTATTAGAAAACGGAGGATGTATATGAAAGCGTTAAAATGTGGCGTGGTGATATTGAGTGTATTATTTTTATCTCAATTACATGTTTACGCTGAAGGGAATCAGTGGATATGGCCTGTTGATGGGCAGATAAGTGATTATTTTGGGACAAGACATGGGAAACACTATGGTATTGATATAGCTGCGCCTATTGGAACGCCTGTTGCAGCTATTCAAAATGGTAAGGTGACAAAGTCTTATTTTTCAAGTAGTTATGGAAATGTTGTGTTTATTAAACATGGAGAATATGAGGCTGTTTATGCACATTTAAATAAGAGATATGTAGTTCAAGGGGATAACATTTCAAAAGGAGAGCTAATTGGAGAGGTAGGGAATACAGGAGAATCGCGAGGAGCGCATTTACATTTAGAAGTGCATCAAGGGAGATGGACGATGGAGAAAAGGAATGCGATGAATCCGTTGCTTGTTTTGAATGAACAAAAAAATCAAGTTGTGTCATCATCACTATATATTGTACAAAAAGGTGATACTTTAGTTGGTATTGCTCGGAAATTTAGTATGACAGTTGAGGAAATTAAAGTGAGGAATGGATTGCGACAAGAGCAAATCTATCCGAATCAACAACTATACGTTAAGTAAAGGAAATGTCCCAAAAGCATAACTTTTGAATAGATTTATTTGCTTTTTTGTTAAGATTGCGATAGTAAATGAAATTATATCGACTTAATAACAAAATGCGACAATAAGAGCAACCTATTCTTAACGAAAAACCGTCCCAAAAGATCTTTTGGGACGGTTTCTTTTACCAAAAAATAAAGACACATATAAATCCAGAAATAGCTAAGTAGCTATATAAGTAAAAGACTTTTGTTCTTGTTTTTTCTTTTGTCCGAAATAGTACGATAGTTGGTTCGATTAGACCAATTGTAAGACAAAGTAAACCAAGAAGCATAAAGCCAATTGAAAGAGAATACAGGGCGATTTGTGGTGCTTGAAATGGAATCATCCATTTTAATAAAAATGCAATAAGTGCAGTGTAACAAATGCTACCGATGTATTTATTCAATGGTGTATCAGAACGGAAACCAGGAAGTTTCTTGGAAAACGGACGGGAAACAACTTCCGTTTGTAAAGATGTATGTTCTTCAATTATTTTTTGAGCTTCTTTTCCTTTTTGGAAAAGGGATAAAATCCAATTTCGCTCACCTTGGAAAATAAATTGAGAAGTTGTTAAATAGTGATCAACTTTTACCTTATTCCAACTCTTCCATGGATGACGCTCACACAATTTTAATTTACTTTCTGTTTTTTTATCATACTGATAAATACTTATGCCATCTTGGTCAAAAGTAGCGTAGTATGTCTCTCTTGAGAATGTGCCTAGATCAATTGGACAGTAGAAAAGTAATTCTTTTTTCAAATAAAAGTATTCTTTTCTTAAGTTCTTTTTCATTGCTTCTCGAATAGAGTGTCTTTTATCTTTCTTCATGACATTTCCTCCATAACTCAGAAAATGTTCTTATCTTAACAATTCAACATCTTATCACTTTTGACGACATATGACTAGGGGATTCATAAGAGAAATACCGAATTATAAAAAATATGGGTTGTATTGTAAAATATAGTGATTGCTTCTTTAATAATATAAAATAAATAACTTATTTTTAATAAGTTACGCTTTTTTTGTTCACAATACGATCATGTTGTTGTATAATGAAATGGAAAATAGAATATCGGTCTATCTTCGGGGCAGGGTGAAAATCCCGACCGGCGGTGATGAACAGTTAATAATTTCGTTCTAAGCCCGCGAGCCGTTAAGGCAGGATTTGGTGTGATTCCAAAGCCGACAGTACAGTCTGGATGGGAGAAGATGGAGGTTCAAGCGTTCAAAAAAGATAAGTATTTGAACGTCTGTTTGATGTGCCTTAAAATTCTCCCTTTGTGTAAATCACAAAGGGTTTTTTCGTTCTATGAAAAAATAGGCATAGCAGAACCTTTCCACTTTCCATGAGAAGATCGATGGAAAAGGAGAGAGAAAGATGAAACAAAAAAACAGTGTAGTGCAGATGGTGAGTGTAGCGATGCTAAGTAGTATTGCGTATTTACTAATGATGTTGGATTTTCCATTCCCAGGGCTTCCGCCATTTTTAAAAATTGATTTTAGTGATGTGCCAGCTTTAATTGCGGCGATAATTTTTAGTCCAATTGCAGGTGTAATTGTAGAAGCGATAAAAAATATTTTGCATTACGGGATTCAAGGAAGTTTAACGGGAGTACCAGTAGGAGAAGTAGCAAACTTTATAGCAGGATGTTTATTTATTGGTCCAGCAGCATTCTTATTCCGAAAGTATCGCACAGTAAAAAGTTTAACGACAGGATTAATGCTAGGCACAATTACTATGACAGTTATTATGAGTGTGTTAAACTACTTTATTATTTTACCAGCGTACACTTGGTTTTTAAATTCACCAGCTATGTCTAGTGATATTATGCGACAAACTATTGTAACGGCGATATTACCGTTTAATGTAATTAAAGGAATTGTTGTAACAATTGTATTTGTAGCATTATTTTCACGCTTGAAAGTATGGGTATTTGCAAAAATGAAAAATGCTTAAAAATATTAAACCATTAGCAGTTACGCTGCCAATGGTTTTTTTGTTAGTGAGAATGAAAAAGAGAGCAAAAACCCCCCTCATACTTATGAGGGGGGTTTGAAGTTAATAAAAGACTATTCGAATTTTAAAGAGTCGCCATCAAATGATTCGTCAGCAACTTTAATTGAGTCAGTTGGACAACCTTCGAATGCATCCATCATATCTTCAATTAATACATCCGGAATTTCAACGATACCTTGGTTATCGTCTAATGTTACAAATGCAATACCTTCATCATCATAGTCATAAATGTCTGGTGCAGCAGCACCACAAGCACCGCATGCGATACAAGTATCTTTGTCAACGATTGTATATTTTGCCATCTTTTTTCCCTCCTGGTAATATGTATGTGAAAAGTTCGCCAAAAAATTATAACCTTATTGTAAAACGGTTTTTAAAACTTTTCAACATAAAATTATAATGATAATGCTTATCAATTAGGGTGTCAACTTATTTTTGAATTATTTCATAAGATTTTCAAAATACTTAAATGTTATTTCGTTTGATACAATAGAATATATACAAGCATGTAGTGTGAATATGATAAGTTAAATGAATAGCAGTTAATGTGCAATCGTATTGAAAAAGGAATGAAGTTAGACAGAGAGGTGGAAGCGGTAATGCAGCTACAATATACTTTATTGTATTGTTTAAAACAATTGAATGGTGAAAGAACCGTTTCTTCGATTTATTATTTATTAAAAGGAAAGAGATCGTCGCAAACATTACAAGATGGGAATATGTTTCAAATTTCTTTTTTGTTTGGGATTTATAAGTCATTAAATAGAGCTGATTATGATCAAGAAGTTGCAAGGTTGTTACGAACGGATTTAGTTCAAGGTATACATGATAATACATATGTGTTAACGACTGCTGGTAACATGCAATTAAACAAATGGGAAAGTGACTTTGCCTTTCCGACGTATTTAAATGGTTTACACTATGGTGAAATAGGTGAAACGTTTTGGAGGAGATTATCATTGATCGTTCAAACCATTTCGAATTTACAACAGGCGAATACGAAATTTATTCCAATTCAACAGGATACAGAAATAATGATGTGGGTGAAACGCTTCCTCACTGGAATACCATATATGAGAAGTGAATTGGCTAAAAGATTATGGAAGGAAATGCATACTCTTTTACAAAAAAATAATCCAGTAGAGGCGACAATCGTAACATATCGGTTAACTGGGTATGAACGTATTGGGTGTACTTTACAACAATTAGCGGAAATTACGAAACAAGATATATTTCGAGTTTATTTTTTATTTTGGGGTACAATTCATTTCCTTATTCAAGAAGTTCGCAATAAAGAAAATGAGTTTCCATTATTAGCTGAAATTATATCTTATCCAAATGAGAAAGCTGATTTATTTAGCTTATCAACGAAAAAAACATATAATCTTTGGAAACAAGGACGCTCTTTAGAAGAAATAGCAACAATTCGGAATTTGAAGGTTGCCACGATAGAAGACCATTTTGTAGAAATTGCTTTACGAGAAAAAGAATTTTCTATTGAGATGTTTATGGAAAAAGAAAAAATAGAAAAAGTAACAAAAGTAATTGAAGCATTACAAACACGTAAATTGCGTGTGTTGAAGCAAGCGGTTGGAGAGGAAATCTCTTATTTTGAAGTCCGTCTTGTATTGGCGCGGATGGAGGGTATAAATGAAGCTTGAGGAATATTTATATAAGTGGTTTGGATATTCTGAATTTCGTCCGGGGCAAAAAGGGGTTATTACGGACTTATTGGAAGGGAAAGATGTTGTAGCAATGCTTCCGACTGGAAGAGGAAAGTCAATGTGTTATCAACTTCCGGGGCTTCTGCAAGAGGGTACGGTGCTTGTTGTATCACCATTATTATCTTTAATGGAAGACCAAGTTACGCAATTAAAGTATGTCGTGAAAAATCGAGTTATTGCATTGAATAGTTTCCGGACGTTAAGTGAAAAAAGAGAAGCAATGAAAAAGCTATCTTTTTATAAATTTGTTTTCGTATCACCAGAGATGTTACAGTCGGAACTTCTAATAAGAGAATTGAAAAAAATTCATATTTCATTATTTGTCGTAGATGAAGCGCATTGTATTTCACAATGGGGCTATGATTTTCGGCCAGATTATAAAAAATTAGATAAAGTAATTGAGAGTATCGGATCTCCGACAGTACTAGCATTAACAGCAACTGCGACAAAGGATGTACTGCGAGATATAGCGGAAAGTTTAAATCTAAAAAATATCGCTGAGCATGTGTACTCAATTGATCGTCCAAATATTGCGATGGAAGTGCAATTTGTGGAAACAATAGAAGAAAAAAAAGAGGCGCTTTTTGAGCATGTAATGTATTTGCAAGGGCCTGGTATTGTTTATTGTTCAAGTAGGGCCTGGACCGAGCGTTTAACCGAGTATTTAAGAGGAAAAGGAATTACAGGTGTAGCTTTTTATCATGGTGGTATGGAACATGAAGAGCGTATGTTAATTCAACAACAGTTTATGAATGACCAGTTGCAAATTGTAATATGTACAAGTGCTTTTGGGATGGGGGTAAATAAGGCGAATACAAGATATATTATTCATTTTCAATATCCGACAAATGTAGCTTCCTATTTACAAGAAATTGGAAGAGGGGGAAGAGATGGAGAATTGAGTATAGCCATTTTATTATGTAGTCCATTGGATCACGATTTGCCAATTTCAATCATTGAAGATGAATTACCAAGTAAATCGCAAATACAATTTTTATTTTCGTTACTACAAGAAAGAATGTTTCAAACGAAAGTATTACCATTAGAAGATGTAGAAGAAATTTGTTATAATGCAGCAAGATTTAATGAACAGTATTGGCGTTTTACACGTTATCATCTCGAACATCTTGGAATCATACAACAGCGAAATCTCATGCTAGAGAGCTTGTCAGATGAAATAATGCACAGATTAATAGCGGAAGTGGAAGTGAGACTGCGTAATAAATATAGTGAGCTAGAAAATATGAAGTCATGGATACAAGTTCAAGGATGTAGACGTGAATATTTATTACAACAATTCGGTTATAGAAAAGAAAAAGAGATAGAAAACTGTTGTGATTACTGTGGTATTACAAAAACGGATTATAAAAAAAGACGAGCGCAACAGTTAGTTTTCGACTATAATTGGGAAACAGAGTTACAAAAGCTTTTCGGCCTAGGGAAGATGGAGGAATGATGAACATTCAAAGGCATAATGTTGAAGATATGAGTCCGAGAGAAATAAGACTGAATCTCTACATAACACAACTAATCATTATTGGTATCGGTTGTTTACTAGCATATATATTATTTCAAGATAAAAGAGAAGTTTATAGTTTATGGAAATGGGAACCGGTTTCTATACTTGTAATAGGTAGCGTGTTAGCGATTTGTATTGTGTTATTAGATTATGTTGCAATGCGAGTGTTTCCAGAATCTTGGTTTGATGATGGTGGCATTAACGATAGAATGTTTCAAGGGATTTCTGTCATGCATTTACTCGTTATCACGTTTATTATTGGCTTTGCGGAAGAGTTTTTATTTAGAGGTGTAGTGCAGACTCATTTCGGAATTGTAATAGCGAGTTTAATTTTTGCTGTGTTACATATTCGGTATATAACGAAGCCTTTTTTGTTTTGTTTCGTCTGCTTTATTAGTTTTGTTTTTGGTTATGTATTCGAGTGGACAGGAAATTTGTTTATAACAATCTTTGCACACTTTCTTGTTGATTTTATAATGGGGCTCCAATTAAGAAAATAAATGGAAGGTGGTGGTGAACAACATGAGAAAACGAATTCCTGATTTTGAAGAGGAGTTAGAAGTTGAGCAAGTGGAAGAAGATGAAGGTTTACCGCCGCGTAGTGAAATTCATAGAAATAAAGAGAACAAACCAAAGTTTAAAATGAATCACATTTTCGTCCGAGTGTTAACATTTTTGTTCATATTGTTACCTATTAGTATCCTATGGTATACGGATAAGTATATACAGGTAAAAAGTGATAGTAATAATGCTGAGAAAAGTGCGTTTGAAGTGATTTTCTTTGATTCAGCTCAGACTGAATCAAAGAAGCAGTCTGAGAAAGTAGCAACTCATGTTGTGAAAGATGGAGAAACTTTAGAAAGTATAGCGAAGCAATATTTCTCAGATGAAAATGGGATAGAAATAATAAAAAAGTATAATGATTTACAAGAAGATGAAGTGAAAGTAGGACAAGAATTGAAAATTCCTATAAAAGATAAGTCCACGAAGCATGAGAGCTAGCTAAATGAGTGATATAGCTGCACATAAAATTAAGGACTATACTTTACGAGGAGGGAGAGTAAAAAATATATGTCATGGATTATATTATTATGTACTCTCATATGCATTGGTTTTGTATGTCTTCTTGGAATGTATAAAGAAGCGATGCGTAATACAGTGTTGGAACATACTTTAGTATTCGAAGAATTTCCGGAAAGTTTTCAAAAAGTTAAAGTTTTTTTTATTTCGGATATTCATAGAAGGATCGTTTCTAGCTCGCTAATTGAACGAGTGAAAGGAAAAGCAGATATCGTAATTATTGGCGGCGATTTAGCTGAAAAAGGAGTACCTTTATCGCAAATCTCTTTAAATATTCAAAAGTTAAGAGAAATAGCCCCTGTATATTTTGTATGGGGAAATAATGATTATGAAATTGAATATCACGAATTAGATGCTTTATTAATAGAAAATAATGTGAAGGTATTAGATAATACAAGAGTTGTATTTGAGTCTGAATTAGGAGAGAAAATTTGCTTACTCGGTATCGATGATGTTGGATTAGAACGAGATCGTTTAGATTTAGCGTTGTCTGATTGTAAAGAAGAAGGTTTTCGCATTTTAATTAGTCACAACCCAGATATAATAAAGAAAATGTCTGGTAAAGAACAAATTTCGCTCGTATTAAGTGGACATACACATGGAGGTCAGATTCGGTTGTTTCCATCTGAAAAGCATTTAAAGGGTGGTGTATATAAGCATTCTAATACGACTCTCTTTGTTAGTAATGGGTATGGAACAACATTACTCCCTCTTCGTTTTCGGGCACCTTCCCAAACACATATCATTACGTTATGCGGAGGAAAATAATGCCGACTTTAAATGGGACATATAATATAAAAGCTGTTTCGAATATACTCGGAATTCAACCGAGTACACTTCGCGCATGGGAAAGACGCTATCATATTATTGCCCCAAAGAGAAATCGTGCGGGGCATCGTTTATATACAGAAGAGCATATTCATATTTTGAAATGGTTAATGAATAAAGTTTCTGAGGGGATGATGATTGGACAAGCAGTTCAGTTATTAGAAGGGAATCGGTTGCAGAACAACGTTCAAAAAGAAAAAATTACAGATACAGAAGTTGTTTTAGTGGACGATATACTACAAGCTTTGTTAAAATTTGATGAAATTACAACTTCTGCATTATTAAACGAGGTTTTTAGTATATATTCAACGGAAAAGGTTGTTACAAGCATCATCCTTCAAGTGGCAAACAAGTTGTTATCTTTAAAAAATAATAATGAGATTACAATGTCACAATTCAAATATGTTGTATCATTCTTACAAACACGTCTAGGAATGATATATCATAATGCGTCAGTGTATTCTTCCGTTAACAAAGTTTTCGTTTTAGAAAATAATATATTAAAAGGATTTATTTTCGCGACGTATTTACGACTAAAAGGATATCAAGCAATGTATATGGGGACAAGTTTAGATGAAGAAGGTATTTTACTAGCTATTGAACAATTACAACCTAAATATTTGTTTATATCTTTTGATGATGAACGAGAACTTGAAGAGGCAGTAGAATTTATTGACTTATTGCAAGAAAAAAATGAAAACCTCTCTGGTGGTTTTATAGGAAGAAAAGGCATTGGAGATCAATTAAATCTTCAAAATATCCTAATTGGTAACACGAAAGAAGAATGGGATGGATGGTTAAAAATGTCAGAATAGTCGTTCGAAAAGAACCATCTATTTTCTATTTCATATAATAAAAATTAGATGCAATGGTTACGTAGGGAGGGTATGAGATGAGACTGGAACGTTTAAATTATAATAAGATTAAAATTTTCCTAACATTTGATGATTTATCTGAACGAGGATTAACGAAAGAAGATTTGTGGAGAAATGCACCGAAAGTACAGCAACTATTCCGTGATATGATGCAAGAAGCGAATAAAGAATTAGGGTTTGAAGCGGATGGACCGATTGCTGTTGAAGTATTTTCTCTACAAGCTCAAGGTATGGTTGTAATTGTAACAAAAGAAAATCACGAAGTAGATACAGAAGATGAGTTCCGTGACGAGTTTATTGAAATGCAAGTGACTCTTGATGAAAGTGAACATATACTTTACGAGTTTGCTACATTAGATGATGTAATCAATTTGTCAAATCGCTTATATAACCTTGGTGTAACTGATGGGAAGTTGTATACGTGGGATGATCGTTTTTATCTTTGGATAGAAGAAGAAGAGCAATTTCAATTATTGAAGGCGGATTTTATAGCTATTTTAGCGGAATACGGTAATCCGTCAACAGCAACAATTTACCGCATAATGGAATATGGTAAAGAATTAATGGATTCTCAAGCAATTGAACAAATATACAATTACTTTGTAAAAAAACAAAACCTCAGCTAATGTAACGTAGCTTGAGGTTTTATTTTTATTCAGCGGAAGATTGGAAAATCTAAAATCTATAAAGCGAAGTGTAGGAAACAAGACTAGCCGATCTATATTTAAAAATATAACCAGTATTTTTTGATGAAATAATTGTTTTATCGAACGTATTTTGATGAAAATAAAAAATATTTAAATATTTAAGTATTTTACTTTTCTAAAAGCAATAAAAGGACTATAATAATAGTGAAAACGCTTGCAACGCAAAATAGTTTGTATATATTTGTTAGCGTTTTCTATTGCATTCCAAATTTAACGGTGTATACTAGGCAATGAAGGTTTACTAAACAAGTGAAATTACAGGGGGTTTACTTACTATGGTAGCCGAAAAGGGAACTCAAACGAAAACACAACAACAAGGGGAACAACATTTTGAATTGTTAAATTCAACACAAATTGTAATTAATGAAGCATTAGAAAAATTGGGTTATCCAAACGAAGTATATGAATTATTGAAAGAACCAATTCGTATGATGACAGTGAAAATTCCAGTTCGTATGGATGACGGGACTGTTAAAATATTTACAGGATATCGTGCGCAACATAATGATGCTGTTGGTCCAACGAAAGGTGGAATTCGCTTCCATCCAAACGTAACAGAAAATGAAGTGAAAGCACTTTCTATTTGGATGAGTTTAAAATGTGGTATTGTTGATTTACCATATGGTGGAGGTAAAGGTGGAATCATTTGTGACCCACGTGAGATGTCTTTCCGTGAATTAGAAAGATTAAGCCGCGGTTATGTACGAGCAATTAGCCAAATTGTTGGTCCGACAAAAGATATTCCAGCTCCAGATGTATTTACAAACTCACAAATTATGGCATGGATGATGGATGAGTATAGCCGTATCGATGAATTTAATTCACCAGGATTTATTACAGGTAAACCACTTGTATTAGGTGGATCACACGGACGTGAAACAGCGACTGCAAAAGGTGTAACAATTTGTATTCGTGAAGCTGCGAAAAAACGTGACATTGATATTAAAGGTGCACGCGTTGTTGTTCAAGGATTTGGGAATGCGGGTAGCTTCTTAGCTAAATTTATGCATGATGCAGGCGCGAAAGTAATTGCAATTTCAGATGCGTACGGTGCACTACATGATCCGAATGGATTAGATATTGACTACTTACTAGATCGTCGCGATAGCTTCGGTACTGTAACAAAACTATTTAATAATACAATTTCAAACACAGAATTGTTAGAACTTGATTGCGATATTTTAGTTCCAGCTGCAATTGAGAACCAAATTACAGAAGAAAATGCTGATAAGATTAAAGCGAAAATTGTAGTTGAAGCTGCAAATGGTCCAACTACATTAGAAGCAACAAAAATCTTAACAGATCGTGGTATCTTACTTGTTCCAGACGTATTAGCAAGTGCTGGTGGCGTTACGGTATCTTACTTTGAGTGGGTACAAAATAACCAAGGTTACTACTGGACTGAGGAAGAAGTAGAACAACGTTTAGAAAAAGTAATGGTAAAATCATTCGATTCAATCTATGAAACATCACAAGTTCGTAAAGTAAACATGCGCTTAGCTGCATACATGATTGGTGTTCGTAAAATGGCTGAGGCTAGTCGCTTCAGAGGTTGGGTATAATATATAATGTTTTGAGAAAACGTGATTTCCTTTTGAGGGAATCGCGTTTTTTGTTGAAGTTACTAGTTAGAGGTGTTGGATATGAATAATGAAATGATGAATCGAGTAGATTGATTAGAAGAAAGGGTAAACCAACTAGAAAGTAAAATAGTAAGGATTGAAAATACTCAGAAAATAAGTGTTTTTAGAATGTTTGGAGAGGGTTTATTGCATCTGGTTGTTGGAGGGCTGATTATCGCAGTAGTAATTGGAATTATTACGTAGCTTGGTGAAAAATAAAATAAAAATAAAAAGAACGCTTGTTCTACACGAACAAACGTGCTATACTTTCCTTAGATAAGCAAAACGGAAACGATTTTAAGGAGAGATAAATGATGAAAATGACAGTAGACCAAAGATTTATGATGCCAGCAGATGTTGTGGAACGAGTGGAAGTTTTACGAAATAATCATAGTAAGCGTGGATCATTATTACAATCAGTAAATAAGTTTTTCGGTTTAGATACGAAAGAAGATTGTGTTTGGTTTTACGGTTTTTACGGAGTGGCTGTAAGTATTGTATTATTTATGGTATTCACATCAAATATTTTCGATTTTCTCTTCGCATAAGAAATAATGCCATAAGGACATTGCCACCGAATACATATATAAGGAAGTAAGGTAATTTTTTAGAGCGGGAGTTGGTAGTAATGGCGATGTTCCCTATTGAGCGTAATTATATTGGGTATGGAAATTCACGACCAGGAATTCCTCTTTCAAAAGTAAGATTTATTGTAAGTCATGACACGGGGAACCCTGGTAGCAATGCGATAGGAAATCGGGATTACTTTAACGAAATACAACCGAAAGCTTCAGCGCATACATTTATTGATGATAAAACAATATTAGAAATTGTCCCTATAAATGAAGTTGCGTACCATGTTCGATACAATGTGCCAACGGATAATGATTTATTCGGTTATGATGCGAATAAGGCTGCAATTGGGGTTGAACTTTGCTATGGTGGCGACGTAAACTTTTGGGAGGCGTATACTCGTTTTACGTGGTATCACGCTTATTTATGTCAAAATTTCGGTTTAAATCCTAAAAAGGCTATTGTGTCACACAAAACGTTGGATCCTACTCGGAAAATCGATCCTGAAAATGTATTAGGGCAACAAGGAATTAAATTTCAGCAGTTTTTAGCAGATGTCTATCGGATGTATGTTTCGTTTAGATGACAAATATATGAAAAATGAATACAATAAAGATAGGTGCCTACTGCTGTAAGTAGGTTTTTTCTTGTTTATATAAATAAAGCAGAGGTAGAAGACTAGGAGTGAACCGAGTATGCAAAAAGAAACAGTTATTATTATCGGAGGCGGTCCATGCGGATTAGCAGCGGCGATTTCGTTGCAAAAAGTGGGGTTAAATCCGTTAGTGATCGAAAAAGGGAACATTGTAAATGCGATTTATAATTATCCAACTCATCAAACATTTTTCTCCTCTAGTGAAAAATTAGAAATTGGTGAAGTTGCTTTTATTACAGAAAATCGTAAGCCATTTCGTAATCAAGCGCTCGCGTATTATCGTGAAGTAGTAAAGCGTAAATCTATACGTGTAAACGCATTTGAACGAGTGGAACAAGTTCAAAAAGATGGTGATGTTTTTAAAGTTGAAACGACGAAGCGTGACGGAAACAAAGAAATATATGTGGCGAAATACATTGTTGTCGCAACTGGATATTATGATAATCCGAATTATATGAATGTACCTGGTGAGAAACTTGAGAAAGTAGCTCATTATTTCAAAGAAGGACATCCTTATTTTGATCGAGATGTCGTTGTAATAGGTGGTAAAAATTCAAGTATAGATGCGGCGTTAGAGCTTGTTAAATCGGGTGCACGTGTAACAGTTCTATACCGTGGTGGGGAATACTCGCCAAGTATTAAGCCGTGGATTTTGCCGGAATTTGAGGCGTTAGTACGAAATGGGACAGTTCAAATGCATTTCGGGGCTCATGTGAAAGAAATTACTGAACATACATTAACATATACGGTTGATGGTGAATCATTTACAATCAAAAATGATTTTGTATTTGCGATGACTGGTTACCATCCTGATCATAGCTTCTTAACGAAGATGGGTGTTCGGATTGATGAAGAAACAGGGCGTCCGATTTATACAGAGGATAGAATGGAAACAAACGCTGAAAATATTTTCATTGCAGGTGTAATTGCTGCTGGGAATAACGCAAATGAAATATTTATCGAGAACGGTAGATTCCATGGAGATGCGATTGCGCAAACCATTGCATCAAGAGAAGAATAAAAAGAAGCTGTCGGAATTCGACAGCTTCTTTTTTAATCGTGCATATACATATTTTGGATTGCTTCATGAGAATTTGTATTCTCTAATGCGACTAATAATTTAATACGCGCCTTTTGAGCATTTAAACCGTATGTGAATATAACGCCCATATCTTTTAATTGCTTGCCGCCACCTTCATACGAATATACATCTTGAACGATACCGTTGAAACAGCGAGACACTAATACGACAGGAATGCCTTTGCCTATTAATCGTTCTAGACTTGGAAGTGTTCTTGGAGGTAAATTACCTTGTCCAAGTGCTTCGATAACAATTCCGTCTACTGGTAGTGTTTCGATTGCTGATAATAATGTATCATCCATACCTGCGTATGCTTTTAGAACGACAACGTTTTTAGAAATCTGTCGTACTGTGCATGTTTCGTGATGCACTAAAGCATGATGGAAAACAACACCACGTTTTGTTACCATGCCAATTGGTCCGTACTGTGGACTTTGGAATGTCGCGACATTACTTGTGTGCGTTTTTGTTACATTTGTAGCACAATGTATTTCGTCGTTTAATACGACTAGAACGCCTTTTTCAGCAGCTTCATTACTACTAGCAACTTTTACAGCTGATAAGAAATTATATAGACCATCAGCACCTAATTCATTACTAGAGCGCATTGCTCCTGTCACAACGATTGGGATCGTTGCTTGAACTGTTAAATCAAGAAAATAAGCTGTCTCTTCTAATGTATCGGTACCATGCGTAATGACTACGCCGTGAATATCGTCTTGTTTTACTCTTTCGTCAATGATGACTTGTAATTGTAGCATTTCGCTAGGAGTCATGTGAGGAGATGGAAGATGGAACACATCTTCGACAATTAAATCAACATCGCCTTCTAAATCAGGAATAAATTTTAAAAGAGGATTCTTTTCACCTGGTTGTACGACCCCAGTTTCTTTATCTTCCTCCATTGCAATTGTTCCACCTGTGTGTAAAACTAGGATTCTTTTCAATGCTTATACCCCTTTCAAGTTGAAAAATACATTTAGAACATAACATGTTTTGAGTAAATTCGACAATGAAAATGTATAAAAGTATGGTTAGAAAATGACAATAAAATAAATTACTTTAAGTGTGCTTCGGTAAGTGGTTATTAGGTTAGGTTTTGTTTATGGAAATTTATGAGAGGAGATGTGTAAGTGTAGAGAGGGAAGGAGTGAGTTTTTTGAAAAAAGTGGAGAAAATTATAATTCGTATATTACTGATTCAATTTATTTGTCTTGCTTTCGTCCAACTGCTTTTTATACATAAATCTTCAGTGAAATATTTATCGAAAATTGTTTATTACGAAGGTGTCGTCACGCAAAATAAGGCGGAAATCTTACAGGTGAATAAGTAGTTTTCATTTTCTTCTATGATGGATTATGCTACAATAATTGAGGATTTAATGACGTGAGGCAAATGAGAAGAAGCAGGGGGAGAATACCTGCTTTTCGTTTTGTTTTTATAAGTGAAAAATGAGGTGTTACAATGGATAAACGAATTTCGATTGCTATAGATGGTCCAGCGGCTGCTGGGAAAAGTACAGTTGCAAAAGTTGTTGCGAAAAAACTTTCATATGTTTACATTGATACAGGCGCAATGTACCGTGCTATTACATATGCAGCCCTTGAACAAAAAGTGGATATTGAAAATGAAGAAAAGTTAATGGAAGTTGTAAAAAATGTAAATATTGAATTTCAGCAAGGGGAAAATACACAACTTGTATTTTTAAATGGACAAGATGTTTCCGAAGTGATTCGTACGCCAGATGTGACGAATCGCGTATCTATTGTAGCAAAGCATCGCCTTGTTCGTGAAGAAATGGTACGTCGTCAACAAGAATTAGCTGAAAAAGGCGGCGTAGTAATGGATGGCCGTGATATTGGTACACATGTACTACCAGATGCTGAAGTGAAAATCTTTATGCTTGCTTCTGTAGAAGAAAGAGCGGAAAGAAGATATTTAGAAAATATGAATAAAGGTTTCGATTCTAATTTAGAGCAGTTAAAAGAAGACATTGCTAGGCGTGATAAATTAGATTCAGAACGCGAAGTTTCTCCTTTGAAAAAAGCTGATGATGCATTGGAATTAGATACAACTTCTTTATCAATTGAAGAAGTTGTCCAAAAAATTATGGGTATTGTTTCAGGAGTATTTGCGAAATAAAGAAAGAGGACTATCCTCTTTCTTTTTTTTTTTTTTTGAAATGTAAAGGATAAGTGAATTATAAGTCTCTTTTCTTGACAAATGGGCTAATTTGTAAGAAGTTAGTTACAGAGGAAAAAAACTGTCAGAATATATTCGCTATTATATTTCAAATCATACTTTCTTCAAGATGATTTTGCTGTATACTATTTATATAGGTTTAATATAGTTTCTTGTGAACTGTATTGAACCAGAATATGTGATGATAAATTCTTAAACATGCAAATGAAAACATTTTTTTTATTTCGTATATACATAAAAATGCTTTGTCAATTCTGTAGGGAGGTATTTCCATGGTAGAGAAAATGAATGAAGAAGTTATGAATTCAAAAGAATTACAAGTTGGTGACGTTGTTACAGGTTCTGTAACGAAAGTTGAAGAGAAACAAGTGCTTGTAAATGTTGGATACAAAACAGATGGCGTAATTCCGATTAGTGAGTTAGCTAACGTTCATATTGAAAAAGCAAGCGATGTTGTAGAATTAGATCAAACACTTGAATTGAAAATTATTAAATTAGAAGAAGATGATCTTGTTTTATCTAAGAGAGCTGTTGACGCAGAAAAAGCGTGGGTAGAATTACAAGAGAAATTTAATTCTGGTCATGTATTTGATGTTACTGTAAAAGATATCGTGAATGGTGGGTTAGTTGTGGACCTTGGTGTTCGTGGTTTTATCCCAGCTTCACTTGTAGAGGTACATTATGTAGAAGATTTTGCTGACTATAAAGGAAAAACATTAGCGGTGAAAATTGTTGAATTAGACCGTGAAAAAAATCGTGTTATTCTTTCACATAAAGCGGTAGTAGAACTAGAACTAGATTCTAAGAAAAAAGAAGCAATCTCTTCGTTAAAAGAAGGGGATATTGTTGAAGGAACAGTACAACGATTAACGGATTTTGGTGCTTTCGTTAACGTTGGTGGTGTGGACGGTTTAGTACACATTTCACAAATTTCACACGAGCGTGTAGAGCAACCTTCTGAGGTATTAGAGCAAGGTCAAAAGGTGAAGGTAAAAGTGTTATCTGTTGATGCTGATACGCAACGTATTTCTTTATCAATTAAAGCAGCTCAGCCGGGACCTTGGGAAAATGTTGCTGGCGAAATAAAGGCTGGAGATATTCGTGAGGGCGTAGTAAAACGCCTTGTTACATTCGGTGCATTTGTTGAAATTTTACCTGGTGTTGAAGGGCTTGTGCATGTATCTCAAATTGCAAATCGTCACGTGAAAAATCCAAATGAAGTATTGGAAATGGGACAAGAAGTAAAAGTGAAAGTACTTGAAGTCCATGTAGCAGAAAAACGTATTTCTTTAAGCATAAAAGAAACGCTTGAAGAAAATAATGTAACAGAAGATTATAGCCAATATGAGCCAAATGCTGATTCTGCTACTTTCCAGTTAAGTGATATTATTGGTGAACAACTGAAAAAATTAAAGAAATAAAGAGGGGTACAAGTGGTAAGGGCAAAACGTAAATTAGATCATATTGAATATGCTCTTTCTACTGGTCAGTCTCGTACGCATGGCTTTCATGATATTGATTTTGTGCATCAAAGCTTGCCAAATTCAAGTTATGATACTGTAACATGTGAAACAAAAATCGGCGAACTTTCACTAAGTTCGCCGATTTTTATCAATGCGATGACTGGTGGTGGAGGAGAGCAAACATTACATATTAATGAGCAATTAGCATATGTAGCGAAACATCATAACCTTGCTATGGCTGTAGGATCGCAAATGGCAGCTTTAAAAAATGAAAGCGAGGCGGCTTCTTATAAGATCGTCAGAAAGGTAAACCCAAATGGTATTTTCTTTGCTAATTTGGGGAGTGAGGCAACTGTCGAACAGGCAGAGCGTGCCGTTGATATGATTGAAGCGAATGCACTGCAAATTCATTTAAATGTCATACAAGAGTTAACGATGCCAGAAGGAGACCGTGATTTTACTGGTGTACTTCGGCGAATTGAACAAATTGTTTTAAACAGTAAAGTTCCTGTCATTGTAAAAGAAGTGGGATTTGGAATGAGTAAGGAAACAGTACAACAGTTAGCGAGTATAGGTATAACAGCAATTGATATTGGCGGACAAGGTGGTACGAATTTTGCTGCTGTTGAAAATGAAAGAAGACAGCGAATGCTTTCTTATTTTAATAACTGGGGCATACAAACAGCTACCTCGATTATTGAAGCAACCTCTATAAATAATAACCTCTCTTTTATTGCATCTGGGGGTATACAAACAGCAATTGACGTGGCGAAGGCAATCGCATTAGGGGCGAATACAACTGCGTTTGCTGGATACTTTTTACGTATTTTAATGCAAGATGGTGTTGAGAAGTTAGTGGATGAAATCGATCTTTTACATACAGATTTAAAATTTATTATGACAGCTCTTGGCGTGAAGACGATAGAAGAGTTGCAATCTGTACCTCTTGTTGTAAAAGGCGAAACATATCATTGGTTAGCGCAGCGAGGGATTGACACTGCACATTATAGTAGGCGATAAAAAATCAACCGTCCGGTTGATTTTTTTCAGAGTGTTGAGAAACCCTTTAGGGTTTCCAACACTCTGATATCTTTTGAATTTTATTAAATGAAAACAATAATAAATGATAGAAACTAAGAAAATAGTCCTTCACCTGACCCTTTTGGGTCAGGTGAAGGGCTATTTTTTTCATGTTGACACAGAACGGAAAAAGAGGTTAAGACACAGTCTATAAAAAATCAATGGTCCGGGCGGGAAGTTAGCAATCTATATAATTCTATAAATGGAAAAAAGAGAGAATTTATATTATAATAAATGTATATAGGAATATTTTACGAAAAAGCTATGATTGAAAAAGGGGTTATAGAAATGAAGAAATGAAGAAATGAAGAAATGAAGAAAATGTGCTGCTGAATTATTGGAGGGTTCTTACTTTTGCCATGTTTGTGGAGAGAAACATGGCAAAAGTAAGAAAGTATTCCTCTCTATATAGCTGATTAGCGATAAAACAAGATAAGAGATTGTTATTTAAGAATCAAAATAGACAAGAAAAAATTTACGGTAATTTAGGGGATGAGGATGTTAATAAAAAAGGAGATAATGTATCTTCAAATAGTAAAAATACGATAGGACGCATTACATATAATAGTGAAGATGTTAATATCCATGCACGAAATATAAGAGAATATACAGCGATTTCTGGATATAATAAAAAGATTGAAATTTCATTAACTTCAAATGTAAGAGAAGGGGGTTCTAGTTCAACAACAGTACAATCAACAATTAAAACGGCGAATATTGCAATCGCAGTCGGGAATAAATTGTATAGGAATCCAATGGTGAATGCAGGAAGTGGAATAGAAGCACTAATTTTGCCAAGGGAATTAGGAGAAGACAAAAATCCATCGGAAGATTCGTATGTGAATTACTATTTTAATATACCAAATGAAGTGGGTTTAAGTAATGCTGAAGTAGTATTACTTTCTGATCAAGGAAATACCATTGTGAGTAGGGAAATTAAAGAGGAAAAAGAAGATATTGTAGGCGTGAAAAAAGAGGTTGAGCGAAAGTTAAATGAAATAGGAGAGACGGATTATATACGTGTTGAGGTAAAGAGTAAAAATCCTTCTCTTCATACGTATTATGTTATTACAGAATTTACGACGTGGGATGAAAGCATCGTTTTTGCATAGCGAAACATGGTATATTTTATTCATAGTCATGCAAAAGACTCTAAAACGACTGTTCTCTGAAAACAGAATACATATGAGGTTGGGTAGTCAATTCTTCTACTCCGTAAAATGTATTAAGTCGTCATGAAAAAGACGTAAAAACATTTGAGAACGAACAATCTGTACGGTATGGTCACAGTACCGTAGCCCACGAACCTATATGGTCTGTTGTGGGAGTGGTGATGGCACACCGCAATCTTGCACGTCAGCGATACCAGAAATGGACTTCGCCTTTGGTAGCAAGAATCCCATTGACGTTAGTCAGCTGGCCCCTTTAGGGGTGGGAGTGTCAAATATTCTAAAAAACCAACAGGTATAGTTACGATTGATGCCTCATCAAGTGATAGGGTTTATAATGCGAAAACAAAAGAATTATATTACGAGTAGAAATAAAATAATTGTGTAAAAAGACGGTTTCGTACATTATCGAAACCGTCTTTTTGTATTGCCCGTAAAAGCCCGATTGCTGTGGGCTAATAATCAGTGTGGATGGATACCCCCGCTGAAGTTTCACTTTATTTAATGCTGATTCTGTTTTCGAGCTTGCTCCGGTGTATCAAGACTTGTTGCACCGGGATATTGAAGTGATTGGTCGCGATCAGATTCAACGCGGCGTGATTCTCTTAGTTTTCGTTCTTGGCGATCTTTACCCATTGTGAGTTACACCTCCTTATTAAAAGTTTTGCTGTTATGAGAAAAACTATGCACAAAGAAAAGGGGGATTAACTTTCATAAAAAGTTCCCATAATGGAAAACATAGGAGGTGAAGTGATGGATGGGAGTACTTTTTATTTTGTTGCTTGGATAGGGTGGATTGTCGTGACCTTTTTTATGAAAAAAGAATCTATTCGTTGGAAGATAAGTGCTTGTATATTAATTTTTATTATTTGTTCGCCGTTAAATGTGACGATTGCGTCTTTCACGATATCGGTAAATGCTCTTTTGCTTTGTATTATTTCTTTTGTAGGCATCACGTTATATTCTATTTGGAAAAAATTATATACCTTACTTTCGGCACTTATTATTGCAATGTTAT
Organism: Bacillus sp. RIT 809; assembly: GCF_016892495.1. Lineage (NCBI taxonomy): Bacteria > Bacillati > Bacillota > Bacilli > Caryophanales > Bacillaceae > Bacillus > Bacillus sp. RIT 809. The sequence continues at coordinate 351,771 of NZ_JAFEMR010000001.1, read as the reverse complement.
ATACAAGCTTTCATTTGTTAGAAGTATATGATCCAATTTGGATTGTGGTTGATAGGTTGTTGCTGTTAAGTGGTGCACTTGTGTATGCATCGGTTTTATTGCACGGGGACCGCATATTACGATTATGCTCCTTATATATAGGGATGTTACAAGGTGAATTGTTGGTGACGCTTATTTTTCGTAAATTACATTTTCCTTATGAATATGGCAGTTTAGCTTTTTTAGATGTTGCTGCTGTTTCCACTTTATTTATGGCGATTTTACTTTGGATTACGAAAGCATCAGTATATATGGAACAATTTAAGAGGAAAACACGTAAAAGAAAGGCGAGGGTAATGCATGACTGAATATACACCAGCTATTTTATGTGGCGTAATTGCAGGTACAATAACTAGGGTGTTAATGCTTCGTACCGATACGAGGCAATATCCGACGAGGCTCCACGGAAAAATTATTCATATCGCGATGGGATTAATTGCGGCTGCCTTAGGAGCAATTGCGATTCCGTCTGTTTTGAAAAAAGATTTCTCTGCAATTACATTTCTTACGTTAGCAGCGACGCAATTTCGTGATGTGCGCAATATGGAAAGAAATACGCTTCAACAATTAGATGGATATGAGCTCGTACCACGTGGTAATACATACATTGAAGGAATTGCATTAGTATTTGAAAGTCGTAACTATTTGGCGATGTTAACGTCGTTTGTAACAACGTTTGCGTATATAGGATTCCATTCATGGATTGCTGGGGTAATTACTGGTACAGTAAGTTTTTTCATTGCGAAAAAATTAATGTCAGGTAAAAGACTTCATGACCTTGTAGAAATAGAACACGTTCCACTTCGTTTTGAAGGAGCGGGACTTTATATTGATAATATTTACATTATGAATATTGGATTGCCAGCAAGGCAAGAAGAAATTATGAAGTATGGAATGGGATTTATTTTAAAACCGAAATCGATAGATGCGATGGTTACAATCTCAAACTTAGGACAACGTCAAGCTATTTTACATGATGTTTCGGTTGCTTTAGGAATATATAGAGATTCTGGAACGCCGGCACTTGTACCGTTAGCGAAGCGTGATTTAGAGGATGGGAGAGTTGGGATTTTTGTTCTGCCGCAAGATCAAGATGCAGAAAAAGCGATAGGGGTAATTGGAAATGTACCAACATTAGAGAGTGCTGTTCATATGTCATCAGAAGCTCCGAAAGGAAGGGGAGATAAGAGATGATGTTAGAAAGTGTTATTCTTGCAGTCATTACAACAACGCCAGAGAAATTTGCAGGTGGTGCCCCTTTATTTATTTGCGAGTCGACAGAGGAACTGGAATTTGTTGCAAATAATTTAGAGGCTATTTTAGATGGGATTGCACATCGCTTACAAGATAATGTATATATTATTGTGAAACATTAGTAACGTGTGGTATAATGTGAGGTGTTTTGATACGTTGAGAAATATTCTGGAATGCAAATCCCTTCTTGCACAAAGAAGGGTTTTTTACATAATAAACAGAAGCAAGTTGAAAGGATGAAAGTATATGCCGAAACCAGTAATAGCAATAGTAGGCCGCCCGAACGTAGGAAAATCTACTATTTTCAATAGAATTGTTGGAGAAAGAGTTTCAATCGTAGAAGATATACCAGGTATAACGCGAGACCGTATTTATAGTGCGGGAGAATGGTTAAATCATGAGTTTAACATTATTGATACAGGTGGAATTGATATTGGAGACGAGCCGTTCTTGACACAAATTCGTCAACAGGCGGAAGTAGCGATTGATGAAGCAGATGTTATCATTTTTATGACGAATGGTCGCGATGGTGTAACTGCAGCAGATGAAGAAGTTGCTAAAATTTTATACCGTTCTAAAAAACCAATTGTACTTGCGGTAAATAAGGTTGATAATCCAGACATGCGTAGTGATATTTATGATTTTTATGCATTAGGATTTGGCGAGCCATTCCCGATTTCAGGTACACACGGTTTAGGACTTGGTGATTTGTTAGATGAAGCTGCAAATCATTTTCCAAAGATTGAAGAAGAAGCGTATGACGATGAAACAATCCGTTTCTCTTTAATTGGACGTCCAAACGTAGGGAAATCATCACTTGTAAATGCACTTCTTGGTCAAGAACGTGTAATTGTAAGTAATATAGCGGGAACGACACGTGATGCTGTCGATACACCATATAGTAAAGATGATCAAGATTATGTAATCATCGATACAGCTGGTATGCGTAAAAAAGGGAAAGTATACGAAAGTACAGAAAAGTATAGTGTACTTCGTGCACTTAGAGCGATTGAACGTTCTGACGTTGTTTTAGTCGTTTTAGACGGAGAAGAAGGAATTATTGAGCAAGATAAAAAAATCGCTGGATATGCTCATGATTCAGGACGAGCTGTTATTATCGTTGTAAACAAATGGGATGCAGTGAAAAAAGATGAAAAAACAATGAAAGCATTTGAAGAAAACATCCGTGCTCATTTCCAATTTTTAGAGTATGCACCGATTGTATTCTTATCTGCGAAAACGAAAAAGCGTACACAAACGTTATTACCGGTTATCAATGAGGTAAATGAAAGCCATAGCATTCGTGTACAAACGAATGTATTAAATGATGTAATTATGGATGCGGTAGCGATGAATCCAACGCCGACACATAATGGTAGCCGTCTGAAAATCTTCTATGCGACACAGGTTGCGGTAAAACCACCAACATTTGTTATATTTGTAAACGATACAGAATTAATGCACTTTTCATATGAGCGCTTCTTAAAGAATCGTTTACGTGAAGCGTTCGGTTTTGTAGGAACGCCGATTCACATTATCGCTAGAGCAAGAGACTAATGGAGAGGATGTGATTTTATGACAAAAATCACAGTAATAGGAGCAGGTAGCTGGGGAACAGCGTTAGCGATGGTATTAGCTGACAATGGGCATGATGTACGTATTTGGGGAAATCGTTCTGAACTTATGGATGAGATTAATACGAAGCGTGAGAACAGTAGATATCTTCCAGGGATTACATTGCCAAGCACAATCGTAGCCTACTCTTCTTTAGAAGAAGCATTAGTAGATGTAAATACAGTACTGCTAGTAGTACCGACGAAAGCGTACCGAGACGTATTGCAAGAGATGAAAGAAATTGTTACAGAGCCAATTACTTGGATTCATGCAAGTAAAGGAATAGAACCAGGTACGTCAAAACGTATTTCGGAAGTGATTGAGGAAGAAATTCCAGAGAGCTTGATTAAGGATGTTGTTGTACTGTCTGGACCGAGTCATGCTGAAGAAGTAGGTTTGCGTCAAGCGACGACTGTTACGTCTGCAGCAAAACGTATGGAAGCGGCTGAGGACGTACAGGATCTGTTTATGAATAGCTATTTCCGTGTATATACAAACCCAGATATCGTTGGAGTTGAACTAGGTGGTGCTTTAAAAAATATTATTGCACTAGCTGCGGGAATAACTGACGGACTTGGATTAGGTGATAATGCGAAAGCCGCATTAATGACACGTGGTTTAACGGAAATTGCTCGTTTAGGAAGAAAGATGGGCGGAAATCCACTGACATTTGCTGGTCTAACTGGTATGGGGGACTTAATTGTAACTTGTACAAGTGTGCATAGTCGAAATTGGCGTGCGGGAAATATGCTTGGAAAAGGACATTCTTTAGAAGAAGTATTAGAAAGCATGGGTATGGTTGTTGAAGGTGTAAGAACAACGAAAGCTGCTCATGAATTGGCAGAGAAAATGGAAGTTGAGATGCCAATTACAGCCGCTTTATATGACGTGTTATTCAATGGGAAAAATGTAAAAGATACAGTAGGCTCATTGATGGGGCGTGTTCGAAAACATGAAGTTGAAGCGATACCTGATTTGTTATAAAAAAAGCGGTAGGAGTACATTTTGTGCTTCTACCGCTTTTTTGTTTTCTGGGTCTTTTCACCAATTTTTCATTTATGCATAGGATGAAGAGTAACTTGAGGAGAGGGTGAAAAAAATGGATAACAACATTTTTAGTAACATTGAAAAGGAAGCGAAAGTGAATAAAGAAGATATTTTTAAATTAGCATCATCTGTTCAAAATGCGAACTTACGTGATGAGAAAGTGCTTCGCCAATTGATTCATCAAGTTGCTTTAATGGCAGGACGTGAAGTGCCGAAAGAGCAAGAGGATCAAATTGTAAAAGCGATTATTAACAATAATATGCCGGCGGATTTTGGTTCGTTAAGTAAAATGTTTAAAAAATAAATTATGAGAAACAAAGAGTTTAGAGAATGCATATGATAGTTATGAAAGAATGGGAATAGAGCTGTTAAGGGCATATTTGGTCAACCGAAGCGCATCATTTCGTGCTTCGGTTTTATTATTTTAAATAAAAATCATCAATTCACGAAAAAATGATGATTTTTATTTGTTTAAAGATTTTAATTTGTTAAAATAGTATAAAAATAGATTGAAAGTAAAGGGGTGTATATATGTCGGAAGGGCTTATGAAAATGTGGTTTGCTTTAGGGGCAATTGGATTTATGTTTCTTGCAGTAAGTTTTATTTTATTAAGTAGGCATAAAATGAAGAATAAATTTTTGAAAGGGATTACAGCTTTAGTAGCGTACACCCTCATGATTGTATCGGGAATTGTTATTTTCCTTGTTGTATTTAGTGGCCCTATTGAGCAATAAAGGATGTGTAGTCGGTAAATGTTACAAAAGGAACAGTCCATACTAGCATGAAAAGGTGATTGTCAGTGAAAAAAATCCATATTATTTTAATATTTTGTTGCATGAGCATTTTAACAGGGTGTATGTATCCAAGAGAAAATATGAAACAAAGTGCTATTCCTTATGAAGACCAGTTGCAAGTTGTACAAAAAGCCATTAATACATATAAGGAGCAAACGGATGGTTTATTACCAATTAAGACGCGTGATATGAGTACGCCGATTTATCAGAAGTATCCAATTGATTTTCAAAAAATTGCTCCAAGGTACATACAAGAGGCGCCAGGGAATGCGTATGAAAGTGGTGGAGTATATCAATATGTATTAATAGATGTTGAAAAAAATCCGACAGTAAAGTTAATTGATGTGAGAATGGCGGAACAAATTCAAGAAGTGGCATTGAAGCTAAGGATGTATCGGGATGAACATCAATATCCACCTTTTAAAAAAGTGATTACAGATGGTGTTTATGAATTAGACTTCAAAAAACTAGGATATAAAGATGTACCACAAGTGACAAGTCCGTACTCAGGAAAAGGTCTCCCTCTTGTAATCAATGAAAAAGGAGAATTGTTTGTTGATTATAGAATCGACTTATATGAAGTGTTGAAAAAAAATGAAGGGCAATTTAAAGAAGGCGAAGATATCCGGAGTATACTATCGAAGGATTCCCCGTTTGTTCCTGCATATTCTTTGCCGTACACAGTAAAAAATGGAGAACCAATTTTTTTAAAATCATAAGTCATGAACCTTTCTTTTAGTGAATAAGTTCTAGAAGAAAGGTTTTTTATGTTATACAACTTGCGATGCAAACAAAAGGTATTTTTAAATAGTCATATGAAATTGGACAAAATTATATGATATATTGTCCGAACTTCTAGAATACCATTATATTATATCAGATATTATAGGCAACGTTAGAGAAGGTATTAGTTGACTATAAACGTGGAATTATTCCCAAAAATATTGAGGGAGGGAATCACTTGGAAAAGGTAGATATTTTTAAAGATATTGCGGAACGCACAGGCGGTGATATTTATTTTGGAGTTGTAGGAGCTGTTCGAACAGGGAAATCAACATTTATTAAAAAATTTATGGAACTTGTTGTTATTCCCAATATTGAAAATGAGTCAGACCGTCAAAGAGCGCAGGATGAACTGCCTCAAAGTGCTGCTGGTCGTACAATAATGACGACGGAACCGAAGTTTGTTCCAAACCAAGCGGTTTCTATCGAAGTAGATGAAGGTCTTGAAGTGAATATTCGATTAGTAGATTGTGTTGGATATACGGTTCCAGGAGCAAAAGGCTATGAAGATGAGAATGGTCCGCGCATGATTAATACTCCTTGGTATGAAGAGCCTATTCCATTCCATGAAGCTGCAGAAATCGGAACACGTAAAGTAATTCAAGAGCATTCAACAATAGGTGTCGTTATTACAACAGATGGAACAATTGGTGAAATTCCAAGAAGAGATTATATAGAGGCAGAAGAACGCGTTGTAAATGAGTTAAAAGAAGTAGGAAAGCCTTTCATTATGATTATCAATACTGTACAGCCATATCATCCAGATACGGAGCAGTTACGTCAAAGTTTATCAGAAGAATATGATATCCCAGTAATTGCGATGAGTGTAGAGAGTTTAAGAGAAACAGATGTGTATAACGTACTTCGAGAAGCGTTATTCGAGTTCCCGGTTTTAGAAGTGAATGTAAACCTTCCGAGCTGGGTAATGGTGCTAAATGAAGGACATTGGTTACGCCAAAGTTATCAGGAAGCGGTTCAAGAGACTGTAAAGGATATAAAACGTCTTCGTGATGTGGACCGTGTCGTTTGGCAGTTTAGTCAATATGAATTTATTGATCGAGCAAGTCTAGCTGGCATTGATATGGGGCAAGGTGTGGCAGAGATTGATTTATATGCGCCAGATGAATTGTATGATCAAATTTTAAAAGAAGTAGTAGGAGTAGAGATTCGAGGGAAAGATCATTTATTGAAGCTTATGCTCGATTTATCTCATGCGAAAACAGAGTATGACCAAGTGGCGGATGCCCTGCGGATGGTAAAACAAACCGGATATGGAGTAGCAGCGCCTGCATTAGCTGATATGAGCTTAGATGAACCGGAAATTATTCGTCACGGTTCAAGGTTCGGTGTTAAATTAAAAGCGGTTGCGCCGTCTATTCATATGATTAAAGTGGATGTAGAATCAACATTTGAACCGATTATCGGTACTGAAAAACAAAGTGAAGAACTAGTTCGTTACTTGATGCAAGATTTTGAAGATGACCCGCTATCAATTTGGAATTCTGATATATTTGGGCGCTCTCTTAGCTCTATTGTTAGAGAAGGAATTCAAGCGAAGTTATCACTAATGCCAGAAAACGCTCGTTATAAGTTAAAAGAAACGCTAGAAAGAATTATTAATGAAGGATCTGGCGGATTAATTGCGATTATATTATAAGAAAAAAATCCCTCTAATTGCAGAGGGATTTTTTTCTTTTTGAGTTCGTAATAGAAAAATAAACAGCCATTATCTAATATTTTGTTGTAAATTGTCAAGTTTCATCAGAAATTCACATTTTAAGAGTAACAATTTCCTTAAAAATATTGAATTATAAAGGAGAATCGTATAATATAGGCGTTGATAATGATTTATCTACATCTTTGTAGTATAGAATTTGCAAAAATTGCCTACAAATGAAAGTAAGACTCATTTTATGATCATTATACAGTCTTATCTTTGGGAGGAGGTGAATGGCATGAACAAGACAGATTTAATCAATGCTGTTGCAGAAGCAAGTTCCCTTTCTAAAAAGGACGCAACAAAAGCAGTGGACGCTGTTTTTGATTCTATCTTAGAAGCTTTAAAACAAGGTGATAAAGTACAACTAATCGGATTCGGTAACTTCGAAGTTCGTGAGCGTGCGGCTCGTAAAGGTCGTAACCCACAAACAGGTGAGGAGATTGAAATCGCTGCAAGTAAAGTACCTGCATTCAAACCTGGTAAAGCGTTAAAAGATGCGGTTAAATAATCCTTACATATTAACAGGGAAGAAGAGTTTCCTTTTTGGAAACTCTTCTTTTTGCTTTTAAAAACATAAATATGCTAGAATGTGTTCGTATCACTTTTAGGTTTTTCGGGAGGGCTAGCGGATGGCAAAAGTTAATTTAGAACAAATTGAACATGCAGTACGTCTTATTTTAGAGGCAATCGGAGATGACCCAAATCGCGAGGGAGTACTTGATACACCGAAACGTGTTGCGAAAATGTACGCAGAAGTATTCTCAGGGATGCATGAGGATCCGAAAGAGCATTTACACAAAGTATTCGGAGAAGACCACGAAGAGCTTGTATTAGTAAAAGATATACCATTCTATTCGATGTGTGAGCATCATCTTGTTCCGTTTTATGGAGTTGCTCACGTTGCATATATTCCGCAAGGTGGAAAAGTAACAGGGCTAAGTAAATTAGCCCGTACTGTGGACACAATTGCGCGTCGTCCGCAACTACAGGAACGAATTACATCAACAGTAGCTAACTCTATTATGGAAGTACTAGAGCCGCATGGTGTAATGGTAGTAGTAGAAGCAGAGCATATGTGTATGACGATGCGTGGTGTGAAAAAGCCTGGTGCGAAAACAATAACGACTGCGGTGCGCGGCGTGTTAGAAAATGATGCAGCAGCACGTAGTGAAATTTTATCGTTTATTAAGACGAAGTAAAGAAAAGCGGGAAACTGCTTTTCTTTTTTTTATATACAAAAAAATGATATAGTTTTAGTGTTAAAGAGCAAGAATATAAAGGGTGAAAATTACTTCTGCCTTTTGTGGAAATGAATGTTTGTAGTTGTTAGAGACGAAGATAACTCGTATGAATGAAAGGTGAGGCTTTATTCGTGGGCAGTTTGGCAGAAGTAGCCAAGTTTTGATTATAGAAAATAGAATGTATGTGTTATAATAAATTTTATGAATTAGAAAACAAGGGTGATTTTTTGTGTGTGACATCTACGGAGGGTATGCGGGTATTAAAGAGAAATTGATGGAGAAATTACGCCATCCTTATTTTATAAACTATATTGAAGAACCATTTATTGATGAAGAAAAAATAGCGCTGTTATACGGTGCATTAAAAAGTGCAAATATACATAAAGAACAAATTGATCATTATGTAGTAACGATTATGCTTGTACAAATTGCTCTTGATACACATGAAAAAGTATCAAATAAAGCAAACGAAGAGACGAGTGGATTCCATAAGCGTCGTCAATTGACAGTTCTTGCAGGGGATTATTATAGTGGTCTATACTATTACTTATTGTCAATGAATTGTGATATTATCTTAATTCGTGCACTTGCTGAAGGAATTAAGGAGATTAATGAACATAAAATTATGCTATATCAAAAAGCACATGTGGCGATTCAAGACATAATGGAAAGTGTAGTAATAATTGAATCTGCGCTTTTGCAAAAAACATGTGATCATTTTCATTTATCTAATTGGAAACCATATATAACTTATGTGTTAGGAAAAAATCGTCTTCAAAAAGAGTGTCAATTGTATGCGGATAAACAAAATTCACCTGTTTTTCAAGCGGTCCAAAAAATCTCATTGGATGACGATAAAAATCTAGAAACAGTTATTAATGAATGGCTTATGGAAATGAGAAAGCAGGAAGAAAATTTTCTAGAGAATCATACAGAAGTTAATGAGATAATTTCTATGTTAAGAGATAAATCAAGGACATAAGCAACTTTACATTGGAAGAAGGTACGAGCATGCAACAATCAAAAGAAGAAAGAGTACATGACGTATTTGAGAAAATTTCTGATAAATACGATGTGATGAATTCTGTAATTAGTTTTCAAAGGCATAAGGCATGGCGTAAAGAAACGATGCGAATTATGGATGTGAAACCTGGGAGTAAGGCACTTGATGTATGCTGCGGGACGGCAGATTGGACAATTGCACTAGCGGGAGCTGTAGGGGAAGATGGGAAGGTTTACGGTTTAGACTTTAGCGAAAATATGCTAGCTGTCGGTAAACAAAAGGTAGAAGCTTTAGAATTAAAGCAAGTAGAACTTATGCATGGAAATGCAATGGAACTTCCTTATGAAGATAATACATTTGATTATGTAACGATTGGTTTTGGGTTACGTAACGTTCCGGATTACATGCAAGTATTAAAAGAAATGACGCGTGTAGTAAAGCCTGGTGGAAAAGTAATTTGCCTGGAAACATCCCAACCAACGATGATAGGTTTTCGTCAAGGATATGTCTTATACTTTAAATATATCATGCCGTTATTTGGAAAGATGTTTGCGAAAAGTTATAAAGAATATTCATGGCTTCAGGAATCTGCTAGTACATTCCCAGGGATGAAAGAGTTAGCAAATATGTTTGAAGAAGCTGGGCTTAAGAATGTGCAAGTGAAACCATTTACTTTTGGTGTAGCAGCTATGCATTTAGGTATTAAACCAGAATCAAAATAGAAAAAAGAAAAAAGAAAAAAGAAAAAAGAAAAAAGAAAAAAGAAAAAAGAAAAAAGAAAAAAGAAAAAAGACGTTTTAGGTTAAGGTGAACAATATGAAGTTACAACTTATGTACTCTTTTTTACGATCGGATATTAATGTTATAGAAAAAGAATTGAAGAAGACAGTTGCTTCTGAGCAGCCGTTAGTAGAAGAAGCGGCATTACAGCTTATTGAAGCAGGTGGGAAGCGGATTCGCCCTGTTTTTGTGTTGCTTGCAGGGAAATTTGGGGATTATAAGTTAGATGCAATTAAGCATGTTGCGGTTGCATTAGAACTTATTCATATGGCTTCGCTTGTTCACGATGATGTCATTGATGCTGCGTTTTTACGACGCGGTAGCGCAACAGTGAATGCGAAATGGGGAGATCGTATTGCAATGTATACAGGAGACTACTTGTTTGCGAAGTCTCTTGAATGTATAACAAATATAGAAATTCCAGATGCACATCAAGCGTTGTCTCATACAATTTTAGAAGTTTGTAAAGGTGAAATCGAACAAATTAAAGATAAGTATAACTATGATCAAAATTTAAGAACGTATTTAAGAAGGATAAAACGAAAAACAGCATTGTTAATCGCCGCGAGTTGTCAGTTGGGAGCGATTGCTGCTGGTGCTAATCGTGATACTGTAAATCGTCTATTTTGGTATGGATATTTTGTTGGTATGTCTTATCAAATTATTGATGATATTTTAGATTTCGTATCGACAGAAGAGAAGCTTGGAAAGCCTGCTGGTGGTGATTTATTACAAGGTAACATTACATTACCTGTTTTGTATGCCATGGAAGATCCAGTTCTTCGTCAGAAAATTACATCTGTGCATGAAAATACAACAGCAAGTGAAATGAAAGAAATTATTGATGATATTAAAGCGAGCGAAGCTATTGATAAAGCATTTTCGTTTAGTGAACGTTATTTACATAAAGCATTAGAAATAATAAAACCACTCCCTCGTGGACAGGCGAAGTACGCGTTGCAAAATGTTGCAAAGTATATTGGAAAACGAAAATTTTAGTGATTTTTCTAAAAAATAAAATAATCTCTCTATTTCAAAACTATTGCACAATTGTGATAAGGGTGTTACTATGTGTGTGGGGATATACAATTACATACATAATTCAGAAGTGGAGAGATTTTTTATGGAAAAAACATTTCTAATGGTAAAACCAGACGGTGTACAACGTGCATTCATTGGGGAAATCGTAGCTCGTTTTGAGAAAAAGGGCTTTCAATTAGTTGGTGCAAAATTAATGCAAGTTACTCCGGAAATTGCTGAACAACACTACGGTGAGCATAAAGAAAGACCTTTCTTTGGTGAATTAGTAGACTTTATTACATCTGGCCCTGTATTCGCAATGGTATGGCAAGGTGAAAATGTAGTAGATACAGCACGCAATATGATGGGTAAAACACGCCCACATGAAGCTGATATGGGAACAATTCGCGGAGATTTCGGTGTAACTGTTGCGAAAAACATTATCCACGGTTCGGATTCTTTAGAAAGTGCAGAGCGCGAGATTGCTATTTTCTTTAAGGAAGAAGAATTAGTAGACTACTCAAAATTAATGAATCAATGGATTTACTAATTATTTTGAAATAATTTGTAAACGCTTTAATAACTGTGATAATAGTAAAAAGTGCAAGAAGAATAGGGGTATTCTTCTTGCACTTTTTTTATTTCGATCAGTTACGAAGTTAGGACTGTTATGATATATTGGTATGTAAAGTAAAAGGTCTATTATTATGAAAATAATAGAATAATTACAAGTAGGGAAAGCAAATACTCGATTTACTATATAATTTCTTTGTATTTTAAAGAGTGATGGAAGATAATATAGTTACTTTATGTAGCGGGATAAATACATATGCGAAAAGAGGAATAACTTATGCGATATATTACAGCTGGTGAATCCCACGGTCCGCAACTTACGACAATTTTAGAAGGTGTTCCGGCAGGATTATCTTTAGTAGCGAATGATATAAATGAAGAATTAGCTAGAAGACAAAAAGGATATGGACGCGGTAGACGCATGCAAATTGAGAAAGACCAAGTGCAAATTGTAAGTGGTGTTAGGCATGGGAAGACGATGGGGTCCCCGATTGCACTTGTTGTTGAAAATCGTGATTTTACACATTGGACAAAGGTTATGGGTGCAGAGCCGTTAACTGAGCAGGAAGAGAAAGAAATGAAAAGGCAAGTTACGAAACCTAGACCTGGACACGCAGATTTAAATGGTGCGATTAAATATGGTCATAGAGATATGAGGAATGTATTAGAGCGTTCTTCCGCACGTGAAACGACAGTTCGTGTTGCAGCTGGTGCAGTTGCAAAAAAAATATTAGCGGAATTAGGTGTACAAGTAGCGGGACATGTTGTCGAGATTGGTGGTGTACAGGCAGAAAATATCACATATAACTCTATTGAGGAATTACAAAGTACTACAGAAGTATCTCCTGTACGTTGTTTAGATGAAAAGGCCGGTAAAAAGATGATGCAAGCAATTGATGATGCGAAGGCAAATGGTGATTCTATCGGTGGTATTGTTGAAGTAGTTGTAGAAGGAATGCCAATCGGAGTAGGTAGCTATGTACATTATGATAGAAAATTAGATGCAAAATTAGCAGCGGCAATTATGAGTATTAACGCTTTTAAAGGTGTTGAAATTGGAATTGGTTTTGAAGCAGCACATAGACCCGGAAGTGAAGTACATGATGAAATCCTTTGGGATGAAGTGCAAGGATACAGTAGAAAAACGAACAATGCAGGTGGATTAGAAGGTGGCATGACAACTGGTATGCCGGTTGTTGTGCGCGGTGTTATGAAACCGATACCGACATTGTATAAACCGCTTCAAAGTATTGATATTGATACGAAAGAACCTTTTACAGCGAGTATTGAACGTTCAGATAGTTGTGCAGTACCGGCAGCTAGCGTTGTGGCTGAAGCTGTTGTCGCTTGGGAGCTCGCGACAGCTTTAATTGAACAATTTGGATTGGATCGTATCGATCTTATACGTGAAAATATTGAGAAACATAATGAATATGCGAGGGGATTTTAATGGAGAACATACATATTCAAACGAAATCAAAAGAATATGATGTACATGTTGGAAGGGAGGCGTTGTTACATTTAACAACGCTTATTCAAAAAATGAATCCTGCTGTATCTAACATAATGATTATTTCTGATGAAGCTGTTGCATCGCTGCATTTACAGACAGTTGTTGATGCATTGCAAGTAGAGCAAAAAGTATTTTCGTTTGTTGTACCGAGTGGCGAAAAAGAGAAGTCTTTTGAAAATTTCTATGAGGCTCACACTTCGGCTCTTGAAAATAAATTAGATAGAAATTCTTTAATCATCGCACTTGGAGGCGGAATGATTGGAGATTTGGCTGGATTTGTTGCCGCGTCGTTTATGCGTGGTATTCGCTTTGTTCAAGTTCCAACGACTTTATTAGCTCATGATAGCGCAGTAGGCGGGAAAGTAGCAATTAATCATCCACTAGGAAAAAATATGATTGGAGCGTTTCATCAGCCAGAAGCTGTTGTATATCATACGCCATTTTTACATTCACTTCCTGAAAAAGAGTGGCGATCAGGTTATGCAGAAGTGATAAAGCATGCTCTTATTGGTGATGTAGAGCTATATCATTGGTTAAAAGAAGAAGTGCAAACATTAACGGATCTTCGTGATGAAAAGTTAATTCATATATTAACGAAGGCGATTCCTGTGAAAGCGAATATTGTGTCGCAAGACGAAACAGAAAAAGGTGTACGTGCCCATTTAAATTTTGGGCATACGTTAGGACATGCTCTTGAAAAAGAGTTAGGATATGGAAATATTACTCACGGTGATGGAGTAGCGGTTGGTATGCTATTTGCCATGTTTTTAAGTGAGCAAGTGTACAAAATGGATCTTTCTTATGAAGAAATGAAGCAGTGGTTCTTGAAATACGGTTATCCAAAAATGCCAAGTGACTTGAATGTAGAACGTCTCGTTCAGTTGATGAAACAAGATAAAAAAGCAAATGCTGGAACAATTCATATGGTGCTTATGCAGGAATATGGGGGAGTGAATGTCGTATCTATTTCAGATGAGACTGTTCATATTGCGTTAGAAGCATTTCAAAAGGATATGGTCTAAAAAAGTTGGTAGAACAGGTATGAAATGCATATTTAAAGGTATTCTCGTAATGGTGACGGTTATGATGAAAGATGACAGTAAGGAATTATAAATCATATCAATGACTGGGGGAATAAAAGTGAGAGTAAAAGAGCAATTGTTAACTTTGAGAGCATATGTACCTGGGAAAAATATTGAAGAAGTAAAAAGAGAATATGGATTGTCAAAAATTGTGAAGTTAGCATCGAATGAAAATCCGTTTGGCTGCTCTGCGCGTGTGACAGAAGCATTAACTTCGTTAGCCAATCAATATGCACTCTACCCGGACGGGGCGGCTTTTGAGCTTCGTGAGAAAGTAGCAGAGCATTTAAGTGTAAAAGCGGAACAACTTTTATTTGGTAGCGGGTTAGATGAAGTCATTCAAATGATTAGTCGCGCTTTGCTACATAACGGAACAAATGTTGTAATGGCGAATCCTACGTTCTCACAATATTATCATCATGCTGTTATTGAAGGAGCGGAAGTTCGGGAAGTACCACTTGAAAATGGTATTCACAATTTAGATGCGATGTTACAGCAAGTAGATGAGAAAACGAAGATTGTATGGATTTGTAATCCGAATAATCCGACAGGTACATATGTAGAAAAACAAAAATTACTTTCATTTTTAGAATCAGTTCCAAAGTCAGCGCTCGTTATTATGGACGAAGCATATTATGAATATGCTGGGGCAGAAGATTATCCGCAAACATTACCCCTTCTTGAAAAGTACGAAAATCTTATGGTGCTACGCACATTCTCAAAAGCATATGGATTAGCTGCTTTTCGTATTGGATATGCGATTGGGGATGCAAAGCTTATTGGGCAGCTAGAGGTAGCAAGACTACCATTTAACACATCAACTATCGCCCAAGCGGTAGCAGTAGCGGCAATAGAGGATCAACAGTTTTTACAAGAGTGTGTGAAGAAAAATGCCGAAGGATTAAATCAATATTATGCATTTTGTAAGGAATATAACGTATTCTACTATCCATCTCAAACGAATTTCATTTTCTTGAAACTCGGTATACCTGGTAATGAAGCTTTCGAACGATTAATGAAAAAAGGATATATCGTTCGTTCTGGTGCAGCATTTGGTATGCATGATGGTATTCGTATTACTGTTGGATTAAAAGAAGAAAATGATGAGATTATTGAATTACTTACGGAACTTGTAAAAGAACAAGTGAAGAAAGAAGAAACGTATTCTTAAGAAATGGTGAAGGCTCCTGTAACAGGAGCCTTTTTCATTTGAACTGCAATAAGGGGAGTTGTTTGCACGTTCAAGAAAGAAAACGTTACAATAGAAGTAGACGTATAAGAAGAACTATTGTACATATAAACTATTTAAAATGTGAGGAGGATACAGTTTGAAACTAGTAGGACGAAAAAATAGTTTGAATGGGAAAATTGTTGTTCCAGGAGATAAATCTATTTCACATCGCTCTGTTATGTTTGGAGCGATAGCGGAAGGGACGACGAAAGTATCAAATTTTTTATTAGGAGAAGATTGTTTAAGTACAATTGCATGTTTTCAAAAACTAGGTGTCCAGATTGAACAGAGTGGGAACGATGTCACGGTTTATGGTAAAGGATTAGCAAATTTGCAAGAACCGAAAGAAGTATTAGATGTGGGAAATTCAGGGACGACTATTCGTCTGATGCTTGGAATTTTAGCAAATACGCCGTTCCATAGTACGATAATTGGGGATGCATCAATTGGAAAACGTCCTATGAAACGTGTTACAGACCCGCTTAGTAAGATGAATGCTCAAATTGATGGTAGAGAAAACGGACAATATACACCTTTATCTATTCGCGGTGGTAAGGTAAAAGGTATGCATTATCATTCACCAGTAGCGAGTGCACAAGTGAAGTCAGCAGTTTTACTTGCGGGTTTGCAAGGGGAAGGCGTAACTACAGTAACAGAGCCTATGCAATCTCGTGATCATACGGAAAGAATGTTACGTGCATTTGGTTGTACCGTAGATGTTAATGGACGGACCGTTTCATTACAAGGCGGACAACAACTTAAAGGTGCAGACATAGAAGTTCCAGGAGATGTTTCTTCGGCGGCATTTTTCTTAGTAGCTGGTGCAATTGTCCAAAATAGTAAGCTTGTATTGGAAAACGTTGGTTTAAATCCGACGAGAACAGGGATTTTAGATGTATTAACAAAGATGGGTGCACTTATTTCTATCAATCATATTAGAAATGAAGAGTTTGAGCCGTGCGGAGATATTACGATTGAAACATCTAAACTAAAAGGAATAGAAATTGGTGGAACTCTTATTCCAAGATTAATTGATGAAATTCCTGTAATTGCTTTATTGGCAACGCAGGCAGAAGGAATTACTGTTATTAAAAACGCTGAGGAGTTAAAAGTAAAAGAAACAAACCGTATCGATACGGTTGTAGATGAATTAGGCAAATTAGGCGCGAAGATTGAACCTACACCAGATGGTATGATTATATATGGTAAACAAAGTTTAAAAGGAAATACTGTTAATAGTCACGGCGATCATCGTATTGGGATGATGCTTGCAATCGCATCGTGTATTATAGATGGAGAAGTGAAAATAGAGAATAGTGATGCGGTCGCTGTATCGTATCCGAAATTTTTCGAACAATTAGCTGCGCTATAAGAGCAAATATAGGAAGAGGTAGTTCACTCAAAAGGTTGCGTTCTTACACCTAGTTGCTTATGATAAATGAACAGAAGAGAATATTTTTTGAATTAAAGGAGACGTTTATGCAAAAGTTTGAACAAGCTGTTTCTTATATTGAAAACGGTGAAGCCGAAAAAGGATTACAATTATTAAAAGAACAACTACGAGTTGCTAATGATGAAGAGAAGTATGATATCGCTCGTTACTATCATACACTTGGGTTTATGGATGAGGCGTTAGCAATTATTGATGATTTACGCTTGTTATATCCAGAAGAAAGTGAATTTACATTATTTTTAGCAGAATTATATATTGATTTAGATAAAGAAGATGAAGCGATTGAAGTGCTTCATGATATTCCAGAAAATGATAATCTATATGTTCAATCGCTATTACTTGTTGCAGATTTATTCCAAATGCAAGGTTTTGATGATGTAGCAGAACAAAAACTATTAAAGGCGAAAGAAATGATGCCAGACGAACCTGTTATTACGTTTGGATTAGCAGAATTATATAGTAGTAAAGGTGAAGAGAAAAAGGCGATCACTTATTATGAATCGTTACTAGCAGAACATAAAGTTATGGGCGGTGTTGTCATTGCGCTTCGTCTAGCAGAAACTTTAAGTGCTATTGGAAACTGGGAAGAGGCAATCTCTTACTATGAGGCGGGGTTAGAAGAGCAAAAAGATATTCACTCACTATTTGGATATGCCTTCACATTATACCAAGGGGAAGAATATCAAAGAGCAATTGGTGCTTGGCAAGAATTAAAAGAATTAGATCCTGAGTACGCATCGTTATACATGTATTTAGCGAAAAGCTATGAAAAAGAAGGCATGCTTCAAGAAAGCTATGAAACACTTCAAGAAGGAATTAAAGTAGATGAGCTTTCTGTTCCTTTCTATGTAGAATTAGCGAATATTGCGGCGAAATTAGGTAAAATAGCGGAGGCAGAAGAAGTGCTTCAAAAAGCGCTGGAGCTAGATCCGGGACATTTAGGTGCGACATTAAAATATGCGTATATCTTAAAAGAACAAGAGAAATACGAAGAGCTAATTGCAGTTGTAGAGCGTACAATTGACAGTGGAGAACCAGATACACAACTACTTTGGGATCTTGCATTTGCAAAAAAACAATTAGAAATGTATTCGGATGCATTAAAACACTATGAAAGTGCATATACTTCTTTTAAGAATCATCCAGATTTCTTGGAAGAGTACGGTTATTTCTTATTAGAAGAAGGAATGCGAAAAGAGGCGAAAGAAGTATTTACGCAGTTAATACAACTAGACCCGACACAAATTCATATTGAAGAATTGTTATATAATTTAGAGGATTTTTCGTAAGTTGGAAGGAAACTGAATGCCGCTTCTTGAATCTAAAAAGAAAAGAGCAAGACAGAGGAGGGACTTAATCGCTATGAATACCCCTGTTTCTGTAAACGAGAAGAAGGATTTTGTAAAATGGTTTTTGAATAATTACCAACTGAAACAGCGTGAATGTGTATGGATTTTGAATTATTTAATGAGTCACGATCAATTAATGCATAAAGTCCACTTCGTAGAACATGCAAAATATTGTCCGCGTGGCTTAGTAATGTCAGCGAATTGTGTGAAAGACACACCGTTTCACTTTTTTAAACAAAATGTAATGACAACAGATGCAGAAAAGTCGTTTCATGATATTCGTTTGAATCGAGATGAGGATATTTATATTCAGCTTAATTTTAAATCATCGTTCCAAAATGCAAACTATGTAGCTGTATTAGAAGAAAATCCATATTTGCCAAAGCATATTGAAGTGAATGAAAAAGATCGATTGCTTGCAGAACGATTTTTAGAAGAAAGTGTATTCTCATTTAGAAGAGAGCGTCTTTTGAAACAAATTGATGAAGCTTTGGATAAGCAAGATAAGGAAGCATTTCATAGGTTAACAGCAGAGTTGAAAATTTTATAGAATTCATTTTGATTATGTAATCTTTACGAATTTCAGACTTTTTAAGAAAAACTACTTAATAATAGGTAGTTTTTCTTTTTTTACCTCTTTTAGTATGGTTTAATATATATAAAGTGAAAGTTCTGTCATTTAAGGTGGAGGAGGGGAGAAAAGGTGAAATGGATTGTAAAAGATGTGGAACAGTTTGAGCAAGCGAGGGAGTATGTAGATACAGGGATTATCCCCCTTTTGTCTATTTCGGCAGCAAAAGAAATGAAAATGGTTGTAGAGCAAGGTGAATTTATTGAGGCTTTGAGTATGGAGTTGGAAAGGGAGTATAAAGGAAGAGTGCTTTTACTGCCCGCATTTACGTATTTGGTAGAGAGCCAAAAGAATGAAAAAGACCGCTTGCAAGAATGGACAGATCATTTGCAAAGGCAAGGTTTTAAGCATATTGCCTATGTGACAAGTGATTTTTCATGGAAAGAAGATATGCAAGAGTTGCAGGGTGATTTATTTTGGTTTCCATCGTTATCATTAGAGCAATTTAGTGATCAAGCGAAAAGGGAAGTTATTCGTGCTCACATAAAAAATATTATGGTAATGTTGGAAGAAAGATGGATAAGGTAACAATAAACAGAAAGTTCTTATTATTATGAGTAGTATGATATTGACCTATGCAAGAGGGTATTATATCATGATAGTGTCCTAGTATTTATTTTTTATATAATTTTTTCACGAGGGGACAATTTCTGATAGAGGGGGGAAATTTTCGTGAGCGAGAAAGAACATCGTGTGTCAAGAAGACAGTTTTTAAATTACACACTTACAGGGGTAGGAGGCTTTATGGCGGCGGGTATTTTAATGCCGATGACGCGGTTTGCGCTTGATCCGGTGTTAAGAAAAGAAGCGGGAACAGATATGGTTGCTGTTGGACAAGTAAAGGATATTACAACAGAGCCGAAGCGCTTTGATTTTAAGGTGAAGCAGGTTGACGGATGGTACAAGTCTGAAGAGCCAAAATCTGCTTGGGTGCATAAAGATGAAAGCGGAGACATTGTTGCGTTTTCTCCAGTGTGTAAACATTTAGGTTGCACAGTGAACTGGAATTCGGACAAAGCACATCCTAATCAATTCTTTTGCCCGTGTCACGGGGGACGTTACACAAAAGATGGGATGAACATTAAAGGCACACCGCCTCTTGCTCCACTTGACGTATACGAATCCAAAGTAAAAGATGGAACACTTTATTTAGGAAAAGCGAAGCCAAAAGGGGGTGCAAAGTAGATGCTAAATAAAATTTATGATTGGGTGGACGAACGTTTAGATATTACACCGATATGGCGTGATATCGCTGATCATGAAGTACCTGAGCATGTTAACCCGGCGCATCACTTTTCTGCATTCGTCTACTGCTTCGGAGGACTTACCTTTTTCGTTACTGTAATTCAAATTTTGTCTGGAATGTTTTTAACGATGTATTATGTGCCTGATATTAAAAATGCTTGGGAGTCGGTTTACTATTTACAAAATGAAGTGGCGTATGGACAAATTGTTCGTGGTATGCACCACTGGGGTGCCAGTCTCGTAATTGTAATGATGTTTTTACATACACTCAGAGTTTTCTTCCAGGGTGCGTATAAAAAGCCTCGTGAGTTAAACTGGATTGTTGGTGTTCTTATTTTCTTTGTTATGTTAGGTCTTGGTTTTACCGGATATTTATTACCGTGGGATATGAAAGCTTTATTTGCTACGAAAGTAGGGATTCAAATCGCAGAGCAAACGCCGCTCATTGGTCCTTATATTAAAACATTACTCGCTGGTCATTCTGAAATTGTTGGCGCTCAAACATTAACTCGCTTCTTTGCTATTCACGTCTTCTTCTTACCAGCAGCACTTCTAGGTTTAATGGCCTTCCACTTCATCATGATTCGCAAACAAGGTATTTCCGGTCCGCTATAAGAGATTGCTAAATTAAAGGGGAAAGAACAAAAGGAGGGAGATTATGCATCGCGGCAAAGGGATGAAGTTTGTAGGAGATTCTCGGGTACCGGTAGCTCGGAACCCAAATATTCCAAAAGATTATTCTGAATATCCAGGGAAAACAGAAGCGTTTTGGCCGAATTTCTTGTTAAAAGAATGGATGGTTGGTGCAGTTTTTTTAATCGGTTATTTATGTTTAACAGTGGCGCATCCGTCACCGCTTGAGAGAATGGCGGATCCTACAGATGCAGGATATATACCACTTCCAGATTGGTATTTCTTATTCTTGTATCAGTTATTAAAGTATTCGTACGCTTCAGGCTCATTTACTGTAATTGGTGCGTTTATTATGCCGGGGATTGCGTTTGGAGCGTTACTATTAGCTCCGTTTCTAGATCGAGGCCCAGAAAGAGCGCCATTGAAGCGTCCTGTAGCAACAGGGTTTATGCTTTTAGCAATTGCATCGATTATCTTTTTAACTTGGGAATCTGTAGCACACCACGACTGGGAAGCTGCAAAAAAACAAGGAGCAATTGTAAAAACAGCACCAGTTGATAAAAATGATGACGGCTACAAGTTAATGCAAAAAAATACTTGTTTAACGTGTCATGGTGACAATTTACAGGGCGGGGCGGCAGCACCGGCTTTGCAAAACTTAACTTTAAAACCAGAAGAAATCGCTAAAATTGCGAAAGATGGAAAAGGTTCAATGCCTAAAGGGGTATTTAAAGGTACAGATGAGGAACTGAAAAAGCTTTCGGAATTCGTTGCAAAGTATAATAAAAAATAATAGAAAAGCTGACTACAAAATCTGTAGTCAGCTTTTTATTTTGATGACGGAAAGTTTGCTATATAATAGAGTAGAGTTCGATGAAAGAATTACTTTGTTTGAAAGGTGTTGGACATACAGCTTGGTTTACTTGTATGCAATGTTAAGGCAACGTTCGGTACTATTATTTTTATTGGTTGTTAACATATTAGGTACAATTTACGGATTCATATGGTATGGAAATCAATTAAAAGAAACCTCACCTATATTTTGGCCGTTTGTACCAGATAGCCCTATGGCGAGTCTCTTTTTTATCTTTGTTTTAATTGCTTTTTTGATGAAGAAGAACTGGGGGTTAA
The DNA here is from genome assembly GCF_016892495.1 of Bacillus sp. RIT 809. Lineage (NCBI taxonomy): Bacteria > Bacillati > Bacillota > Bacilli > Caryophanales > Bacillaceae > Bacillus > Bacillus sp. RIT 809. The sequence continues at coordinate 329,634 of NZ_JAFEMR010000001.1, read as the reverse complement.
TAGAAGCGTTAGCGATAGTTACTTTAATAAAATATGGTGTTTGGGCTGTTGTTGTAAATGCAATTATGATTTATGTAAAAGGTCCTATTGGCTTTATGGGATATATGTTAATGTTATCTCATTTTGCGATGGCAGTGCAGGGGATGTTATATGCTCCGTTTTATCGGATAAAAAAATGGCACTTCACTGTAGCTGGCATATGGACATTACATAATGATGCAATTGATTATTTATTTTGGCAAATGCCGAGATACGGGATTATGCATTTGTTTGTAGAGAAAATTGGTTATTTTACGTTTTGGTTAAGTATTGTTGTACTGTGTATTACATATTATTATTGCTTACGTGAGAACCGAAAACAGTTTTCTTTATGATGATGAGGACATTTAGGGGGAGAAAATGAAGAAAAATAAGAGTGGTATAAACATATTGGATCGATTGATCACTTTAGTAGTTTCCTATAGCATAGCATTTTCTGTTTTCGCTCTCGCGGCAACGATAGTTGTATATGGAAAATGGTTGTATTATTTAGAAATTGATTTTTTAAATATTCCAGATTTAGCGGATATGACGAAAGATGAAATTAAGAGAAACTATGACGTGCTTATTACATATTTATCGCCGTTTTATGAAGGTGCATTACAATTGCCGACATTAGATATGTCCACAAATGGTCGCATTCATTTTGTGGATGTTAAAAATATTTTAGTAAAGATTCAATATATAATGTATGGAACGATTGTAATTGCTGTATTAGGAGGAGCGTATTTATTAAAAAAGAAAAAAGAAAAGTTTTTACTTCACGGAGCGATTCTTACAATTATTTTTCCGATAGCTCTTACGTTACCAATTGCTATTAATTTTGAAAAGAGTTTCGTATTATTTCACAAGCTTTTATTTAGCAATGATTATTGGATGTTTGATATTGAAACAGATCCGGTTATTTTAATGTTACCGGAAGAATTCTTTATGCATGCTGCATGTGTTATTTTATTATTGATTTTAGGCGGTAGCATACTTTGTTACGGTGTGTATAAATATTTAGTGAAAAAGAAAAGGGTTTCAAAGAAAAAATTCTCTGTTTAAAGAGAATTTTTTTGTTTTCATAGAGATAATATATTTTTTGATTTTGTTCTGTTCTATTCTTGTCCAATTCCACATATTTTGTACTAGTAGTTATAGGGGGGACCGGGATGAAGAGAACATTAATTGGACTGATAGCATTTCTAATTATAATGTTTCCAGTACGTATATATGCTGAAGAGTGGAGTGAACTAACTGGATTGCTAGATGACTCTTTGCAGTTAGTGAAGAAAAAAGAAGATGATAAGGCAATACAAGTACTGCATCATTTCTCAGAGCAGTTTCTATCAAAGGAAAATGAAAAAAATTCAAAAGTAACTCCGGGACAAATTAGAGTCGTTTCTTTAGCATACGATAAGGCGAAACAATCTCTCGCGGAAGATTTAGATAGGCAAGTTAAAGTTGATAATATGTTAGCGTTACAACTTGCTGTTGATGCACAAGTATCTAAATATCAGCCACTTTGGATGGAAAGAGAAAGAAAGATAATGAATGCTTTTTCTCAAGTAGAAAAAGCGATGGAAAAAGACGATGATGGACAGTTCCAACAGACGCTAAATACACTTTTAAATGAATTTAATATTATTTATCCTAGTTTAATGATTGCCCTGCCAGAAAACGAAGCACAGCGTGTAAATGCACATTTATCTTATTTGGATGAATTTCGTAACGTTATGTTAAAAACGAAAGGTGGACAAATGCAATTAGGGATTATTAAAGGTGATTTGCAAAAAATATTTCATACAGTAAAAAAAGATGAGATTGCTCCCTCTCTCATTTGGTTTATGACAATTACTGGAGGACTTATTTTGTTCACTTTAACGTATGTTGGATGGAGAAAGTATAAAGGGGAGAGAGAGAAGCGGAGAAGTAACTTGCATTCTAAAGATAGATAATGCGTATAAATAAAGATACGGATTGTAAGGTTTATTTATTGACAATGGTGGAAGAAAAAAATAGAATGAGAAGTACTATAATTAAAACTTCAATGGAGGTTTATGATGTTTTATTTAATTTACTTCGCGATCATTTTGATCATACCGTTGTATGCACAGTCCAAAGTACGTAGTGCCTATAGCAAGTATTCACAAGTTTATTCAACATCAGGTATGACAGGAGCGGAAGTGGCTCGGAAAATTTTAGATGAAAATGGATTGTACAATGTAGCTGTAGAAGAAACGCCAGGTCATTTGTCAGATCATTATGACCCGCGTGTAAAGACGGTTAGATTATCGACAGATAACTACTATGGTCATTCAGTTGCTGGTACAGCTGTAGCAGCACATGAAGTAGGACACGCAATTCAAGATGCGAAAGATTATAACTTCATGCGTGTACGCCATTCGTTAGTGCCAGTTGCTAATTTTGGTTCAAACATGTCATGGGTTTTTGTCCTAATTGGTGTATTTGCACAAATGTCTGGTTTGTTGTTACTAGGAATTATTTTAATGGCAGCAGGTGTTATTTTCCAACTTGTTACATTACCAGTTGAGTTTGATGCATCAAAACGTGCAATGCAACAAATTGAAGCACTTGGTATCGTATCGACAGATGAGTACGGTCAAGCTCGTAAAGTATTAAATGCGGCAGCATTAACATATGTAGCAGCAGCTGCTGTAGCAGTATTTGAATTATTACGTCTCGTATTAATTTATACTGGTATGCAGCGTAGCGACGATTAAAGACTATCAATTATGATAGTCTTTTTTTGTTTTGTGGATTGAATCTTATAATATGTTACAAATGGAAATAATAGAGAGAATATGGGGTATAGAACTAATTAAAATAAAGATAAGTATGGAATGATGAAAGAAGGTGACAGACATAGAATATCCGGATCATTTAGTTAAACAAGTGAGGGAGCGAAGTGCTACATACCAATTAGAAGGTTTTTTAAGTGGACAGGGCCCTAGAAATCCGAAATTAATGCTTGTTGGAGAAGCACCTGGTGAAACAGAAATTCATAATGGGATTCCGTTTAGCGGGAGAGCAGGAAAGCATTTAATGGAGTTTTTAGAACGTATTCACGTTACAAGGGAAGAAGTATATATTACGAGTGCGGTGCGGAGTAGACCTTATAAATGGAGAGAGAAAAGGGAACGAAATGGCGAAATAATACAGAAAAGGTATAATAGAACGCCAAATCAAGGAGAAATACTTGCCCATGCACCTTTGTTAGATTATGAGCTGGAACTTATACAGCCGCCTGTTATTGTTACACTTGGTAATATTGCATTACAGCGTTTAGTTGGTAAAAATAATAAAATTACGGATGTTCATGGCGAATTGTTAAAGCAACCCGTGCAGCAATTGAAAGATAGTAGCGGTACAGAATTCATATGGACTGAAAAAGAATATAATATATTTCCTACTTTTCATCCAGCTTCAATTTTTTATAATCGTAGTTTATTGGAGCTCATTTATGAGGATTTGGAGAAACTGAAAAGATATGTAATAAAAAACTAGAAAAGCTAAAGAGCTTTTCTAGTTGAATTTAATTATGTAACGGATTTTTATTTTCATCTAATGTAAATCCTTCGCCAACAACATCGTGTACATCACTTACAGCGACAAAGGCGTGAGGGTCTACAGAAGTAATGATATTTTTTAATTTCACGATTTCGTTTTTTGCAACAACACAATATAGTACATTTCGTTCAACTTTTGTATAGGATCCAACTGCTTTTAAAAAGGTTGCTCCGCGCTCCATTTCTGATAAAATTTTTGAAGCAATTGCATCATTTTTATCAGAAATAATAGTTGCTCCTTTTGCTGCATAAGCTCCTTCTTGCATAAAATCAATAACCTTAGCCCCGATAAATACAGCAACTAACGTATACATGCCTTCACGATATGATAAATATGTAAGAATAGAGACAATGATAACGATGGCATCAAACATAAACATCGTTTTTCCCATACTCCAGCCAACATATTTGTGAGCTAGTCTTGCGATAATATCAACACCGCCAGTAGTCCCGCCGTATTTAAATATAATTCCAAGTCCTATACCGATAAATGCCCCAGCGAATAAAGCAGCCAGTGTCATATCATTTTGCAAGTTTAAATGTAAGTTGAGTACTTCGTAGCGTTGGAAAATCCATAGGAATAAAGAGACGCTAAATGTACCGATTAATGTATATAAAAATGTTGTTCGGCCGAGTAACTTCCAGCCAATAAAAAATATAGGGATATTTAAAATTAAGTTTGTATAGGAAGGGTCAAGCGAAAATAGAAAATATAATAATAGCGTAATACCGGTAAACCCACCCTCTGCAAGATGGTTTTCAATATTGATATTTACAATGCCGAAAGAAAAAATAGCGGAACCGATTAAAATGAAAATGATATTTCGAATCTTCAAGTTTGCTTTCATATAGAAATCCCCCTAGTTATGTAATGATTGGAATTGCTCCGCTTACACGGTAAGACATAATAATAAGTTATTTCTAGTTGCTAGTAAAAATAGAGAATAGTATAAGGGTCTAATTAGTTCAGGCTGACCTTTTGCAAAAATCACGCAAAAGAAGTTTCACTTTACCCCGCTCAAACGGCTGGTAGGAGATAAAGCAGAGAAGACAGAGCAAACTAGCCGTAAGAGCCCAATTGGTTCAGGCTAATCTTTTGCAGAAAAACATTGCAAAAGAAAGTTTCACTTTACCCCGTCCCAACGGCTGGTAGAGGGAAAAGCAAAGAAGAAAAGGGCGAACCAGCCGTAGGGACCCGATTGGTTCAACTAATCTTTTGCAGAAAAACATTGCAAAAGAAAGTTTCACTTTACCCCGCTCAAACGGCTGGTAGGAGATAAAGCAGAGAAGACAGAGCAAACTAGCCGTAAGAGCCCGATTGGTTCAGGCTAATCTTTTGCAGAAAAACATTGCAAAAGAAAGTTTCACTTTACCCCGTCCCAACGGCTGGTAGAGGGAAAAGCAAAGAAGAAAAGGGCGAACCAGCCGTAGGGACCCGATTGGTTCAACTAATCTTTTGCAGAAAAACATTGCAAAAGAAAGTTTCACTTTACCCCGCTCAAACGGCTGGTAGGAGATAAAGCAGAGAAGACAGAGCAAACTAGCCGTAAGAGCCCGATTGGTTCAGGCTAATCTTTTGCAGAAAAACATTGCAAAAGAAAGTTTCACTTTACCCCGTCCCAACGGCTGGTAGAGGGAAAAGCAAAGAAGAAAAGGGCGAACCAGCCGTAGGGACCCGATTGGTTCAACTAATCTTTTGCAGAAAAACATTGCAAAAGAAAGTTTCACTTTACCCCGCTCAAACGGCTGGTAGGAGATAAAGCAGAGAAGACAGAGCAAACTAGCCGTAAGAGCCCGATTGGTTCAGGCTAATCTTTTGCAGAAAAACATTGCAAAAGAAAGTTTCACTTTACCCCGTCCCAACGGCTGGTAGAGGGAAAAGCAAAGAAGAAAAGGGCGAACCAGCCGTAGGGACCCGATTGGTTCAACTAATCTTTTGCAGAAAAACATTGCAAAAGAAGTTTCCCTTTACCCCGTCCCAACGGCTGGTAGAGGGAAAAGCAAAGAAGAAAAGGGCGAACCAGCCGTAGGGACCCGATTGGTTCAACTAATCTTTTGCAGAAAAACATTGCAAAAGAAAGTTTCACTTTATTATAGTCTATCCAAAAAAGAGTCGTAAATAGGGATATGAGAGAATAATATTTGTCAAATCGCGATGAATTGGCTAACATGAAAGAGGAAGGAATAGAGGTGACAAGTATGGAAGCAAAAACGATGAAAGATATGCAGAAAGAAGTAGATGCATATATTGGTCAATTTAAAGAAGGTTATTTTAGTCCGCTTGCAATGATGGCCCGTTTAACTGAAGAAATGGGAGAGCTTGCAAGAGAGGTTAACCATTATTATGGTGAGAAGCCGAAGAAAACGACTGAGATAGAACGAAGTATTGAGGAAGAGCTTGGAGATGTGTTATTTGTTATGATTTGTATGGCAAATAGTTTAAATATTGATTTAGAAACAGCGCATAACATTGTAATGAATAAATTTAATACACGTGATAAAGATCGTTGGACACGTATTGATGAGGGAGAGAAAGAAGCATGAAAGAAATTAAAGTAATCATCGCTGGACCAAGAGGACGTATGGGACAGGAAGCAGTCCTTTTAATGGAAAGAACAGAACATTTCAATTTAGTAGCAGCAATTGATTATAAGCATGGCGGAGAGAAAATCGCTGATTTACCTGGAATGCCAGCGCTAGATGCACCTATTTATGCGGATTTACATACTTGTTTAGATGAAGTAGAAGCAGATGTATTGTTAGATTTAACAACACCAGAAGTTGGAAAGAAACATGTGACACTTGCAGTTGAACGTGGACTTCGATCTGTTATTGGTACAACTGGATTTACTGAAGAAGAACTAAAGCAATTAACAGAAAATGCAAAAGAAAAAGAAGTAGGAACAATTATCGCTCCAAACTTTGCAATTGGTGCAGTTCTTATGATGAAATTTTCACAAATGGCAGCAAAGTACTTCCAAGATGTTGAAGTAATTGAATTACACCATGATCAAAAATTAGACGCACCATCTGGTACAGCTGTAAAAACAGTAGAATTAATCCGTCAAAATCGTGTACCAAAAGAGCAAGGACACCCTAATGAAACGGAACAATTAGAAGGAGCACGTGGTGCAAATGTGGATGGTATTCACATTCATAGCGTACGTCTACCAGGGCTTATTGCACACCAAGAAGTAATGTTCGGCGGAGATGGACAAATGTTAACAGTTCGTCATGATTCATTCAACCGTGCATCATTTATGTCAGGTGTAAAACTATCAATTGAAACAGTAATGAACCTTGATCATCTTGTGTATGGTTTAGAAAACATTATCGACTAAAGGGGAGACAAAGGATGAAAATTGCCTTAATCGCACATGACAAAAAGAAAGATGATATGGTTTCGTTCGCGTACGCATATAAACCAATCTTTGAAAAACATGAACTTTTTGCAACAGGAACGACAGGACTTCGTATTATGGAGGCAACTGGTTTAGTTGTAACAAGATATCAATCTGGTCCTCTTGGTGGCGATCAAGAAATTGGTGCAATGATTGCAAAAAATGAGATGGATATGGTGATTTTTTTCCGGGACCCACTAACAGCGCAGCCGCATGAACCTGATGTCAATGCGTTACTTCGTTTATGTGATGTATACGCCATCCCACTAGCAACGAATATGGCAAGTGCTGAAATGCTAATGCATGCATTAGAGCGGGGAGATTTAGATTACCGAAAGTTAAGAAAATGAGGGGAACAATTATGAGTGGATTACATATATTAGCGTTTGGTGCTCATGCCGATGATGTGGAAATTGGCATGGCAGGTACCATTGCAAAGTATACGAAACAAGGATATGAAGTAGGCATTTGCGATTTAACAGAAGCTGATCTTTCTTCAAATGGAACGGTAGAACTAAGAAAAGAAGAAGCAAAGGCTGCAGCTCGTATTATGGGAGTAAAAACGAGAATTAATTTAGCGATGCCAGACCGTGGTTTGTATATGAAAGAAGAGTATATACGTGAAATTGTAAAGATTATTCGTACATATAAACCAACACTAATTTTCGCACCATATTACGAAGATCGTCATCCAGACCATGCTAATTGCGCGAAACTTGTGGAAGAAGCTATCTTTTCAGCGGGAATTCGTAAATATATGCCTGAACTTCCGCCGCACCGTGTAGAGTCTTTTTATAATTATATAATTAATGGTTTTCATAAACCGAATTTTTGTATAGATATTAGTGAATACCTTTCTAAAAAGGTGGAAGCGTTAGAAGCGTATGAAAGTCAGTTTTCAACAGGGAGTGATGGTGTTAAGACGCCATTAACCGAAGGATACGTTGAAACTGTAATCGCTCGGGAGAAGATGTTTGGGAAAGAAGTTGGAGTGCTGTATGCCGAAGGATTTATGAGTAAGAAGCCGGTTTTATTACATGCTGATTTAATAGGGGGATGTAAATGAAATTGAAAATAGGTATTACATGTTATCCTTCTGTAGGTGGTTCTGGGGTTGTTGGGACAGAGTTAGGAAAGCAATTGGCGGAACGCGGACATGAAATTCATTTTATTACATCGGGTGTACCATTTCGGTTGAATAAAGTGTACCCGAACATTTATTTTCACGAAGTAACAGTAAATCAATATTCTGTTTTTCAATATCCACCTTACGATTTAGCATTAGCGAGTAAAATGGCAGAGGTTGCTCAAAGAGAAAACCTTGATATTTTACATGTGCATTATGCAATCCCTCATGCTATTTGTGCATATTTAGCAAAACAAATGATTGGGGAGCGTATTAAAATTGTTACAACCTTACATGGAACGGATATTACTGTGTTAGGTTCCGACCCTTCGTTAAATAATTTAATTCGCTTTGGTATTGAACAATCTGATGTTGTTACAGCTGTGTCACATTCGTTAATTGAAGAAACGAATGAACTTGTAAAACCAGATAAAGAAATTGAGACGGTATACAATTTTGTAGACGAACGTGTTTATTTCAAGCGTGATATGTCTCAATTAAAAAAAGAATATGGTATACGAGAAAATGAAAAAGTGTTGATTCATATTTCAAATTTCCGAAAGGTTAAGCGTGTACAAGATGTTGTGCAGTCATTTGCCAAAATTGTAAAGGAAGTAGATGCGAAATTGCTTCTTGTTGGTGATGGACCAGAGTTCTGTACTATTTTACAATTGGTGAAAAGTTTACATATTGAGGAACGTGTCTTATTCCTAGGAAAGCAAGATAATGTTGCAGAGCTTCTTGCGATGAGTGATTTAATGCTACTTTTATCAGAAAAGGAAAGTTTTGGTCTCGTTATATTAGAAGCGATGGCGTGTGGTGTGCCTAGTATCGGAACGAGGGTTGGGGGCATTCCAGAGGTCATTCAACATGGTGAGACAGGATATATATGTGAAGTTGGAGATACAGATGGAATAGCTAAGCAAGCAATTCAACTACTAGAAAATGAAGAACTTCACCGTAATATGGGAGAGCGAGCGATGAAATCTGTATATGAGCAGTTTCGTTCGGAAAAAATCGTTTCACAGTATGAGGCGATTTATTATGACATACTAAGGGATGACAAGAATGGAAAGATTTAAAAAAGCTAGTTCAATTATTGAGATATTAAAACAGCACGGACATGAGGCTTACTTCGTTGGTGGAAGTGTACGCGATCTTATTATCGATAGACCGATTGGAGATATCGATATCGCAACATCTGCTTTACCAGAAGAAGTAATGGCTATTTTCCCAAGACATGTTCCGGTTGGTCTTGAGCATGGAACTGTAATTGTTGTAGAAAATGGTGAACCGTATGAGGTAACTACTTTTCGAACAGAAAGCGAATATGAAGATTTTCGGAGACCTAGTAGTGTTCAATTTGTCCGTTCATTAGAAGAGGATTTAAAACGACGTGATTTCACGATGAATGCAATTGCAATGACAGAGGAAGGCGAAATGGTTGATTTATTTGCTGGAAAAGAAGCGATTCGTCTGAAGGAAATTACAACGGTTGGAGATGCTGCAGACCGTTTTCAAGAAGATGCACTGCGAATGATGCGTGGTATTCGGTTCGTAAGTACGTTAGGTTTCTCTTTGGAAATAAAGACGAAACAAGCAATTGAAACGTATGGGCATTTGCTCGAACATATAGCGATTGAAAGAATTACAGTTGAATTTGAAAAATTGTTGACCGGTACATATTGTGTGAATGGTCTTCAAGAGTTAGTAGAAACGAAGCTATTTTCTCATCTGCCATATTTGCAAATGTCAGAAGAAAGACTCTTGAAAGCTACGCAGTATAAATGGGATTCTTTCGAAACAGACGTTGAGGCGTGGGCATTTTTCTTATATTGTATCGGAGAAGAGCATCCATCTGTCTTTTTACGTCAATGGAAGTTCTCGAATAAAAAGATTAAAGATATCGTAGCGGTTTTATTAGCAATTCGTTCTAGAAAGGAGAAGGAGTGGGATACAATCCTTCTTTATAAAACTGGAATTCGCATCGCTGAGATGGCGGAAAGAGTATATGAAGCGATAATAGAAAGTTATAATAGTGCGTCTGTTAAGCAAGTACAATCATTATTTCATGCATTGCCGATAAAAAATCGTCAAGAAATGAATGTGACTGGTAATGATTTATTAAGCTGGGCAGATAAAAAGCCAGGTCCGTGGGTTGCCGAAATGCTTCAAAATATTGAAGAAGCAATCGTACAAGGAGATTTAGTTAATAAGAAAGAGAATATAAGGGAGTGGCTACAAAGATGCAATCTACTATAAGAAAGCAGTTATTACAAGTTTTTTCTGAAGCAGATGGTGCATTTGTATCTGGTCAAACACTTAGTGACAAACTTGGCTGTTCGAGAACCGCTGTATGGAAGCATATGGAGGACCTTCGTAATGAAGGGTATGAACTAGAAGCTGTACGCCGCTTAGGGTATCGAATTGCTAGTAAACCAGATAAAGTAACTGCTAATGAGATTCAATTAGGATTACAAACAGAGCGTATCGGTAGAACGGTTTATTTTGAAGAATCGGTTGAATCTACTCAGCATATTGCAGCGAGACTTGCTTATGAAGGCGCAGAAGAGGGAACAATTGTCGTTGCTGAAGAACAAACAGCAGGTAGAGGACGTTTAAGTAGAAAATGGTATTCTCCAAAAGGAACAGGAATTTGGATGAGTATTATTTTGCGTCCATCTATTCCAGTTCATCATGCACCACAGCTTACTTTATTAGCAGCTGTTAGCGTAGCGCAAGCAATTGAAAAATGTACCGGTGTAAACGTAGGGATTAAATGGCCAAATGATATTTTAATTCAAGGTAAAAAAGCTGTCGGTATATTAACAGAGATGCAAGCTGATCCAGATAAAATTAATGCTGTTATTATGGGGATTGGCATTAATGCAAATCAGAAACAAGAACATTTTGATGAGGAAATTCAGCAAATTGCAACTTCATTAGCAATTGAATCGGATAAGCCGATTGTTCGTGCGGAACTTATGCAACAAATTTTCTTGCAACTAGAGAAATTGTATGAAGAGTATTTAAAAAATGGCTTCTCTGTTATTAAAATTCTTTGGGAAAGTTACGCAGTAAGTATCGGAAAAGAAATTACAGCTCGAACGATGAAGGAAACTATTAATGGGCTAGCAAAAGGGATTACGGAGGATGGTGTATTATTACTTGAGGATCATCAAGGACAAGTGCACCACATTCATTCTGCTGATATAGAAATTAAGTAAAAGAAGTTCCTATTTTGGAGCTTCTTTTTGTTATTTAGATACTAATAAATTTCACATACCGTAATAGGGATAGAAAATTATTTTTTCGAAAAAATGTAGCAATTCCTTTTCAGAGTTTGCTATAATTAGTTCGAATATGGGCAGTATCAAAGCGAACTGCACCATTATTTCACGCAGTATGAAAAAATAATAATTTGGATTCTGCCTTGATCCAATAACGGACTGGGACAGAGGGATGAATAATGCCGACTAACACACAACCCTTCTGCCCTTTTATGGCCAGAGGGGTTTTTTATATGATTTCGGCCATCTCCTCTCTCCTGCATAAAGGAGGAGTAGTTTTTGAAAACAAAAACAGATTTTTTGAAAATGAAAGAGCAAGGTGAGCCGATTACAATGCTAACGGCGTATGATTATCCATCTGCTAAATTAGCAGAAGAAGCTAAAGTCGATATGATTTTAGTGGGTGATTCTCTAGGAATGGTTGTACTTGGGTATGATTCAACAGTTCCAGTAACTGTAGAGGATATGATTCATCATACGAAAGCTGTACGCCGCGGAGCGAAAGAGACGTTTATTGTAACTGATATGCCATTTATGTCTTATCATGTCTCATTGCAAGATACGATGGTTAATGCACGTCGCATTGTTCAAGAGAGCGGGGCACATGCATTAAAGGTAGAAGGTGCTGGAGAAGTTATATCAACTATTCACTACTTAACGAATGCGGGAATTCCCGTTGTGGCGCATTTAGGTTTAACTCCTCAATCTGTAGGAGTGCTAGGTGGGTATAAAGTACAAGGGAAAGATGCTAAAAGTGCAAAAAAATTAATAGAAGATGCAAAGAAATGTGAGGAAGCTGGTGCGATAGCACTTGTATTAGAGTGTGTGCCAATGCAATTAGCAGAACTTATTTCAGAGCAGTTAACAATTCCTACAATCGGAATTGGAGCAGGACAAAAAGTAGATGGGCAAGTTCTTGTATATCATGATCTTATCTCGTACGGCGTAAATCGTGTTCCGAAATTTGTGAAGCAATATACGTCTGTTCAAGAGGAGATTGTGCGAGGGATTTCGCAATACGTTACTGAAGTAAAGACAGGGCAATTTCCTGAAGAAAAACATTCATTCACAATGAAAGAGGAAGAATGCTTAGCGTTATACGGAGGAAAACAATAATGAAAATCATAACTACAGTGCAAGAGATGCAGCAAATTACAAACGAACTTCGTACAAGTGGAAAAAGTATCGGTTTTGTTCCAACGATGGGGTATTTACACGAAGGGCATGCTACGTTACTACGTAAGGCAAGGGAAGAAAATGAAATTGTAGTGTTAAGTGTATTTGTAAATCCACTACAATTTGGACCAAATGAAGATTTAGATCGATACCCACGTGATATTGATAGAGATGAAAATGTAGCAAAAGAAAATGGTGTTGATTATTTATTTTATCCGAGTGTAGAAGAGATGTATCCAGCAGAACAAACGACAACAGTAGAAGTTGTGAAGCGTACCGATGTATTATGTGGTAAACAAAGACCTGGTCATTTCGCTGGTGTTGCGACTGTATTAATGAAACTATTTAATATTACATTGCCAACGCGTGCTTATTTCGGTATGAAAGATGCACAGCAAGTAGCTGTAATTGAAGGATTCGTAACTGATTTTAATATTCCCGTTACGATCGTACCAGTTGATATTGTAAGGGAAGAAGATGGATTAGCGAAAAGTTCTCGTAATGTGTATTTATCACTAGAAGAACGCGAAGAGGCTCCTCATTTATACCGCAGTCTATGTATAGCGAAAGAACGAATTGAGGCAGGCGAACGTAATCCAGAAATCATTATGAATCTTGTGAAAGAGCATATTGAGAAGTATACGAAAGGCACTGTAGATTATGCTGATTTATATGCATATCCTTCATTAAAAGCAATAGATAAAATTGAAGGAAGAATCATTTTAGCGATTGCAGTTAAGTTTGAACATGTACGATTAATTGACAATATAACATTAATGGGGAAATAAGGGGGAGCATCTATGTTTCGCACAATGATGAGAGCGAAGTTACATCGCGCAACTGTAACAGAAGCAAATTTAAATTATGTAGGTAGTATTACAATTGATGAAGATTTAATGGATGCGGTAAATATTGTAGAAAATGAAAAAGTACAAATTGTAAATAACAACAATGGAGCTCGCTTAGAGACATATGTTATTAAAGGAGAGCGCGGTAGCGGTGTTGTGTGTTTAAATGGTGCAGCTGCAAGACTTGTACAACCGGGTGATAAAGTTATTATTATTTGCTATGGTTTAGTGGCAGAAGAAAATATTCATAAACAAGAGCCGAAAATTGCAGTATTAGACGATGATAATCAAATTATTGAAATGTTAGGTGCTGAAAAAGCTGGCACGATATTATAAGTAGGAAGGCTATCTCTAATTAAGGAGATAGCTTTTTTGTGCATCTTTTCATTAAGATGAGGTAAAACGTGGTATAGTAACATTATATAATTTTTGTGTTTGATAGGTAAGAAATTGAGGTGTTACATATATGAGTAAGCGTTATGTCGTTGTTGATTTAGAGACGACAGGGAACTCCTGGAAGGATGGGAAAGATAAAATCACCCAAATTGCAGCTGTTGTAGTGGAAGATGGAGAGATATTAGAGATTTTTTCATCTTTTATTAATCCGAAGAGAGAGATTCCCCTATTTATTACAGAATTAACTGGGATTGATGCAGATCTTGTAAAGCAAGCCCCGTTATTTCGAGATGTAGCCCCGATGATTGTTGAGCTATTACAAGGTGCGGCTTTTGTTGCACATAACGTTCACTTTGATTGGAATTTTTTAAATGAAGAATTAAGGCAGGCTGGATATACAGAAGTGCATTGTCCTAAAATTGATACAGTTGAATTGGCGCAAATTCTTTTGCCGACAGCTGATAGTTATAAATTACGTGATTTAGCTAAGCAGCATGAGCTAGAGCACGATCAACCACATCGTGCGGATAGTGATGCTCTTGCAACAGCGGAGTTGTTTTTACAATTTTTAAGTGAAATTGAAAAGTTACCACTTGTCACATTACAATCGCTTTATGAATTAAGTGATGTTTTCCAAAGTGATATAGCTGATGTACTTTCTGAAAATATTTTAAAGAAAATGATGCATGGTAAAGAAAGGGCAGAGGAGTATGAAGTGTATCGAAATATTGCGATTCGAAAGCGGAATTATTCTTTAGGCCTCAGTGAAACATGCGCATCTAAATTTGATGCTTTCTTACATAAGGCAATGGATAAACTTGAATTGAATATGCCAAGGTTTGAAAAAAGAGAAAGCCAACAAATTATGATGAAGGAAATATATACAGCGCTAAGAGATTCTAGGTTTTCACTGATTGAAGCAGGAACAGGTACGGGGAAGACGCTTGCGTATTTACTTCCAAGTATTTATTTCGCAAAGAAAAAAGAAGAACCTGTCATTATAAGTACACAAACTGTACAATTGCAACAACAAATACTAGAAAAAGAAATTCCGTTATTACAGAAAATAATGCCATTTTCATTTGAAGTGGCTCTTCTGAAAGGAAGAAAGCATTATCTTTGTCTACATAAATTTGAATATGCTTTGCAAGAAGAAGAGAAAAATTATGATATGGCGCTCACAAAGGCAAAAATTTTAGTATGGTTATTGCAAACGGAAACCGGCGATCGTGATGAATTAAATATTCCTGAGGGCGGAAAGTTACTTTGGAACCGTATTTGTAGTGATGCATATAGTCCAGGCGGGATGCAAAGTAACTGGTTTAGTCGTTGTTTTTATCAGCGAGCGAAGAATAAAGCATTGTTTGCAGATATTGTTATTACAAATCATGCGTTATTATTTCAAGATTTTTCAAGTGAAGAACCACTGTTTGCTTCATGTGAACATATTATTTTTGATGAAGCTCATCATATCGAGGAAGCGGCGAGTAGAACATTCGGTGAACAGTTCTCATGTATGTATTTTCAATTAGCTTTATCTCGTCTTGGTACGCTAGAAACAGATGATGTGCTTTCCAAAGTATATAAAATGATGAAAAAATCAGAGCAAGCTTCTCGTTCGACTTTCCGTATGGTGAGTCATAGTTTGAAGGAACTTAAATTTGATGCAGATGAACTATTCCAAATGTTACGTGCTTTCATATTTAAACAAACAAAGCAGGAACAAGGGATGAGCAATATGCCGCTCATTTATCGATATAACACGGAAGTAGAGACAGGTAAGTTATGGGATAGCATTACCGAGTTAACAAATCGTTTTGTATATGATGTAAGAAAATTAGTGACTACACTTGAGAAGCAAGTTGATATATTGCAAAGTAAATTAGAATGGGAGATGCATGTTGTTACAGGTGAATTTATGCACTTAATTGAGTTGTTGAGAAAGATGGTACAATCTTTACAATTACTCATTTTAGAAAAAAATTCATACGTGACATGGATGGAGACTGAAACGAAGGGAACGATTCATTCAACAGTTTTATATGCGCAGCCTGTTCATATTAGTGAAAGATTTGCTGATGAATTTTTAACAGAAAAAAAGAGTGTTATTTTCACATCAGCAACGTTAACAGTTAGTGATTCATTCGACTATATAAAAGAGGAGCTAGGTTTGCATGATTTTGCGCCCAATACATTAAAGGTTCCATCACCATTTCGTTTTGAAGAACAAATGAAATTAATGGTTTCAACTGATGTGCCTTTTATTAAGCAAGCAAGTAATGAGGAATATATTGAATCTGTATCGGCACATATTGCGAAAATAGCGAAAGCTACAAAAGGTAGAATGCTTGTTTTATTTACTTCGTATGAAATGTTGAAAGAAGCGTATACGAATTTGAAAAGTGATGATTCATTAGAAGGATATTTATTATTAACACAAAGTGTGAATAATAAGAGCCGAAGTCGCCTCATTCGTAAATTTCAAGAGTTCGACAAATCGATTTTGTTAGGAACAAGTAGTTTTTGGGAAGGGATAGATATACCTGGAGATGCTCTGAGTTGCCTTGTCATTGTCCGTCTGCCCTTTACGCCTCCTAATCAGCCGATGATGGAAGCAAAAGGAGAGTGGCTAAAAAATCAAGGAGAAGACGTATTCGTTAAGTTAGCGCTCCCACAAGCGATATTACGTTTCAAACAAGGATTCGGTCGTCTTATTAGAACAAATACAGATACGGGAACGGTATTTGTTCTAGATCGCCGTTTGACAAGTTCTTCCTATGGAAAACGTTTTTTACAATCAATCCCAACTGTCCCGCTCTATGAAGGACCTTTAGAAGAATTGTTAGAGCAATTAAAGGAACGACCAAATAAATAAAATTGGAAGAAAAATACGCCTGAAGTACACTTAAACTTCAGGCGTAAAAAATGTGGGTAGGAGGAATTTTATTTTTCTTACTTCTTGTATACAAAATATATTGCTTTTCGATTTGAAACCTTTTTTTGCTGTACATGTCCTGCTATAATAGATGGGTGATGAAGCAGGGGTTGTAAAGAATGTACTCTTATTGTAACCGTATTGCGTTCTTCTATAATTAGAAATTTTTGTGTAACGGAGGAGTTTTTTCATGGATAAGAAAATCGAAGTCCTATCAACGACGCGTATTAAATATTCGTCTGACTTGTATAAAATTGTTGATAGCTTGAATCGTACGTTAAAAGAGCAGGACCTCATGTTCGGATTAGCATTAGACGAAAAAGATAAAGAAATAGCTGTATTTACGATTTACAGAACGTAGTGATACAATGAAAAAGTGGATCTTTGCAATCATTATCGTTATCGTTGCTAGCGGAATATATGGGGCGTATGTTTATAATAAAGCAATGGAAAAGAAAATTCCAAAAGAGTCAAAGTCTGTAGAAATTGCAAAAGAAAAGGCAAAGCTTACAAAGGTAAATGCTGTTGATTATTATAACGGAAAATCTTCATATACAGTCGTGCAAGGTGTAGATGAAAAAGGAGAACAAATTATTGTTTGGGTGCCTGATAAAAAAGGAAATGTCCTTGTGAAGAAAAAGAGTGAAGGTATTTCTGAAAAAGAAGCTTTGCAAAAATTGGCTGAACAGGCGACTGGAGAAGGTGCTGAACCTAAGCCGAAGCCAAAACAAATTGTAAAAGTAAAATTAGGTGCTGAAAACGATATTCCGTTGTGGGAAATTACATATATTGATCAGGAAGATCGTTATACGTATTATTATCTAGAAGTTCAAAATGGTGCATATGCTGGACACTACAGCATTGAAAAATAGATGTAGGGGGAACTACAAATGAAATTAGCAAAGCGAGTAGCTGCTTTAACACCGTCTTCAACTTTAGAAATTACAGCAAAGGCACAAGCATTAAAAGCAGAAGGTCATGATGTAATTGGATTAGGAGCAGGAGAACCTGACTTTAATACACCAGAACATATTATGGATGCCGCGCATAAAGCGATGTTAGAAGGACATACGAAGTATACACCAACAGGTGGATTACAAGCGTTAAAACAAGAAATTGTGAAGAAATTTACTCGCGATCAAGGAATTGCGTATGATCCATCTGAAATTATTGTATGTAATGGTGCCAAGCATGCATTATATACATTATTCCAAGTGTTACTTGATGAAGGAGATGAAGTTATCATCCCAACTCCTTACTGGGTAAGTTATCCTGAACAAGTAAAACTCGCTGGTGGTAACCCAGTTTATGTAGAAGGTCTAGAAGGTAATGAGTACAAAATTACAGCAAAGCAGCTGCGTGGGGCAATTACAGAGAAAACGAAAGCAGTTATTATTAATTCACCGAGCAATCCAACAGGAATGATTTACAGCAAAGAAGAATTACAACAGCTTGGAGAAGTGTGTTTAGAACATAATATCTTAATCGTTTCAGATGAAATTTATGAAAAATTAATTTATGGTGCTGCAGAATATACTTCAATTGCCCAGCTTTCTAATGCATTAAAAGAACAAACACTTATTATTAATGGTGTATCTAAATCACATTCTATGACAGGATGGCGCATTGGATATGCAGCAGGAAATAAGCAGCTTATTAAAGCGATGACGAACTTAGCGAGTCATAGTACGTCAAACCCTACTTCAATTGCTCAATACGGTGCAATTGCTGCGTATGCAGGCTCACAAGAACCTGTAGAAACAATGCGTCAAGCGTTTGAAGAAAGATTGAACATTATTTATGATAAATTAATTCAAATCCCTGGTTTCACTTGTATCAAACCACAAGGTGCTTTTTACTTATTCCCAAATGTAAAAGAAGCCGTAGCTTTAGCTGGGTATGATACAGTTGATGAGTGGGCAAAAGCATTATTAGAAGAGGAAAAAGTAGCTCTTGTTCCTGGTACAGGATTTGGTGCACCAAATAACGTTCGATTATCGTATGCGACATCTCTTGAGCAAGTAGAGAAAGCATTAGAACGAATTCATACGTTCATGAAAAGCAAAGTACAGGCGTAATCTTCTGTCTTTTGTAGTAAATGGCAAGTAACCTCCCTATATATAGGGAGGTTTTTTGACGAATTGTGGCAAAAAGAAATGGCTGAAGGTGTGTTATACTAGAGAACGAGGTGTTTGGTGATGAAAAAGAAAATGATGTTACAATGGTTTGAACAGGGAAGCATAGCAATTCCTAAATTGCTTATGATGCATTATAAAAAGCTAGGCTTAAATGAAACGGAATTTATGGTGGTACTTCATGTACACACATTTTTAGAATCAGGTAATTCGTTCCCGACTCCTTCAGAGATTTCAGAGCGGATGACGATAACAGAAATGAAATGTATGGAAGTGATTCAGACATTAATCCAAAAAGGTTTTTTAGCGCTAGAAGGTGGACAAAGATCAGAAGCGATGATGTGTGAAAGTTATTCTTTACAACCACTTTGGGAAAAAATATTGCATTTTTTAATGGATGAATCAATAGAGGAAGAACAGCAAGAAAAAAAGAAACTTCAAGTAAATTTATATACAGTATTTGAAAAAGAATTTGGGAGACCGCTCTCACCGTTTGAATGTGAAACATTAGGAATGTGGGAAGATCAAGATCAACATCATCCGAATTTAATTCAAGCTGCTCTCAGAGAAGCTGTTATGAGTGGTAAACTTAATTTCCGGTATATTGATCGTATTTTATTTGAGTGGAAAAAGAACGGAATTAAAACGATAGAGCAAGCGCAAAATCAAGGCCAAAAATTTAGAGCGAATCAGCAACGTACACAACAAACAACAAAACAAGAAACAAAATTTACTGGGAAAGTGCCTTTTTACAATTGGTTGGAGCAGTAATGTAGGAGGAAAGATATGTTGAATAAAACGCAAATTCGCTATTGTTTAGATACAATGGCGGATAT
Source organism: Bacillus sp. RIT 809 (assembly GCF_016892495.1). Lineage (NCBI taxonomy): Bacteria > Bacillati > Bacillota > Bacilli > Caryophanales > Bacillaceae > Bacillus > Bacillus sp. RIT 809. The sequence continues at coordinate 309,880 of NZ_JAFEMR010000001.1, read as the reverse complement.
GTATCCAGAAGCGCATTGTGAATTAATTCATGATAATCCATTTGAACTTGTAATCGCAGTGGCATTATCTGCGCAATGTACAGATGCACTTGTGAATAAAGTGACGAAAAACTTATTCCAAAAATATAAAACACCAGAAGATTATTTAAGTGTGTCTTTAGAAGAATTACAACAAGATATACGTTCCATTGGATTGTTTAGAAATAAGGCGAAAAACATTCAAAAATTGTGCCAGATGTTGCTAGATGAGTATAACGGGAAAGTTCCAGAAGACCGTGACGAGCTGACGAAGTTACCAGGAGTAGGGAGAAAGACAGCGAATGTAGTTGTTTCGGTAGCGTTTGGGATTCCAGCGATTGCTGTTGATACGCATGTAGAGAGAGTGAGTAAACGGTTAGCAATTTGTAGATGGAAAGATTCTGTGTTAGAAGTGGAAAAGACATTGATGAAGAAAATTCCAATGGATGAGTGGGGAGTTACACACCACCGTATGATTTTCTTCGGACGTTATTATTGTAAGGCGCAGCGACCACAATGTGAAGAGTGCCGATTACTAGAAATATGTCGCGAAGGAAAGAAACGAATGAAGGGGAAATAAAGGATGGAGCGAGTTATAGAAATACCGAAAGAGTTTCGGTGCGTACCATTTTTTAAAGAGAGTGCAAATTCGATTACGTATCGCACAGACCAATCTTTTGAAGAAATAATACAAAATACTTACTTTATATTTGATATTGAAAGACAATATGAGCCATGGAATGAAATTGAAACAAGTATTCCAGCGGTGTTAAATATATGGAAAAGCAAGCATGAAGAAATTGCTACACTATTTCGGAACAGAAAAAAACAAGAAGCTGAAGGTCCGATGATTCTTTTTGCAGCTCACGTTCTATCGGTTATATATTGGTTAAATGAGCAGCCTGTTTATAGTTTGAATGGGATGCAAGTAAATACAAATAAATTGGAAGTACAACCTGTTAATTTTATGGAGCGATATTCATTTATTATAAAGAAACCGAGTAATTACCATTCATATATTCAATTAGCGCAGTTGTATATCGAAATAGAAAAGCTATATGTAAAGAAAATGATAACAAAAAAGAAGTCGGTTTCTCGTTAAGAGAAACCGACTTCTTTTTTTGTTTATTAAGACTCTGTTGTAACAACATTTCCGTCTGCGTGAGGTGTATCTCCTCCGGTATTCTGTTGTTGCTGTTCTTCTTCAGCTTTTTTTCTAGCTTCTTCTTCAGCTTTTCTCTTAGCTTCTTCTTGTTTTAGCTTATCTTCATTGGCCTTTTTCTGGGCTTCTTCGTCAGCCTTCTTCTTAGCTTCTTCGTCAGCAGCTTTCTTTTGAGCTTCTTCTTGCTGTTTACGTTGTTGTTCTTGTTGCTGCTGTTGTTCTTGTTGTTGTTGTTGCTGTTCTTGTTGTTTGCGCTGATCTTCGTCAGCTTTTTTCTTAGCTTCTTCTTGTTTTAGTTTATCTTCATTGACCTTTTTCTGGGCTTCTTCGTCAGCCTTCTTCTTAGCCTCTTCGTCAGGTTTTTTCGCATTTGGAGTTCCGCCAGGCGCAGTGAAGGATGCACCAACTGCAGGACTTGTTCCAGTACCCTTTTTCGCTACTACAGAGAAGCTGTAAGTAACACCTGGTTTAATACCACCAAGAGTAGCTGTCGTACCGCTTACTGATAAGCTACCACTAGAACCGTCAGTAGCTTTATAGCTTGCTGCGTATGCATCAACATTTGATGATGGTCCAGACCAGTTCAGTGTAACTGTGCTAGCGCCATCGAAAGCGACATTAAGGCCGCTTGGCGAATCTACTTTAATTTCTTTAACTGCATCTTTTTTCGCGCCTTTAATGTACAGTTCTCCATTTAATTCTTGTACAGAAGAAGGGCGCTCGAAACGAGATTTATCCGTAGCAAATTTGCTCATCATTGTTTGGAACATTTGCTGAGCAATTCTAGTAGAACGATCTCCAATGTAATTTTCTGGGCTATCTTTTTCATAACCAGTCCATACAGCCATTGTATATTGTGGTGTATATCCTGCGAACCAACTATCTCTGTTGGCATCTGCTGGAATACCGTATTTTTTAATAACAGATTCATCAAAGTTTTGTGTTCCTGTTTTACCTGCTACGTCTACTCCTGGAACATACGCTGTCGGACCTGTACCGCCAGAGCCAGGTTTTACTACGTCGCGAAGAACATCAGTAATCATGTAGGCCGTATAGTCATGCATCGCACGTTGTTCTTTCGGCTTAAAGTTTTTCTTTTTCCCATCTGGGAAGATAACTTCTTTTACGAAGTGAGGTTTATTATAAACACCGTCATTTCCGAATGCTGCATATGCACCAGCTACTTCTAATGGAGAGCTGTCATTACTACCAATTGCAGTAGATTCATATACCTTGCCCTCTTTAAATGTCATTCCTAAGCCTTGAGCAAATTCTTGTGACTTATTGAGGCCAACTGCTTGAGCTGTCTTTAAAGCAGGAATATTTAATGATTTTTTCAATGCTTCACGAAGTGAAACGTCACCTTTATAACTATTTGTTGCATTTCGTATTTTTTTACCGTTGGAATACGTATACTCTGAGTCGTTTAATTGATGATACGTAGACCATTGTAGGTTCTCAATTGCTGGACCATAGTCGAAAATCGGCTTCATTGTTGAACCTACTTGGCGTTTTAAATCGATTGCCATATTATGACCTTTGAAAGTAGACTTACTTTCTTTACGACCAGCGCCAATTGCTCGAACTTCTCCAGACTGAGTATCCATAAATACGAATGATCCTTGGAATTGATCGTTTGGATACTTGATGAGATTCCCATCCATTATTTTATCAGCATAGTCTTGAGCATCCAGATCAAGAGTCGTTTGGATCGTTAAACCGTCCGAACCGATATTTATATCAGGAATTTCTTTTTCAACTTCTTTTACAACTGCATCTAAAAATGCTTGGTATTTCATTTCAGTTACTTCTGAAGATGGAAGAAGTCCTTGTGTTACAGGGATTTTTACTGCTTCATCCATTTGTTGTTTTGTAATAAAATCATGGCGCTCCATAAATCCTAGTACAAGATTGCGACGCTTTGTTGCCCGCTCGACATTTTCTGGTTTAGTTGGATCATAAATGTTAGGACCTTGGGGTAAAGCAGCGAGCATTGCAGCTTCATGTAATTGTATGTCTTTTAAATCTTTGCCGTAATATTTTGTTGCTGCTGTTGCAATACCGTAAGAGCGATTACCTAGATTAATTTTATTTAAGTACATTTCTAAAATTTCATGTTTAGAGTACTGTTGCTCTAATTTATAAGATAAGTACCACTCTTGCACTTTTCTCTTTGCGGTTTTGTCCATTGTTAGAAAATAGTTTTTAACTACTTGCTGTGTAATCGTACTACCACCTTGTGATCCGAAACCACCAGTGACATTTTCCATAACTGCTTTTCCAGTACGTATAAAATCAATTCCATTATGATCGTAGAAGCGAGCATCCTCAGTCGCAAGGAATGCACTTTCCACTACTTTTGGAATTTGATCGTATGTAACATGGGTTCGTTTTTCAGCACCATATTCATAGAAGAAATTTCCGTTTTTATCAAGAAACTTTGTTGATAAAGGATTGACAAGTTTTGATTTGTCTAATTTTGGAGCGTCCTTTACCATAACAAAGAAAGCTGAAACGCCAGCTACGAGACCGACGATACCAAGAAGTAGACAACCTATAAGAAATCTTTTGAAAAAGGAACCTTTTTTCTTTGGTTTTTCTTCTTTATTTGTTTCCTTCGTTTGATTTTTTACATGATTTCGTTCTGTACGAGAACGATAATTATCTGACATTATACTTTCTCCTACCTTTCATTCTCTCCCCCAAAAGTCGAAAAAAGAGCCTTAGTGATGACTCTATCACGAAAAATAAACCGTGTCTAGTACGCGGATATAATCAATTCGAGGGTGATAACCGCATGATAATAAAGACCCATGCTCTTCTATTTCTTGTTTTGTAATCGATTTACGTCCACCAGTATTTTGACGATTCCAAAATGCAATAATATGTTTTGCATCTAATAAATAAAATTCATCAAAAAGTGTAAATTTAATAATAACAAATGCAATTCCATTATGAGCGACTACTTGCTTCATATGTTCAATTTGATGAAGGTGGAAGTTTTGAAGTGGAAAACTGGTTTTATTTTTAGTTTCTTTCGCTTCAAAATCGATGTATTTCCCTTTGTATACACCGTTGTAATCTGTTGTAGAAGGTTGTTTGAAATACGCTTCTTTTACCACTGCAGCACTTCGAGCGGGGTAATCTACTTTTACAATTTGAAGAGGTGTAGGTTTTTTATGTACGCATGCAATATTATGGGTTAAGTAATATTGATTGGTTTCATTCAATTCCTCTTCAAGGGACATACCTCTATTACTGTAAGTATGTTTTTTTATTGGTGTTTTATGGGGTTGTGAAGCTTGATCGTACCTTTTTCCATTTGGGTAACGAATGGTCATATTTTGTCCACTCCCAACTTGATAAGATTTACTTACAAAGGTGATTATATCAAAAAATGAAAAAAGATGTGACCTTTTTCAAGAAAGGTATGGTGACTTACTCATGTTTCGATGGAATGATTACGAAAAAATTAAACAGAGCCGTAATGATATTTTTTGTACAGAAGAGGAAAAAGCTATAGTTCTTAATATTGAGGAGAGAACGGATGTAGCTAACGTAGATAATATTTCACGTACACAATCTTACCAAGAATATTATTTGAGAAATAGAGAAATTAGATGGTCTTTTTTAGCAAGCATGGTTTCAAGGAATGGGGGATGGAACATGACAGACTTAGAAGGAGAATATTATTCTAATCTGTTATCTCAAACAGTTAAGAGACGATTATTTCATTTGTATGAGAAAGCCAATTGGCTCATTTTCTTAGATGCATTTCCTCAACTATTACTGTATGAGGAAAGTAAAAAGAGATGTGCGCCGCTCTTTCATTTGTTACAATTTTTCAACATATCAATTTTTATGGAAAAAGAATGGATCGCGTTTTGGGGGAAAAAAGATATAAATAGGCTTATGACGGCACTTATTATTAATGAACAAAATAAAATTCAAAAACCAGTAATTGAGAATGCATATTTTCAAAAACATGTATTTGATACTGCACTATTCAAATTTCAAGAAATATTTCACGTTAGTGCAGTTATTTTTCCAATGATGGAAGGGGGAATGTATGGATTTTCAGTTTATCAATTTGAAACGTTGCAAAAACGTATAGAACTGGGGAAGCAATTAGCTTGGTTATTATTTCATTCAAAGTATAAGGCTTCTTTTTATAAATTTGCAGTGCAAACTAGGCATACAGGATCAAGGATGGATTATGAATGTAATATAAGGGGGATTAGGAAATCAGGTACGCCCGCTCTTAGGGATGTGTATTCTATTGTCATTCATGAAAAATTAATAGAAAAAGATTGGTTTAGTGAAGGATTGGAAATAGATTCTTTATTTTCACTTGAAAAACCTAAGGGGGAGATTAATATAACAGAATGGTATAGAAAGAAGAGGGAGCAAATACATACTCTTTCTATATTAAGTAGTTTTGTTAAAAGAATAGATGAGTTCATGATATAATAAAGAAGTCCCGCCTTCCTAAATGAAGGCGGGACTTCTTTATTAAAAGTAATATGCTCTACAACAAATTACTTTCTAATCCGCTATTTGCTTGCAGTACGACTTTAGCTTCAACACTTATCGAAAGCGAAGAGGTAAAGTTAGACTAGAAAATAGCTGTTTGTAAAAGCCACTTTGATTAAAGTGGCATTTTATCCCGCTATTTGCGGGCAGTAAAACTCCCACCTCAAAATTCAGCTGGAGAAGTTAGCTGGGAGCCCTGCTGCCCGTAAACGCCCGATTGGTGCGGGCTGATAATCAGTGGGGGATGAACATAACCCCCGCTGATTAAAGTTTCATTTTATGTAGCGGGGAAATTTGGACCATCAAGCTTTGGATTACCAGTCTCAGGTTTGTTTTGTTGTTTGTTTTGCTGTTTCTTTTTTTCGTTTTTATTTTTTGCCATCGTAATACACCTCCTTTTTGTATTGTTACCATTTCTAAAAATGGCATACTAAATGATTTCTTTGACGAATATCAACTAGTTTTGTCATGTGAGAAGGAGTAATCAATCAATCGGCGAAATTACATGACAAAGGAAAGGCAAAGAAGGGGGCGTTTTAAATATGGCGATGGTTCAGAAGGAAGATGTTATGAAAAAAATGGATCAAATGTTAAGTTCTCTCGATTTGCTGGAAATGAATATTGGGATTAGAATGAATCATGCATTAAAGGGTAAAGGTGAAAAAATATGCAATAAGATAGAAATAACAGAAATGCATATAGAACATATGGAAAATAAATTAGTGCATCACGAAGAAAAAGGGAGCTGGGTAAAAACATTTCAAAACGTCGTAGTGATTGCATAATAAGGTGGGAACAAAATGGGATATGAAGCATTAATCCAGTCCTCGGAGAAGTTAATGCAGTATAATGATGAAGCGAATGTGAAAAAAAGAGAAATGGCTGAATATGATTTTTATAAGGATATGAAGCCATTTGTTGATATTGTAGATGCGGAGTTAGAGATGTGGAAAGAATTAGCTTATAGGTGGATAAAGGAAGAACGACCTAAGTATATACATGTACAACAAATTGATCAAGTGTATGATAATTTACAAACTAATGTGCTACAATGTTTTGTTAATAAGGGAAAAGGTAAACGTTTCTTTGAAACTCATCAAGCTATTTCGTATACTTTGCAAAATATCGTAGATCAATGTAAGTAACAAGAGGGAAAACCCTCTTGTTTTTTTATGCCTCTGTCACTGTTGTAGGTTTTGTTGCACCGTTTATTTCTAATTCTCGTATTAATGTTCGGTAATCTGATATGCATACTTTTCCTTCAAGATAACAATGTCTCGCAAAGTCTAACAGTTCATTCGAATTTTCTGTGTAATACCCCTTTTTTTGAGAAAACGCTTGTTTTAAATCCCCTAATACCATGTTGATTCCTCCCCAATGAGAATCTTCTTCCTTATTATCATAGCATGGAAGGGTTTACTTTCTAATTTTTTTAAAAATTTAAACTTCCGACAAAAACAGACAGATACTCCGTCACACATTTTATTTTATAGGTACATATTCTATATGTAGAAACTTATGCGAAGGAGGAGAGAATGCATGTTTCAACAACCTAATGTATATCAGCAAACAAATCCATATGCACAGCAAAATATGTACCAATATAATGAGGATACATATTTACGATATAATATGTATCCTTTCGAGCCTCATTATGGAAACCAAAATTATTATCAACCATTTGAAGTGTCGTTTGGGAATCAGCAGCAAGCGCATATGAATCAACCACAGCAAGCGCATATGAATCAACCACAGCAAGCGCATATGAATCAACCACAGCAAGCGCATATGAATCAATTACAGCAAGCACATATGAATCAACCACAGCAAGCGCATATGAATCAACCACAGCAAGCGCATATGAATCAATTACAGCAAGCACATATGAATCAACCACAGCAAGCATATATGAATCAACCACAACAAGCGCATATGAGTCAGCCACAGCAAATGTATACGAATCAACCACAGCAAGCGTATATGAATTCACAAAACTACATGTCACCAGCTCAATATGTAAATCAACAAGCTATGTTTTATCCACCAAAACAACCATATCCAACGATGAATAAACAAAAGCAACAGCAACAGCAACCAAGTCAGTTTTCTAGTTTTGTTTCACAATTTAAATCATCAGATGGTAACTACGATGTAAATAAAATGATGAACACAGCTGGACAAATGATGAACGCGATGAATCAAGTAACAGGGATTGTTAAGCAAGTTGGGGGCTTTTTTGGTAAATAATAGTAGGGGGTTGTCTATAATAGGTATTACGTATGAAATTGGATACTAGACAAATTTCCATGAAATAAATGGGTATATATAACAAGCGGCTTTACCCCCTCGCTCATATTGTAAAGTGTAGTCAGATTTTTTTAATGAGAGAGGAGAGAAAAAACTATGCATCATTGTCATCCTTGCTTTGGAGGGCATAAGCCTGTAGGACCTATTTGTACAACTGCTCCTGTCATTCATCCGGCAAAACAGTGCGTAACACATTCTTTTTCAACAACGGTGGTGCCACACATTTTCCCAACGCATACAACACACGTACATCATCAACAAATTAAAAATCAAAACTTCTTCCCGCAAACAAACTCAAATGTAAATGTTGTAGATCCTGGTGATCCAGGATTTGTTGGTGGATTTGGCGGCGGATCTGTTGGTGGATTTGGCGGTGGATGTGGACCATGTGGTCATGGTCATCACCACGGTCATCACCACGGTCATCAAATATCACCATTTGGTCCAGGACCGAACGTATCACCATTTGGACCAGGACCGAATGTATCACCATTTGGACCAGGACCGAATGTATCACCATTTGGACCAAATATCGGACCAAATGTTGGTGGAATGTTTAAAAAGTAAATGATATGTTAGAACTAGCAAAATGCTAGTTCTTTTTTTGTAATTGGAGTGTTGATATGAAAGTTGTTGCTGTAACAGGATATAAGCCATTTGAACTTGGAATATTTAAAAATGATCATCCAGGAGTAGAATGTATAAAAAAGGCGCTGCGTCGCAAATTAACTGCTTTTGTAGAAGAAGGTTTGGAATGGGTTATTATAAGTGGTCAATTAGGAGTCGAGTTATGGGCTGCGGAAGTTGTTTTTGAAATTCAAGTAGAATATCCAGATTTAAAATTAGCGGTATTTACTCCTTTTTTAGAACAAGAAGAAAATTGGAAGGAAGATAACCGTGAATATTACCAATTTATTCTTTCGCAAGCAGATCACATTGATAGTATTACGAAACGGAAGTACGAAAGCCCAGAGCAATTTAAATTAAAGAATCAATTTTTTATTGAAAAAAGCGATGCACTTTTAGCTGTATATGATGAAGAAAAGTCTGGGAGCCCTAAATATATTGTAGAAGCAGCTAAGAAAAAAGGAGAAATAGAAAATTATCACAGTTATTTCATTCTTTTTTCTGATTTACAAGATATAATGGAAGAGGAACAGTGGAATAATGCAGAGTAATATGTAATATAGTACTCGTATATTTGATTGACAAAAGGCATTGTTTCTGAAAAAATTTAGTTAATGAAAGCTTTGGCAAAAATTTGAGGTGAAGAAAATGATTTCGGATAAAATTAAATTAACAGCGAAAGATATTTTAGAAAAAGAATTTAAAACAGGTATGAGAGGTTATCAACAAGAAGAAGTAGACAAGTTTCTTGATACGATTATTAAAGATTATGAAGCGTTTCATAAGGAATTTGATCAATTAAAACAACAAAATGCTCGTTTGAAACGTGAATTAGAAGAGCAGAAAGTAGCGGCAACACAAGTTCCGCAACAACCGGTACAAACACCAGTTGCACAACCAGTATATAACAATACGAATACGGATATTTTAAAACGTCTATCTAATTTAGAAAAAGCTGTATTTGGAAGTAAGTTATACGAATAAATTAAGGTAACAAAAAGGTTAAAGTATTTTACATAGAAAAAAACATTGCAAAATCTTTTTGTTTCCACTATACTAATGTTTGTCATAACGTTTGGGTAATCGCTGCAACGCCAACGTTGTAGAGGAAAGTCCATGCTCGCACAGCCTGAGATGGTTGTAGTGTTCGTGCCTAGCCAAGTCATAAGCTAGGGTATTCTGGCTGTGAGGCTGGTTTAACGGCAGGGAAAAAACCTAAGTCCTTTCGGATATGGTTTGACTACCTTTAAAGTGCCACAGTGACGAAGTCCTTGAAGAAATGATAGGAGTGGAACGAGGTAAACCCCACGAGCGAGAAACCCAAATAATGGTAGGGGAATCTTTTCCAAGGAAATGAACGACGGAAAAGGACAGGTTTTCGTAACCTGTAGATAGATGATTACCACCGGAGTACGAGGCGTGAGCCGTTTGCAGTACAAAGGAACAGAACATGGCTTACAGAACGTTATGAACCAACTATGAAATAACTCAGCTCTCCTTTGTTAGAGGAGGGCTTTTTATTTGTATGAAGTTATAAGTTGTGAGTTAAAATGGTAAGTGAGAATATTCTTCGTAATATGTGATAATTAATAGGACAACATGTTATTAATTATTGTTTGATTATACATAAGAGGTGAATGAAAATGGGAAAAGTTACTTTAATTGCAACAGCGGCAATGGGTATTGAAGCGTTAGTTGCCCGAGAAGTTCGCGATCTTGGTTATGAATGTGAAGTGGAAAACGGAAAGGTAACGTTTGAAGCGGATGAAAAAGCGATTTGTCGTACGAATTTATGGTTACGTACTGCAGACCGTGTGAAAATTAAAGTCGGCGAATTTAAAGCAACAACATTCGATGAGTTATTTGAAAAAACAAAAGCGTTAAACTGGGGAGATTATATTCCAGAGAACGGTGAATTCCCTGTTATTGGGAAATCTTTGAAATCAACATTATTTAGCGTTTCAGACTGCCAACGTATTGTTAAAAAGGCTGTTGTTGAGAAATTAAAAACAACGTATAGACGCACAACATGGTTTGAAGAAGATGGTCCGTTATTCCGTATTGAAATTGCAATGCTCAAGGATATTGCAACGTTAACAATCGATGCGAGTGGTGTAGGTCTTCATAAACGTGGATACCGTCTTGAGCAAGGTGAAGCGCCTTTAAAAGAAACATTAGCTGCGTCTTTAATTAAGTTAACAAACTGGAAGCCGGATCGTCCTTTCGTTGATCCTTTCTGTGGATCTGGTACAATTCCAATTGAAGCTGCATTAATTGGACAAAATATCGCACCAGGATTTAACCGAGGCTTTGCATCGGATGAATGGGGCTGGGTTGGTAAACAAAATTGGCGTGAAGCTCGTCAAGAAGCTGAAGATTTAGCAAATTATAATCAACCATTGCAAATCATTGGATCAGATATCGATCACCGTATGATAAGAGTTGCCCAAGATAACGCAGATGAAGTTGGATTAGGGGATCTTATATCATTTAAACAAATGCAAGTAAAAGATTTCACGACAAAAGAGGAATATGGCTATGTTGTAACGAATCCTCCATACGGAGAACGTTTAAGTGAAAGAGCGCTTGTTGAAAAATTATATAAAGAAACGGGAGAGGTATTCCGCCCATTAGATACGTGGTCAATGTATTTATTAACAAGTTATGAAGCATTTGAGAAGTGTTACGGAAAAGATGCATCGAAAAAGCGTAAACTGTTTAACGGATTTATCCGTACAGATTACTATCAATACTTTGGAAAACGTCCACCGCGTAATTCATAGTATAAAACTCCTCCAGCGCGCATATACTGGCTATTATGTAATGCGTAAAGGAGGAAGTGATATGGATAGTTTTCAATTATCAATGATTCAAAAAGCTATTCACCGTACGTATGATGAGCTCGGAAAAGAAGTGGATAGTCAAGGTGCGATTGTAGATGAAATACAAAAAGCGCAGGAAGAATATTTGTCAGCTCTTTCACATGAAACAGCGATTGATAAACGGTATTTAAAGTCATTAATATAGAAAAAAATTTTCCTTTTTCGAAAGGAAAATTTTTTTTCGTGTATTTCTATGTATTGCAACAGGGGAAAGTGGCTGCACACATGTGAGTAGCAGTTGCTATATCTTTTTATAGAAAAACTGTTTGGTTGGAGGCTAAGGATGTTTACTGAGAATAGGTTACCATTTGAAGTAGGGAAACAAGATAATTTTTATGATAAGTTGAATGAGTGGATTGGAGATGTGTTTTACGACATTCTTCCGGAAAAAGGCTTTGAAGAGCGTGATGAACAGATTTTTATGGCGTTTCAGTTAGAACGCGCTTTCCAAGAGAAGAAAGTTATGTTTGCAGAAGCAGGTGTAGGAACAGGGAAAACAATTGTATATCTTCTATATGCAATTTGTTATGCACGTTATACAGGGAAGCCAGCTATTATCGCTTGTGCAGATGAAACGTTAATTGAGCAGCTTGTGAAAGAAGAAGGAGACATTGCTAAGTTATCTGAAGCATTAGGGCTATCTGTTGATGTTAGACTTGCGAAATCAATGGATAATTATTTATGTTTGCGTAAACTTGAAGATGTTATGAGTGGACGAGCTCCAGAAGTAATTGAAGATGTATATTACGAATTACCTCAGTTCGTATTCGATCATGGTACGATGCAGAACTTTACTCACTATGGTGATCGAAAAGAATTTCCACTGTTAAATGACGAGGAATGGTCAAAGGTAAACTGGGATTACTTCCAAGATTGCTTCACTTGTGATTCTCGTCATCGTTGTGGTCAAACACTTTCTCGTGAACATTATCGTAAAGCTGCAGATTTAATTATTTGTTCTCAAGACTTCTATATGGATCATATTTGGACATATGATGCACGTAAACGTGAAGGGCAAATTCCGTTATTACCAGAAAGTAGCTGCGTTGTATTCGATGAAGGACATCTTGTAGAGTATGCAGCTCAAAAAGCTTTAACGTACCGTTTAAAACAAACGATGATGGAGCAACTTTTAACGAGATTATTACAAAACGATATTCGTGAAGAGTTCGCACATTTAGTAGAAGAAACAATTTGGCAAACTGAACAATTCTTTGGGGTACTACAAGAGAATAAAAAGGAAATTGAAGGTTCTGATCGTTTAGAAATTACTGTGACAGAAAAGGTAACTGCAGAAGCGAAAAGACTTTATGCGAAAATCGGTGAAGTCGGTGATGCATTAGTATTTGAAAGTGAAATGCATACAGTAAACACATACGATTTAAATATTGTTGATGAGCATTTAGATGTGTTAGAGCATTCACTTCGTCTTTTCATGCACGAGAAAAATGTAATTACGTGGGGTGAAGAAAGTGATGGTGCTTTCACGTTAGTTATTATGCCACGTGCAGTTGAAGAAGTGTTACAAGAAAAAGTATTCTCGAAGAAAATTCCGTACATTTTCTCATCTGCAACATTATCGGATAACGATTCGTTCGCATTTACAGCAAATAGTCTAGGGGTAAAAGATTATTTATCATTCTCAGTTGCCTCACCGTTTGATTATGAAGAGCAAATGGCAGTAAACTTACTATCGCATACGAAAGAAAATGAATGGGAAAGAAAGTGTCAATATACACTTGAAAATATCCAGAAAACAAATGGACGTACGCTTGTATTATTCCGTACAATGCAAGAACTTGCAGCGTTCAAAGAGTATGTAAGTAAAGAGCAAATGTCGGTTCCGTTCTTATATGAAGGGGATCAGGAAATTAGTCAGCTCGTTTCTCGTTTCCAAAATGAAGAAGAGACTGTACTTTGTGCTGTGCATTTATGGGAAGGTTTAGATATTCCTGGTTCATCATTATCACACGTTATTATTTGGTCATTACCATTCCCTCCAAACGATCCTGTGTTTGAAGCGAAGCGTAAACATGTGAATGATCCATTCTGGGACGTAGATGTGCCTTATATGATTTTACGTCTTCGCCAAGGAATTGGACGTTTAATTCGTACAAGTGAAGATAAAGGTGCTATATCATTATTCTTATCAGATAATGAAGATGAAAAAGTGATAGAAGCAGTGAAGAAAGTGCTTCCGGTAGAAGGAAAAGTACTTTAAGCGAAAAAATATTGTAGGGAAAAGTTTGGCATTTGCCAAGCTTTTTTTTCTATTAGAAAAGGAATTTATGTTTTAATGTCGAAATAAGGTTGAGGTAGAAAAAGGAGGTTTTTTTATACTATGACAGTTGCTACATATGAAGTAGAAAAACAATTTTTAACATATGTGAAGAAGATAGAGAATTATGGAGAAGCATTAAGCTTAATGTTTTGGGATTTAAGAACAGGTGCACCAAAGCAAGGAGTAGACCAGCGTTCAGAAGTAATTGGAATGCTTTCATCCGAAGTGTTTGTGATGTCGACTTCAGATGAGATGGGGAACTATTTAACTGAACTAGAATCTTTAATTGTTGAAAATAAACTTTCTGAAACGACAAAGAAAATGGTTGAAGAGTGTCGGAAAGAATATGATAGAAATAAGAAAATTCCACAAGCGGAATATGAAGCGTATGTGAAATTAGAAGCGAAAGCGGAAAGTGTATGGGAAGAAGCTCGCGAAAAATCTGACTTCGAAATGTTCCGTCCGTATTTAGAAAAAATTGTTGAATTCAAAAAGAAGTTTATTACATATTGGGGTTACGAAACGTACAAATATAACACGCTATTAGACATGTATGAGCCGGGAATCACAGTAGAAGTGTTAGATCATGTATTTGGTCAACTGCGTGAACGTATCGTTCCGCTTGTGAAAGAAATTTCTGAGTCTAAAAAAGAATTAAAAACAAATGCTTTAGCTGAACATTTTTCAAAAGAAAAACAAAAGAATTTTACTTTAGAGTTATTAAAACAATTGAACTATAACTTTGAAGCGGGTCGTCTTGATGAAACGGTACATCCTTTTGAAATTACATTAAATAGAGGGGATGTTCGTATTACGACTCGTTACGATGAGAAAGACTTCCGTATGGCTGTTTTCGGCACGATTCATGAATGTGGTCATGCTGTATATGAGCAAAATGTTGCAGAGGAACTAGAAGGAACACCACTTTGCAGTGGAACATCAATGGGAATTCACGAGTCACAATCGTTATTCTTTGAAAACTTCATTGGCCGTAATAAGTCGTTCTGGAAGAAAAACTATGATTTGTTAAAGCGATATAGTGACGGTCAATTTGACGGTGTATCAGTAGACGAGTTTTATGATGCGATTAATGAGTCAAAACCATCCTTTATCCGTATAGAAGCCGATGAACTTACATATCCGCTTCATGTTATGGTTCGCTATGAGCTGGAGAAAGAATTATTTGATGGCACATTGCAAGTAAAGGACTTACCAGCGGCATGGAATGATAAGATGGAAACGTATTTAGGTATTCGTCCAGAGAATGATGCACAAGGTGTATTACAAGACGTTCACTGGGCTGGCGGTTCATTTGGATATTTCCCATCTTATGCGCTTGGTTATATGTATGCAGCGCAATTTAAACAAAGGATGCTAAAGGATATTCCAAACTTTGATGCATTATTAGAAGAAGGAAACGTGACGCCAATTCGTGAATGGTTAACAGAGAATATTCACCAATACGGCAAAACGAAAAAACCACTTGAAATTTTAAAAGATGTGACAGGTGAAGGTTTAAATGCAAACTACTTAGCTGATTATTTAGAAGCTAAATATAAAGAGATTTATGAGTTATAAAACAGGAGCTGCTTAATTGCAGCTCTTTTTTATGAGGGAGTGAGAGAAATGGGCTATATGTTTACAGTAATGTCGCAAGCGGAAGCAGAAGAAATTGCATACAACTGGCATTATGAAGGCGAGTATTCTTTTTATGATATAGAGGCAGATCAAGAAGATTTAGTGGAGTTTTTAAATGCTCATATGAGAGGGAGTACTACATTTGTCGTGAAAGAAAACGATAGTATAATTGGCTTCTTTAGTTTTTGTAAAATAAATAATCAAACGGTTGATATAGGCCTTGGAATGAGACCTGAGATAACAGGCAATGGATTAGGTTTACAGTTCGTAAAAGCTGGATTAGATTTTAGTAAAGAAAAATATAACTGTGACTATATAACATTATCAGTAGCGGCATTTAATGAAAGGGCAATCAAAGTATATAAAAAAGCAGGGTTCGAAGCAGTTGGGACGTTTATTCAAAAAACGAATGGCAGTTGTTTTGAGTTTTTGAAAATGAACTATATATGTAAAAATGATTAAGAAACAGAAGGGGGCTTCTGTTTTTTTATTTTGATGCAGAAATAAATGATGTTTGTTTTTGTACTTGTTGTAATTAGAAGTTTTGAAATTTTGGAAGAGGATGTGTATGATTGAAGTTTAGTAGCAAATAGCAAGTTTAGTAAGGAGAGGTAGAGGTAGTATGATTACAATTAAAACGAAAAATGAAATAGATTTGATGCATGAATCGGGGAAGTTACTAGCTTCTTGTCATAGAGAAATTGCAAAAATGATGAAACCAGGTATCACTACACAAGAAATTGATACGTTTGTTGAAGCATATTTAGAAGAGCATGGTGCCAGGTCCGAACAGAAAGGGTATAACGATTATCCATACGCAATATGTGCATCTGTGAATAATGAAATGTGTCATGGGTTTCCAACAGATGTTCCTTTAAGTGAAGGAGATATTGTGACAATTGACATGGTAGTAAACTTAAATGGTGCGCTCTCGGATTCTGCATGGACGTATATAGTTGGAGATATTTCTGATGAAGCAAAAAGGTTATTGTTAGTAGCAGAGAGTGCTTTATATAAAGGGATTGAGCAAGCGATAAGTGGTAACCATGTTGGAGATATTGGATACGCAATTGAAAGTTATGTAGCTTCTGAAGGATTTTCTGTTGCAAGAGATTTTACGGGACACGGAATTGGCAAAGAAATTCATGAGGAACCAGCAATTTTTCATTTTGGTAAGTCAGGGCAAGGACCAGAATTACAAGAAGGAATGGTAATTACAATTGAACCTATTGTAAATGCCGGTATGCGATATTCTAAAGTAGATTTAAACGGATGGACTGCACGGACGATGGATGGGAAATTATCTGCACAATATGAGCATACAATTGCGATTACGAAGGATGGTCCTATCATATTAACAACGTTGTAATATGAAATGTGAAAGTTGGGAAAACTCGAACGAAAACGGTGTTTTCATAAAATTTGTACGTGTTTTTTTCGATAAATGCTTTTCAAAGTGAAAAAAGTGCGTTATAATCCTTCTATAAATAAATAAGTTAGCTACACTCATATAATCGCGGGGATATGGCCTGCAAGTTTCTACCGAAGTACCGTAAATACTTTGACTATGAGTGAGGACGAATATATTTGCTTGTTTAGCATTCTTTTTTGCGAAACTCCAAAAGCACGTCTCTCACTTGTAACGAGTGGTGGCGGCTTTTGGAGTTTTTTATTTGCATAAGAGGAGGAACTAACATGAAAGTATTACAAGAAAAGATTTTGAACGAAGGAAAGGTTTTATCTGGTGATGTATTAAAGGTAGATGCATTTTTAAATCATCAAATTGATCCAGTACTTATGCAAGAAATCGGAAAAGAATTTGCTAAGCGTTTTAAAGAAGAGAACATTACAAAAATCGTGACGATTGAATCTTCAGGCATTGCACCAGCGGTTATGGCTGCTTTAGAGCTTGGTGTAAAAGTAGTTTTTGCAAGAAAGCGTAAATCGTTAACGTTACAAGATAATATGTATGTTGCGGAAGTATACTCATTTACAAAACAAGAAACGAACGAGATTTCATTATCTCGAAATCATATTGATGAAAATGATCATGTACTAATTATTGATGACTTCTTAGCAAATGGTCAGGCTGCTTTAGGTTTAATGAATTTAGTAGAGCAAGCCGGGGCAAGTATTGCGGGAATTGGCATTGTTATTGAAAAAGCATTTCAAGATGGAGGAAAGAAGCTGCGTGAACAGGGTGTTCGTGTTGAATCACTAGCAGAAATTGCATCACTTGATAACGGCACAGTTACATTTGTACAGCAAGAAACTGCGGAGGTGAACTAAGGATGAAGCAGCACCCATTTAAAATTGCATCGCTTGGCATTCAGCACATGCTTGCCATGTACGCTGGCGCAATTATTGTTCCGCTTATTGTTGGCGGGGGACTTGGTTTAAATCAACAAGAATTAACGTATTTAGTATCGATCGACTTATTAATGTGCGGCGTAGCAACGATTTTACAAGCATTATCAAATCGCTTTTTCGGTATTGGGCTTCCGGTTGTACTTGGTTGTACATTTACAGCGGTTGGACCGATGATTGCAATTGGTAAACAATACGGCGTGTCCTCTATATATGGAGCAATTATTGCTGCGGGATTATTTGTTGTTATTTTCGCGAAATTATTTGGGAAACTTGTAAAACTGTTTCCTCCTGTTGTAACAGGATCTGTCGTTACAGTCATTGGGGTTACACTTGTTCCAGCAGCTATTAATGATATGGCTGGAGGAGTTGGAAGCAAAGATTTTGGAAGTTTAGAAAATTTAGCTTTAGCATTTGGTGTTTTATTATTTATCATTATTATGTATCGTTTCTTTGACGGATTTATCCGTTCAATCTCTATATTACTTGGTCTTTTGTTCGGTACAATCGTTGCGGCATTTATGGGGAAAGTAAGCTTGCAAGCGGTTGGAGAGGCAGATTGGTTCCACGGTATTCAGCCGTTTTACTTTGGTACACCAACATTTGAATTAACGCCAATTATTACGATGATTCTCGTTGCTTGCGTAGGAATTGTGGAAGCAACAGGTGTATATTTTGCATTATCTGATATTTGCAATAAAAAGATCGGTGAAAAAGAATTAACAAAAGGCTATCGCGCAGAAGGATTAGCAATGGTTCTAGGTGGTATTTTTAACGCATTTCCATACACAACATATTCTCAAAACGTAGGCCTTGTTCAATTAACTGGAGTAAGAAATCGCGTTATTATCTATACTTGTGGTGGTATGTTAATTGCTCTTGGGTTTATTCCTAAAATCGCAGCCATTACAACAATTATTCCGAAATCAGTACTTGGCGGTGCGATGTTAGCAATGTTCGGCATGGTAATGGCGTATGGCATTAAAATGTTAAGCAGTGTTGATTTTGGAAAACAAGAGAATTTATTAATCGTTGCATGTTCTGTCGGAATCGGACTTGGTGTTACAGTCGTTCCAACGTTATTCTCACAGCTTCCGGAAAATATTCGTATTTTAACTGATAACGGAATTGTACTTGGAAGTGCATCAGCAGTACTTTTAAATATTGTATTTAATATGGTGCCGCAGCGTAAAGTGAAAGTAAAAGAAGAGCCAGTTTCGATGCAAAGTGCAGTAAGAGAAGCATAGAAAAGCAAGGTCTCATTAGGAGACCTTGCTTTTCTTTTTAAGTGGCATCATCTTACCGTACGTACCAAGGCGCCATATATATTCAAGTGGTCCGTATTGGTAACGAGAAAGCCACCAGCGGCTAATGAAAATTTGTAACGTGTAGAAACCAATGCAAAATAGTGGTCCGACCCATAATGGAGCGGGATAATAATTTTTGAACAATAGCCCGAATACAAGTAATGTAACAATTGTATGCGTGATGTAATTTGTTAACGCCATTCGTCCGACATATTGGAATGGTCGTAATAATTTTTGCCATCTTTCTTTTTGTAATAAGCGCATGAGTGTGAAAATGTAGAAGATGAATAATGTTTTTCCACTAAACATTGTAAAGGCACTCATATAAATCGGATCATAAGGTTGTTTTGACAAGAAATAACGAACCATAAAGAACCACATTGGTAATGTTAAAACGAACATAATAATTTGCCATTTTTTTAGTTTTGGATCTAATTCTTTTGAGCGGCGGAAAATATCTTTTTTGCCAGCATATAAACCAAGCAAAAATAATCCAACTGTTTCTGGAAGCATGAATGCACTTAGCCCAATTGCTTCAGAATAAAACGCATGGAAACGATTTTGTATTTGTAACATCCAGTCTTCTAATGGCATGATTGGTAAGGAGAGTCCTAGCTCATCTCTTGGCATTAAGGCAATTCCAATGCTAGTAATTAGCATTAAAAATTGAAAAATGCTTAGTAGAACTAATGCCCAAATCAAAATAGTACGAGGTTCTCTCTTATAAAATAACAATAAGAAAAATCCAGCGATTGCATAACTATGTAAGATGTCCCCGTCCCATAAAAGAACATAATGCAAGAACCCAAATAATAATAAAATGAGAAGACGGCGAACAAACAAAGTTTTTGGACGATCTGTTTTCGCCTCAGCACGATTCATAAAGATATAAAAACCTAATCCGAATAAAAACGAAAAAATAGTATAAAATTTCGTTTGAATAAACATATCGTAAAATAGGCGGATGTAGCTGTCTACTCCTTCGTAAATCCCTGAAATTTCACTTGAGTCAACTCCGGCAATAACTGGCCAGTTAACAAGAAAAATACCTAGTACAGCTATTCCTCTAATGATATCAATTGAGTGTATCCTCTCGCCTTGTGGAATATTTCGTGTCATTATTTTCCTCCTTATTAAGTAAATCCCTTTTATTATACAAAATGTAAGGTGAAGGGTATAGAGGAGATTTCCAATTTTTAAAACTGTTAAGATGTGCATTATGAGATATAATAAGAGTGCACAGCAAGTTTTAAACTTCTTTAAAACAGGCAGTAAAGCTCCTTTTCCCGAAGGAGCTTTCTTTTTTAGAAAATTGTTGATAATGATTCTCTTTAATGGTAAAATGTATTTAAAATTGATAATCATTATCAAAAAAGGTTGGTGTGTTAATATGGTGTATGCACTTGTTGCAGGAACGATTGCTATATATGTTGGTGTTACAAAGTATGTATTAAATGGAGTAGGAACAACAAAATGAATAATATTACATAAAATCCCTTTCATTTGTAAAAAGAATGAAAGGGATTTTTTATTTTTGATGTGAATATGCTGAAAATTTAGTATGATAATAAAGTGAAACTTTAATCAGCGGGGAGGTCTATCCCTCATTGATTATTATACCGCACGAAACGGGCTTTTACTGCCCACAAATAGCGGGATAAAGTATATACATCTTGGATAAAGGGGAACAAGGGGATGACAAACATAGTACAGACAAACGGTATGAAAAAACTTGTTTGTTTTTATGAAGAGTGGCAAAAAAACGGCGATGTAGAGAATAGTTTGAAGTTGTTTGAATTGATTCAAAAATATAAACAAGAGCAGCTTATGCTAGCTTTTTGTGGTCATTTTTCTGCGGGGAAATCGACAATGATGAATCACCTATATAAAGCGCAATTATTACCGACAAGTCCGATTCCAACGAGTGCTAACGTCGTTAAAATTGAAAGAGGATCTGATCGCGTTGTTGTAACGATTAAGTCTGGAGAACAGTATGAATATGACGGCGCATATTCAGCAGAAGAATTAAAACAAATATGTAAAGACGGTGATGAAGTAATTGGTGTTCATATTTATCGAAATGATGCGCCAATTCCTGATGGGGTTATGTTAGTTGATACGCCCGGAATTGATTCTACGGATGATGCCCACCAATTAGCGACAGAATCAACACTGCATCTAGCAGATGTTATTTTCTATATGATGGATTATAACCATGTCCAATCAGAGGTTAACTTACAATTTGTTAAAGAATTGAAACAACGTAATAAAACGGTTTATCTCGTTGTAAACCAAATAGATAAACATAAAGCAAATGAGTTATCGTTTGAAGAGTATAGAGATAGTGTAAAACAGTCTTTTTCTAACTGGGATATTGAAGTGGATGGTATTTTTTATACATCATTGCGAATGATGAATCATCCATACAATGAAATTCAAAGTTTAGAAGCATTAATTTTTTCTATCATGAAAGAAAAAGAGCAGTATGTAAGAAAGGGAATGGAGCGAGAAACAGAATATTTACTGCAAGAACATTGTTCGTTTATTCTTTCTGAAAATGAAAAACATCTTATGAAATATGAAGAAGAATTAACATCACCACTGTCACTTTCAGAGATAGTTGAAAAAAAGGAAGAGTTAACTGAAAATAAAAATCGCGCGGCTAGTAAAGAATCTGATGTGAGAAATGAATTTATAAAAGGTTTACAAGCCATATTAGATAACGCGTATTTAATGCCATTTGAAATGAGAGAATTGGCAAATGAATATTTAGAAACGAAATTAACGAAGTTTAAAGTTGGTTTGTTATTTGCGAAAGGAAAGACGGAGCAAGAAAAACAGAGACGTGTAGATGCTTTTTATTCTGCTCTTCAAAAGACTGTTGAAACGCAACTTGATTTTCATGTGAAAGAATTTATTGTAGCCTTCTTAAAAGAAGAAGGGTTATTTACAGAAGAAATAGGGAAAGACATATATGCGTTAGAGATTGCTTTCGGACCGGAAGTGTTGGCTGAAACAATTAAACAAGGGGCTGGATTTACCGGTGATTACTTACTTCTTTATACTGCTGACGTTGCAAATGAGTTAAAGAAAAGATACTTTATGAAATCTCAGCAAATTTTCGGGAAAAGTACGGGTATATTGCAGAAGAAAGTGAAGATAGAGATTGCTCGTATTGAAGAAGAAATTGAAAAATACACGATGTTACAAACAGCAAAAGAAACGAAATTACAATACATTAAGAAGTATGAGGAATATGAGATCTATTTAGGAGATATTTGGAATGAACATGTTTCTATACCAGATGAATTACAAATAGACGAAATATTACAAAGTAAAAAACAAATTGTTAGTGAGAAGTTTACACTACAAGAGCAAGAAATTGTAAATGACAACGTAGCGGCTAGTGAAGAAGAGATTAAAGGAACGAAAGCTTTAAATATTCAGCGTATATTAGAAAAAGTGAAGAAAGCTGAAACGATATTAGATCCATTGCCTACAATGAAACATTTACAGCAAGAAGTAGTTGGAAAAAGACAGCGTGTAGAAACGAAGCAATTTACAGTAGCGTTATTTGGAGCTTTTAGTGCTGGGAAATCATCATTTGCTAACGCATTGCTTGGTGAAAAGGTACTTCCTGTATCGCCAAACCCAACGACAGCAACAATAAATCAAATTTTGCCAGTTACAGAAGAGAAACCACATGGAACGGTAATTGTCCAGTTTAAATCAGAGCAAGCGCTGTTAGAAGATATGAAAGCTGTTTATAAAATGTTTCACTATGAAATTGCTACATTGGAAGAAGCGTTAACGCAAATTGATAAAATTATGAAATATCCTTCACCAAGCGGGAAGCAAAAAACAACATTTAGCTTTTTACGAGCGGTACAAAAAGGATATGAGGCAGTTGCTAATCATTTAGGGGAACAAGTACAAGTTACGTTAGAGGAGTTCTCTGATTATGTAGCTAATGAAGAAAAATCATGCTTTGTTGAGCATATGGAGCTTTATTATGATTGTGCTTTAACAAGGCAAGGAGTAGCGCTTGTAGATACACCAGGGGCGGATTCTATTAACGCTCGTCATACGGATGTTGCATTTCAGTATATTAAAAACGCAGACGCTATTTTATTCGTAACATACTATAATCATGTTTTCTCTCGCGCAGATCGTGAGTTTTTAATTCAGCTCGGTCGTGTAAAGGATACATTTGCACTTGATAAAATGTTCTTCTTAATAAATGCTGCCGATTTAGCACAATCCGAAGAAGAACTTGAAATGGTAAAAGGTTATATTGCGGATCAGCTCTTACAATACGGTATTAGAAATCCACGTTTATTTGCAATTTCAAGTTTATGTGCACTTGAAGAAAAGCAAGGGAAAAGTATTGATAAAGAAAAGTATGGTATTTTACAAAACTCTGGGATTGCTAAGTTTGAAGAATCATTTACGTCCTTTATGATGAGGGATTTAATGCTTGTATCTGTGCACGCTTTATATAGTGCATTGCAAGGAGCGAATCAGCTTCTTGTAAATATGATAAATGGCGCGAAGCAGGGAAATGATGAGAAAGAGAAGCAAACAAAAAAATATGAAGCAGAGCGTGATCAGCTACTTCATATTATTTCATCATATAGTGTACTTGCTGAAGAGCAAGCAATGCAAAATGAAGTGAAAGAATTGCTTTATTATGTACACCAACGTCTATTTTTACGCTATAACGATGTGTTTACTGAATTTATTAATCCGGCGTCGTTACGAACAGACGGGAATGTAAAAATGCAGTTGCAACAATGTGTAATGGAATTAGTTTCATTTATTCAACATGATTTATTACAAGAAATGCGTGCGACATCATTACGTCTTGAAAAATGGATAGATGAAGCGATGAAGCGTGCAAAGGATGAAATTGTTGTGAATTGCAAAGTGGAAAATGAATCGATTTCTATGGGTGGAACAGTGGATTATGGATATAAAGTTATTACACATAAAGAGCCGTTTCCTTCAATAGAAATAAAAGATTTTAAAAAGGCACTGGCACATTTTAAAAATGAGAAAAGCTTTTTTGAAAAAAATGATAAAGCTTTTATGCAAGAAGACGCTAAAGGAGTGTTAGAACCTTTCGTATCAAACTATGTAGCTGATGAAGAAGATTTATTCGTTCATCACTATAAGCAAGAGTGGGATGCAAAATGGAACCTATTCCAAAAAGTGATGCAGCAAGATGTTGAGAATTATTATGAAAGTATATTATTCGCTTTAGCTGAAACAATTGATGTATCACTATATGAACAAAGTAAAGAAGAGCTACAAAAGCAGTTAGTAGAAATTGAAAAAGAAATTTATATTAAATAGCCGTTATGAAAAAAAGATTCGTTCAATTTTCTTTTGTAGTACAGTATCTAAAGATTTTACAAACCCTGCAAACTCATCAGTAGAAATCATATGGGTAAGAACTAAGCGTCTGCCGTCTGGTGTTTCACCGCATAAGACGAATGAAGAAAACTCATACGTTTTGTTTTCTACTACTAATTTTGGATAGGAATATGTGTCGCTCTTCTTTTTCTTTCCATCAATAGAGATGACGTTGCATTTTTTCTCATTGTTGTCCATGGTGAATCCCTCCTTTCTATTATCTATGGTAGACAAGGGGGGTTTAGAACAATAGGGAAGGGGGAATTTTTATGTCTGTTGTAGTAGAGCGTATTTCGAAAGAAGCTATACCGAAATCTTTATTGCTCCTTGCTGATCCAAGTGAACGCCAAATTGATGCATATGTACAGAGAGGGTTTACGTATATAGCTAAACAAGAAGAAAGCATTATCGGTGTATATGTGCTTTTGGAAACAAGACCAAAGACAATGGAAATTATGAATATTGCGGTTGTAGAACATATGCAAGGAAAAGGTATTGGTAAGGGGTTATTGTTGCATGCAATAGAAAAAGCTAAAGAATATAATATGTACAAACTTGAAGTTGGTACAGGTAATTCTAGCATTTCACAACTTGCGTTATATCAAAAATGTGGATTTCGTATTTTTTCTATTGATTTTGATTACTTTTCAAAGCATTATGAAGAAGAGATTATTGAAAATGGAATTGTATGTCGTGATATGATTCGGCTTGCAATGAAATTAAACAAATAAGTATAAATTATTAGGGGGAAGAGAAGATGGAAGTACATAAAGCAATTACAGCACATTCTCGTAAACAAAATGAGATTGTAAAAATATTTTTACAATTAGATGCGCAACGCGAAGCAGCAATTGAGGCTGCGATCGCACTTGCATCAAATGGAAAACATTTCTCAGTTGATGCAATTAATATGGTAACAAAGCAAATTAATGACCTTGCAAAACGCGGCGTTGCGCCGCAGCGTAAACTTGTTACAACAGATATGGTTATGGAGTATGTAGGTCGCGTGAACGAGAAAGAAGGGCGTTAAGGATGATTGTTACAGTCGAATGGTTGCGTGAGCATTTAGAAGATGAACATGTCCGTATAGTCGATTGTCGTTTTGATTTAGCGAATCCAAATTGGGGTAAAGAGAAGTATGAGGAAGAACATATTCCCCATGCGTTATATTTTGATTTAAATTTAGATTTATCAAGTTCTGTAATAGAGCATGGTGGTCGCCATCCATTACCAAATATAGAGCAGTTTGCAGACAAGCTTTCACAGGCTGGGATTGATGAACATACGACAGTAATTGCGTACGATAGTCAAGCTGGTGCAATGGCTTCTCGTTTATGGTGGTTATTAAACTATGTAGGACATGAGAAAGTGTATATATTAGACGGTGGATTTCCAGCTTGGAAAGAGAATGGATTACACACAACGCCGAATATCCCAGTTATTGCACGAAAACCTTTTATACCGGAAATACAAGAAAATATGCTTGTAACGATGGAAACGGTCAGAGAGAATA
Source organism: Bacillus sp. RIT 809 (assembly GCF_016892495.1). Lineage (NCBI taxonomy): Bacteria > Bacillati > Bacillota > Bacilli > Caryophanales > Bacillaceae > Bacillus > Bacillus sp. RIT 809. The sequence continues at coordinate 283,830 of NZ_JAFEMR010000001.1, read as the reverse complement.
TTCATGCAGGTATAGATATTACGTTAATTGATTCTAGAGAGCCGAAACGTTATGCAGGTGCGGAAGAGCTCGTTGATCCGAAGGCAGGGCATATTCCGACGGCAGTAAACTATTTTTGGAAAGATGGAATTGTAGAATCGGGACACTTTAAAAACGAAGAGGAACAGCAAGGGCGTTTCCAAAATCTTGATAAAGAGAAGGAAACAATCGTATATTGTGGTTCTGGTGTTACAGCGTGTCCGAACATAGTTGCATTAAAATTAGCTGGTTTTCAAAATGTTAAATTGTATACAGGTAGCTGGAGTGATTGGATTTCTTATCCAGAAAATCAAATTGCAAAAGAAGAAGATTAATCACTTGCATGCAAAAATAATTTGTATTAAAATAAGGTCACAAGCAAGAGATTGCTTCAAAAATATTATATTTTACACATTGGAAACAATGTGATAATATAACGACAAGTAAATAATACATCCTGCGGTGTGCGTAACTTATTTATGTCTAAAACCGATGTTAGTTTTACGGAAGCTCAATATTTAGTGACCATCATCAAGCCTTCCTTGTGGAGGAAGATGTACGGTAACTGTGAGGGCATCCACCTGCGAGTAGCGGGTTTTTGGACATTTACGAGGAACGGCACTTGCGGGGGTCTTATTTCAACTAACATTATATAAAATTCCTACGGTGTACGTAGCTTGTGTATGTCTTAAACCAATAAGTATAATATGGAAGTTCAATATTTAAATGTAGATAGCAGGCCATCTTTTTAAGAAGGAAGTTACAAACATTTGTGAGAACATCCACCTGTGAGAGCAGGTTTATGGACATCTATAGATAACGGCATATGTGGGACTATATAAAAAACCTTACGTTTTATACGTAAGGTTTTTTTGTTGAATAAATATGCTCATGTTATCTCGATTTACCTGTAAAGTTTCCATAATAAATATAGCACTTGCGGTCTTCATCAATTTCTCTTGAATCTAGGGTGAATTCCAAATGTATTCCATCCCGTTGAATATATATAATATCTGAATGGAGAGAGGGTAAGAGGTCCTCGTAATTCCACACATCTTTACTTTCTATCATAATTGAGCTTGCTTCCTTTAGTTCTCGAATTTCAAAACCTATGTGCGAGTATGTAGGATCTGAAGGGTCGTTGAAAAAAACTTCTTTTTGTATATATAACACTGCTGTCCCGTCTGGATCTACTGAAGTTGCAGTAACGACATATGTATTTCCATCTTTTATAAAATATTCACAAGTCATGCGCGCGACAATTTCAGAATTAGAAATATTTGCGTAGTTCCATAAAGCCGGATACCCGTTAGTTTCATCATTGAGCCGATATTCCAATCGCATTTTATCCCTCTTCTTCCTTTTTCTTCTACTTTATCATGACATCTTATATAATAGAAATATAATTTAAAAAGGGGAGTGCAAAGGTGACAAAAACGAAATGGCTAGTAGGTGGTGTTCTGACATCTTTAATGACGGGCACTTTATTTGGCTGTGCGCAAGATATTCCCCCCGAACCGAATGATAATAGTTGTTCTGATTGGGATTGGGATGATGAGCTTGGTGTTTGGCAGTGTGATGATAGTAGTTCAGGTTATCGTGGACATTACTTTTATGGTGGTAAATACTATCAAAATAAATCCACTTTCAAAAATTCATCAGCGTTTAAAACTTATCAATCTTCGGCCGAATTTAAAGGTGGAATTGGAAGCGGTTCAAAAGGTGGATTTGGAGGTTAAAATATGTCGCAATACATAAAGAAACGAAAAGGATTTTATTCGAATTATCCGCATTTCTGGTCGGATTTATATGAATGTGAGTATAGTTTGTTTCATGTTTTTCCAATAACAGAGCAAACGATGAAACAATTACAATTAGCAACTGAACGAATGGGGAAAATATTTTTTAAGACTGCTAGACTTCTTCGGGATTTATCTAATGAACAGCTTCTTGAACTTGGTTTTCCAGATGCAAGCTTGCCTTTTATTAGACTGAAAGGAATGTATCCTGAATCTGTTATTTCACGATTTGATTTTGCTTTAACAGATGATAATCGTATTAAAATGCTTGAGTTTAATAGTGACACTCCAACTTTTATTGTGGAATGCTTTCAAATGAATGGAAAAGTTTGTGGGAAATTAGGCTATGATGATCCAAATGCAAATCAAGAGCGCTTACTTTCTTCCGGTATTACAAAAGCCGTAATGGAGTTTACAAAAGGAATGGAAGATCCAAATGTTGTTTTCACAGCTCATCATGAACATATAGAAGATTGGAATACGACTATGTATTTGAGTGGGCTATGTCATGTTGAAAATAAAGTGATGCCAATGACAGAACTTAGAATTACAGATGATGCTTTAGTAGATAGAGATGGTGTACCGATTGATGTTTTGTATCGCCAAACATATCCAATTGAAGACTTAATTGAAGATCAAGATCCCGAAACGGGGGATTTGGTGGGAGTAGAACTTTTGCAACTTGTAAAAGAAGGAAAGCTTTTTATTATAAATCCTTTGTCGGCCTTTTTAATTCAGCCGAAATCAATTCAATGTCTTATTTGGGGATTAGCAGAAGAAGGTGCTTTTTACACAAGTGAGGAACAAAAGTGGATTAAAGAATATATGCTTCCTACATATTTTGAGCCAGATTTATTTTTGGGGAAAAGTCCTTTCGTTCAAAAACCTTCGTTTGGTAGGGAAGGTGACACGATTACGATTCGTGATAAGGATACAAATATTATGATTCGAAATGCACATGAAACGTATAAATCGTCACTTCCTATATTTCAGAAATATACAGAGCTTCCAGTTGTATTTTTGGAAACTGAAAAAGGAATTGAGAAGCTGTCGTACGTGTTTGGGGCTTTTTTAATTGCTGGAAAAGCGAGCAGCATCGGTATACGTGCCGGAGAAAAAATTACGGGAAATGAATCGTATTATTTACCGGTAGGTATTAAGAAGGAGGAAAATAAATGATTAATTTTTTACTATATTTAGCAGTATCACTTGCACTTTTATGTATCGGTCTTTTTCTTATGGAAGTGACAACGAAAGTTAAGGAATTTAAGTTAATGGCTCAAGGGAATAAAGCGGTAAGCTATGTACTTGGAGGAAGATTACTTGGTCTTGCTATCGTTTTATATTCAACGGCTGCTAATTCTATTTCAATTCTTGATATGGTTTCATGGGGAGCTGTTGGGATATTAGCTCAAATTATTGTCTTTTATTTAGCAGAATGGCTTACACCACGTTTTAATATTAATAAAAGCCTTGAAGAAGATAATCAAGCAGTTGGTCTTTTCCTTATGTTTTTATCACTTTCCATCGGAATTGTAATTGCTGGTTGTGTAACATATTAAAACCCTTACATTTTAACGTAAGGGTTTTATTTTTCATGTGCTAATTTTTTGCAATATGTGCTTAATTAATTTATCCCGCTATTTGTGGGCAGTAAAACTTCCACCTCAAAATTCAGCTGGAGCAAAGAAGTTAGTTGGGAGATTAACTGCCCGTAAAAGCCTGATTGGTGAAGGCTAATAATCAGTGGGCGATGAACAAAACCCCCACTGATTAAAGTTTCACTTTATGTAGCCGAACGCTGAGAAGGATGCGTATTAGTGTACTAAACTCGAGATAGTTGTTGTAATAAGGAAAAGTTTCCATACAAAGTGTTGACATCTATTTTAAATAGGAGTAACATTTTCTATATAATTAAAATAAGTCTCTGTTAGGTGAGGCTCCTGTATAGAGAAATGCTACTGCCCAAAAATGTCGAGAGACGCCAATGGGTCAACAGGAATGATCGAATTAAGGTTTTTCTTAACGTAGCTGGTAATGAACCTATGCTATACAGTGCTAAAACTCGGCGAGGGAGAGGTCCGTAGATTTCTAATTATATTATATTGGGAATCGCTTATTTGTGTATGCAATGACCTTTGCTCTCTTATGAGTAAGGGTCTTTTTTGTTACCAAGCTATGAGTAATTTCATAGTATAGATTATAACTAAAAAATTAAAGAGGAGGTGAGGAGCATGTCAAATTCTGACTCGGTTCCGTTACCCATATACTTCAAATCAAAAATATATGATGTAGGCAGGAAACGACTTGTTCCTCCCTTTATATTTATCATAATGTAGCGTTTATTCGAGGATTTAAGCGCTAGACACTTTCACGGTGAAGTGGATAAATTGAGAAACAAAGCGTTTCTTCCTATGTTGTAAAGGAGGAGACGATAATATGTTATATGTAAATAAAAGTGTGGGTAACACTCCGTATAAATTAAGTAAAAAAGCAATGAAAGAACAAACAATGCTTCAAAAAAATAAAGATTTATTAATTGAAATCGCAACAAGAGATGTAAAATCTGTATTTGCGTATTTTAAAACAACAAGAGACGGACTATCTATGAAAGAGGCACAAAAACGTATTCAAGTATACGGCCGAAATGAATTAACTTCAAAAAGGGCGCGTATTGCGGAAGTAATGATGAAGCTAAGTGGAATGATTCCAGGTCTTTCAAAACAAAATGTGCATGATGAATTACAATGTGAAACAGTTACTGTTTCTAGAGTAGTTGGCTGTAGCGTAACAGGACTAAACAGTGAACTAAAAATGATGAAATTACCAGTACAAGAGCTTGTACCTGGAGATATGATTTTTCTTGCAGAGGGCGATACAGTGCCAGCAGATGTACGTATTATTTATGCAAATGATTTATTAGTAAATGAATCTATGCTGACAGGAAACGATGCTAGTATTGAGAAATTTGAAAGTTGCTATCATCTTGAACGTAAACGATTTATTCCATTAAAACGGATGAAAGACTATAATCCACTTGAACTTGAAAATGTATGTTTCAAAGGTACGTATATTGTTGACGGAAATGCAAAGGCTGTAGTTGTTTCGACTGGTAAAAATACGTATTCAGGAATACTTCATACTTGTTGCGGTAGAATGTCTTAATGTGTTAATGATGCTAAATATACAAAAACAATGTATAATAGACAAAGTTGAACAAAAACGTAGAATGGTAATCTATATATAACCTTACGTGATAACGTGAGGTTATTATTTTTTGTTAGTAGGAGAGGAATTATGAAAAAAGTATTATTAGTTGATGGTATGGCACTATTATTTCGTGCTTTTTACGCAACAAGTGTATATGGACAATTTATGAAACGACAAGATGGTACCCCGACGAATGGGATTCATGGTTATATGAAGCATTTATTAACAGCAACACAAGCAATCGAACCAACGCACATTGTAACGTGCTGGGATATGGGAAGTACGACATTTAGAACGGAATCTTTCTCGAATTATAAAGCAAATCGTGCAGCACCGCCGGAAGAATTAATTCCGCAATTTGATTTAGTACAAGAAATGACTGCGAAATTATCTATGCCTGTAATCGGTATGAAAGGTTATGAAGCGGATGATTGCATCGGTACGCTTGCAAAACAATATTGCAATGAAGCGGAAGTTTATATTTTGACAGGTGATACAGATTTACTTCAACTTGTTGATACGAATGTTACAGTTATGCTTCTTCGTAAAGGAATTGGAAATTACGAGTATTACACACCGGAAAAAATCATGGAAGAGAAAGGTGTAGAACCTTGGCAAATCGTGCATGCGAAAGCTTTCATGGGAGATACAAGTGATAATTATCCAGGTGTAAAAGGTATTGGTGAAAAAACAGCGTATAAGCTTATTCAAGAATACGGCACAGTATCGGCAGTACTAGAAAATATAGCATCATTAACGAAAGGGCAGCGCACAAAAATTGAAAGTGATTTAGAGAATTTAAATATCTCTTTACAATTAGCGCAAATTCATTGTGAAGTTCCAATTTCATGTTCGTTAGAAGAAGGGTTACACACAATGAACGAAGAAAAACTACGATTCGTTTGCGGCGAAATGAATTGGGGAAGACCTGAAATATTGATTAATATGCTTTAAAGGGTATGGAAAGGTAGATCAAACATAATTTTGATCTATCTTTCTTTTTTTGTTCACAAAGTTGTCAGAATATAAACTCAGTTTTCATATGAAGTTCAAATGGATTTCACAACAATCAATTATTATAAGTCTACACAGATAATTACTTATCTTTTAAATAAACCATCCTTTGATAAGTTATTTGTAATCGTTAAGGAGGAAACTGACAATGCGAAAAAAAGTGAGAAAATCTTTTAAACAATTATTAATAGAAAATAAACAATCACTATTAAGTAATAAAGAAAATATGAAAGAAATTGAAGAACGGATTGAGAAACGGCATGTGTCGTATAGTGGTGCTAATAATTAAATAAAGTAAAAAAATTTAACTTTATTTAAATTAAAAATTTTCAAATCGCAATATATTTGAAAACAGAATATGTAGATGATATTAATACACCTTGTTGGATTAATGTAAATGTATTTCAATCTATTTTTATTGATGGTTGCTAGTATGGAATAGAAATCGATGGAAATAGCGATTTACCAAATGAAAGTTCAGGAAATACATTTCATGATATTCAAGTGCAATGTAGACAACAAACGAAAAAAGCGTAGCCTATGGCATGAAAAAGAGATTGTAGTTTGGTTTAAATCAAACTACAATCTCTTTTATTTATTTGAATTAATTCCACCAAATCCAAGGCCCGAAATATTTTCGTATGTTCCGAGGAGTAATTCGTATAAAGCGTTCACCGTCAAAGAAGCAACTTAAGTTTGGTAAAACACGCTCTATATTTGGTGGGAGGAAAGAGACGATGTTTTCGTTACTTACAATTGTTATTGTTATAGGTGGTTCGGCAGGAGATGTTTGAAGTTGTAAGGAAATATTAGCGGTGTTTATAAATTTATTGTTTACTGGCTGATCCATTACTTGTACTGTGAATGACACAATAATTACTTCATTTGGTTCAAAGTTAGTTGCAACTAGGAATCCGAAATTTGGATCAGCTAAAGGAAGTGATATGCCGTCAACTATAACGGATCTGCCAATAAATCGTAAACCTGCAGGAATGGTGTCTTGTAAAGAAATGTTTGTAATTGAAAATTCCGAGGTATTCGTAATATGCACCGTATAATCAAAATATTGGTTTAAATAAGCTGAGCTAACGGAAGCGTTTTTAAGCACAGTTGCAGTTATAAATTGAACTGGTATGCGAACAATGTTCGAATTAACGATGAAAGTAATAATCGGATCCTGTGGCGTCAGTTGGAAAGCAGCTGTAACTGTTGCAGAATTGATAATTGTACTGTTTGAAGGGATAGAAGTTACGAGAACTTTAAATGTTATAGTTGCTACTCCATCTGCAGGTAAAGCTCCGATATTAATACCAGTGTCTGGACGGATATTTGGGATTTGGGTACCGTTAATGGTTACGCTATTTTCTATAAATGTTGTACCAGCTGGAATCATATCTAAAACGGAAGTATTTACTGTAGGAATTGGGGAATGATTAAATACGTCTAGTGTGAATGTAATGATATCTCCTGTAATAGTAATAGATTTGTTAGCGATTTTTGCAATACCAACCATTGGATCCACTATTGTTGTTGTGACGACATTTGTTTGTTTGGTCATTGTAATAGGTGGTTCATTCGGATCAATGGTAACAGTATAGGAAACAGAAGCATCGTTATTGATTGCAGATTGAAGAGTCGAAGAAGATATTGTTATTTGGAACGTAATGATAACAGATTCATTAGGAGCAAGATTTCCTAATGTAATACCATTTTCGGGATTTGCATTAGGCTGATTGATTCCGTTAATTGTAACACTGCTAGTAACGAAGGTTGTATCTACTGGTACGGTGTCTATGGCAAGAAGATCTTCAATCGTCACATTACCGCTATTAGAAATTGTAATTGTATACGTTAAAGTTTGACTAGGTAATGCATTCGTGGCATTAACAGATTTTATGGCAACAACATTATCATTTTGGACAGTTGTTGTGACAGTATTTGTTGTAGTCGTATTTGTAACAGGTAAGTTATTTGGGTTGACTATATAGCTAAAAGTAGTAATTGCTTGGTTGTTGAGTTCATTTGGTGTTGGAATAGAAGTCACAGTTACTTGGAATGAAGCGATAGCACTTTCGCCTACAATTATAGTACCAATTGGTATGCCGCTTACTGGATTAACTCCCGGAAGAGTTTCTCCGTTTACAATGACGCTATTTTCTATAAACGTAGTACCTTGAGGAATAATATCTTGAATGATTACATCATTTGCTGAAACATTACCAGTTTGATTTAGTGTAATCGTATACGTTAACGTATCACCGACCGTTGCAAATGCAAGGTCAACAGCTTTGTTACTAGTCAAATTTGCGTGATTAATTTCTGTTACGGCAGCTGCTGAAATAATAGTTTCGGTAATAGGCGGTCGATTCGGTAACGTGTATTCATATTCAATTGTACTCGTGTTAGAGATTGGATTTATTTGCGGAATCGAAGTAACCCGTACTTGGAATAGAATAGTTGCTGTCGTATTAGGCGGAATGTTATCAATTTGTATACCGCTAAGTGGGTTGTCATTTGGACGAGCGTTGCCATTCACAATAACACTATTCTCTATAAAGCTCGTATTTGCTGGAATGATATCTGTAACAATAATGTTTTCCACTTGTATATTTCCGTTATTTATGATGGGAATTGTATAAGGGATGATAGTTTGTAGGTCAGCGTATTGGATTGGCGTTGTTTTTGTCGCAATTACATTAACAGAAATAACTTCAGTGAAGGTAATATTACTAGTCGATATTTTTTCTTCACCATTTATTGTATAACGAGAAGTTGATTGATTTTGAATGTGATCGCTAGCTGGAAGAGCTACCACGGTAACAGAAAATGTGACTGGGATAGAAATGTCAGGAGCAATCGTTCCTACAAGTATACCGGCACTTGGATTGGCGTTAAGCTGAGGAATATTATTTACTAAAACGCTACCGTCTATAAAGGTTGTTCCATCAGGAATATTGTCTGTAAATACAACAGCAGTAGCATCCGTATTCCCTGTATTCGTTAAAGTTGTTGTATAAGTTAAAATGTCACCAATTGTTACAGAAGTCAAATCAACAGTTTTAAGTGAAACGATATCAGCATCATTAATTTGAACGAAAGTAGTATTGGAAGTAGTAGATTTTTGAATTGGTGCAAAGTCAGGGTTGAAAATAAAGTCGTAGACGATGTTTGCAGTATTAGGTGTTGGATTTACAGCTGGCAAATTCGTAACGGAAACTTGGAATGTTATTGTTGTCGATTGACTTGACGCGATATTAGGAATGGAAAAGCCGATATTCGGATCTGCTGCAGGAAGTACCGTATTGTTAACTATTATGCTTCCTGGAATAAATACTGTTCCATCCGCTATAGTATCTGTAAAAAAGATGGAGTTAGTTGTAGTGGATCCGTTATTTTGAATGAATACTGTATATTCAATTGTTTCATCAATATTAGCTAATACTTTATTAGCGGATTTTGTAGCGATAAGAATAGCATCAATAAATTGTATATTTGTACTATTGGAAGAGGTCGTTTCTGAAATAGGTGGTAAGCTTGGGTCTGGTTTATATTCATAGTGAATGACGGCGATATTATTAATGTTATTTTGAGAAGGTATAGAGACTACATTTACTTGGAACGTAACAATAATCGTATTATTTGGAAGAATTATATCAAGGGCGATTCCGGTAATTGGATTTTCGTCAGGTCTTGGTATGCCATCCACAAGGATGCTATTTGGAACGAATGTGGTCCCAGCTGCAATTGCGTCAATTAGGAGAGTATTTGTAATAGGTACTGTACCAGAGTTTGTAACTGCGACTGTATATGTGATGATTTGACCGATGCGTGTAATGGATCTATTGGCGGATTTAATTGCACTAACATTTGCCGTCCGCACTTCAGTGTTTACTGCATTTGATAACGATCTACGCTGAATAATTGGAGAACTAGGGTCAATTTGGTATTCATACGAAGTGTCTGAAATATTAATGACTGTATTGCCCGAAGGTATACTTGTAAGTTGTACTTGGAATGAAATAGTGACTGTTTCATTTGGTTGTATCGTGCCGAGAGTTACTCCGTTTTCAGGATTCGCGCCAGGCTGAATCACATTATTTATTGATAAGCTATCTTCAATGAATATAGTACCTTCTGGAATGTTATCAATGAACACAGTATTATTAGCTGGAACGGTTCCTATATTTTGTAGTGTATTTGTATAGGTAATATTTTGCCCGATTGATATGAAAGTTACATCAGCACTTTTAACAGAAATAATATTTGCGTTTTGAAGCGATGTTGTAACAACGTTAGAATTTGCAGAGCGATTCACTGGTGGGGCTGTAGGGATACTTACATATTGGTAATTTGCAGATGATTGATTTACAATTTCGGTTTCAGTAGGTGGATTATTTGTTTGCACTTGAAATAGTATCGTTTTGGAACTGTTTGATGGAATCGTTTCAATCAGTATTCCATTTTCTGGATTTACACCTGGCTGAAGGATACCGTTAATTGTGACACTATCGGGAACGAATGTAGTCCCAGCTGGAATAGAATCTGTGAAAATAATATTTATTGCGTCAACATTGCCGATATTTTTCACTTCAGAAATATAAAGTATAGTTCCACCAATATCTACAGTTATTGGATTGGATGTTTTTGTAATTGTCAATTGTGCTTGCACGAAATTTGTAATGACGATATTACTTGTAGATGTTTCAGTAATAGGCGGTTGCCCTGGGTCTGGTTGAATTGTATATGTTGTATTGGATTGATTTGTAATCGATTCTTGCGAGAATGGATCGTTAATAAGAATTTGGAACGAAATAAGGTGAGTAGCGTTTGCTGCTAGGTTAGGCAAAGTAACACCTACATTTGGATTGGCACCAGGTATAGCTGTTCCGTTAAGTGTAAAACTATTTTCTACGAATGTAGTACCATCTGGAGTAGAATCTAAAAATGAGAGATTAGTTGCTGAGATATTTCCGTTATTTTCTAATGTGATCGTGTAGGTCAAAATATCGCCCGTTGTTGCTTGTTGTACATTGACTGCTTTTAAAGAAAGGATAGTCGCATCTGAAATTTGTGTGAAAGCTGGATTAGACATAATTGTTCGAGAGATGATTGGAGTAGTTGGATCGGCGATAAAAGTATAGTCAATACGGGCTGTATTAGAAATTGGATTCACACTTGGAATGAATTGAACGATAACTTGGAATGTGACGGTGACGATTTCTGATGGCGCAATGGCGTTTAATGGTATTCCTACGTTTGGATCGGCGCCTGGAACGGAAACGGTATTAATGGTCACGCTATTAGGAATAAATGCAGTTCCTTCTGGGACCAAATCTGTGAAAATAACTGTATTTGTAGTTGTATTTCCGTTATTTCGAACGACTACTGTGTAAGTGATTGTACCGTTTGTAGATTGTACGAGAGAATCTGTATTTTTAGTTGCGGATAACGATGCATCAACGACAGCTGTATTCACCGTATTAGATGAGGATGTTGCTGTAACTGGAGGTTGACTCGGATCTACAATATACGTGTAACTTGTAATGGCTTGATTTATAATCGCCCCTTGCGGTGGAATAGAACTAGCAAGAAATTGGAACGTAATAGTAGCAGAATCACCTGGTGCGATAATACCAACTGGAATACCGAGAGTTGGACTTGCATCTGGAAGCGGAATTCCATTTAACGTAACACTATTTGGAACGAATACTGCACCTACAGGAACTCCGTTAATGAGTAATACAGAATTTGCAGGGAAGTTTCCGGTATTCGTTAATGTTGCTGTATACGTAATTACATCTCCGATAGATACAATTGTTCGATTTGCTTCTAAAACAGTTGTAACAGTAGCGTTATTAATTTGTGTTGAAGCGCTATTAGAACTTATTGTGCCTGTAACAGGAGGAGCAGTCGGATCAACAATGAATGCGTATTGAATAGATGCAACGTTTGTAATTGGGTTTGAAGGTGGAGTAGATGTAACTATGACTTGGAAAGTAACAGTTAATGAACTGTCTGCGTTAACGGTTCCAATATTAACTCCGTTATTTGGATTTGCCCCTGGAATGGTACTTCCATTTACAGAAAAACTATTTTCAACAAAAGTCGTTCCAGCTGGAATAATGTCTGAGAAATTTAAATTCGTAGCGTTTGTATTTCCGTTATTTTGAATAAGCACAGTATAAGTGATTGTATCTCCGATGTTTGCAAAGGCTGTATTAGCAGTTTTTACGGCCGAAAGTATTGCTGAATTAATAGAAGTAACGAACACATTGGTTTCCACATTACCAGGTTGAGCCTGTAATGAATTGCCTACGTTATATTGGAAGTTAACAAATCCTAAGTTTTGGAGTTCAGGTGTGAAAGTTGTTGGATTGCTTACAATTTGAACTTGGAATACGATTGTTACGATTTGATTTGGAGTTATTGTATTTATGCCAACACCGTCAATAATAGAAGCGGATGGTAATGGAGTACCATCAACAATAACTGATCCTGCAACAAATTGTGTCCATGTCGGTAAAGGGTCTGAGAAAATAACGTTGTTAGCAGGAATATTTCCTGTGTTGGTTATAGTAGTTGTATACGTAATCGTATCACCAATAGTGGCAAAAGTTTTATCTCCTATTTTAATAGTAGTTAAAATAGCACTTTCAATTTTTGTTGTAACGTTGTTAGAAGTAATGTTTTTTGAAACTGGAGGATTTGCTGGATTAACGATATGTTGAAAGCTAACGCTAGCCTGATTGGTAATTGGATTTATAGGCGGAATTTCATTTGCATTAATATGAAATGCTACGATGACAGATTGGTTTGGCGCGATATCACCAATTGGAACGCCTGTAATTATGTTTGCATTTGGGATGCTAGTTCCGTTAAGTGTAAAACTATTCGGTTCAAAGGAAGTTCCGTCTGGAATAAGGTCGGTAAAAATAACATTAGTTGCACTAACATTTCCGCTATTTGTAATTGTAACGGTGTAGACAATATCCTGCCCGATATCTACCGTAGATACATTTGTGCTTTTTTGTGCTGTAAGAATAGCGGTATTAATTTGTGTTGTCGTTGTATTAGATTGATTGGAAGTTATAGTAGGTGGCTGGTTAGGATCAACGACATAATGATATGTGCTAGAAGCAGAATTGGTAATTGGATTAAGTGTTGGAAGTGTAGTAACAGTTGCTTGGAATGTGACAATTGCCGCATTACCACCATTAATTGAACCAATATTTACACCGGTAGATAAATCGGCATTTTGGATGGTTTGCCCGTTAACTGTGAAACTATTCGGAACGAAAGTTAAATTGCTATCAAGAATATCAATAATGGTTACATCAGTTGCAGTTGTATTCCCTGTATTAGGAAGGTTAAGTGTAAATGTTATTGTATCACCAACATCCGCAAAAGTAAGGTTTGCTGTTTTTGTGCTAATAATATTTGCGTTGTTTATTTGAAGAAGTGTAGTGTTGGAGCTAGCTGTATTCGATACCGGCGGGTTACCTGGATCAACAGTAAACTCATACGTCGTTGATGCTGTATTCGGTGCTGGATTTATAGGTGAAATACTGTTAACTATAACTTGAAAGACGATACTATATATTTCAGTTGGTGGAAGTGTTGCAAGTACTACCCCTGTATTTGGATTCGCATCAGGTTGTAAAATGCCATCGACAGTTAATGTGCTCGGGATAAATGTAAGCCCAGATGGTAATACATCTGTGAATATAATGTTAGTAGCATCGGTATTACCCAAATTCGCAATAGAAGTAGTGTAAAAAGCAGTTTGCCCGATATCTGCATAGGATACACTTTCATTTTTCGTCATAGATAATATTGCTTCTTTAATTTGAGTTGAAACAGGATTACTAATTGAAGTTTCCGCATCAGGTGGTGAGACTAATTGGTACGATGTCGATGAGAAGTTTACAATTGGGTTTTCAGTTGGTAATGAGGTTATGGTCACTTGAAATGAAACAGTTACTGTAGTCCCAGCTGTGATAAGTCCGATATCTACACCATTCGCAGGATTTGCTCCCATTTGAGGAACACCGTTAATAGAAAATGTGTTTGCAATAAATGTAGTTCCACTCGGCATTGTATCTGTGAAAATAACATTTTGTGCGGATGAGTTTCCATTGTTTGTTAAAGCAACAGTATAAGTGAGTGTGTCTCCGATGCGGCTAAAGGATTTATCGACTTGCTTTGATGAAAGAATTGAAGCTGTATTAATTGTAGTGAACACTGTGTTTGAAATAACAGTCCTTGAAACAATAGGGGCATTTGGATCAGCGATAAATGTGTAAGAAGCACTAGCGGAATTGGCAATAGGATTTTGAACAGGTGTAGAAGTAGCGGTCACTTGAAATGCTATAGATATTGAGTTGTTAGGAGCAATTGCTCCAATCGTTATACCTGTATTAGGATTAAGACCAATTTGCGTGATGCCATCTATTGTAACGCTATCAGTAATAAACGTTGTACCATCTGGTATAAGATCAGTGAAAGTAATGTTAGTTGCATTTGTATTACCACTATTCGTTAAAACGGTCGTATAGGTAATGGTATCACCAAGTGTTACAAGTGTTTGATCGACTGATTTTACCATCGTTATCATAGCGTCAAGTACAGGGTTTGTAACGATATTAGTTGAAGTAGAAGTTGTAACAGGAGTTCCGTTTGGATCAACAGTATAAGAATATAAAATTGTGTCATTACCCATAATCGAATTTGAAGGAGGAACAGAAATAACATTTACTTGAAAAGTAACAGTTACTGTTTCGCCAGGTGCGATATTTGGTATATTTACTCCAAGTGCTGGTTGTGCGCCAAGTTGCTGGATACCATTTATTGTGAACGAATTGGGTATAAATGTAGTGCTAGCCGGAATAGCGCTTGTAAATGTTACATTTGTAGCTGGTGTATTTCCTGTATTCGTAATAGTAGTTGTATACGTAACTGTATCACCAACAGAAATAATAGATTTATCAACACTTTTTGTTGTAGTTAATATTGCGCTATTTATTGTCGTAGTAACGGTATTAGATGAGGCTGTTTGTGTTATAGCGGGTTGACTTGGATCGACAATATGCTGAAATTGTATAGAACTAGAATTAGAGATTGGATTTATACTTGGAATGTTTGTCACAAGTACGTTTATCGTAATAGTAACCGTACCACCTGGATTTATATTTCCAATCTGAATCCCGCTCGCTGGGTTGCCTATTTGCTGTGTACCAGAATCACTTGTAAGAGTTCCGGATATAAATGTCGTTCCGTCAGGTAAAGTATCCGTGAAAATTATATTTTGTGAAGTGACATTTCCTGGATTACTTAATGTAATTGTATAGGAAAGTGTATCGCCGATCGTTGCAAAATTTTTATTTGCAGATTTAACTGTTACAATTTCCCCAGAATTTATTTGTGTCGAAACAGAATTGGATGTTGTACTTCGTGAAACAAGTGGTAAATTAGGTCCTGTCATAAATTGATAATTAATAGAAGCACCGTTTACAACCGGTGAGTTTGGTCCCCCAGGCCCGATTGTGAAAATTGGATTTGGAATGCTAACTACTTGCACGTGGAATGTGACATTTATAAAATCTCCTGCAATAATATCCCCAATTGGTATCCCGTTCGCTGGATTTACCCCAGGTAATAAAACTCCACCTACTCGAACACTATCTTCTATAAATACTGTATTATTTGGAATCGGATCTGTAAAAATGATATTAGTAGCAGTCGTGTTCCCTATATTGTCTAATAAAACTGTATACGTTAAAAATGAATTTCCAGGTGCTACGTCAGAAAATAGACGATCCACACTTTTTGTTGCTTGAATAATTGCTTCGTTAATTTGAACTAAGACCGGATTACTAGTAGCCGTTTCTGTAATAGGCGGCTCGGTAGGGTCAACGATGATAGAGTATGTTGTGCTTGATTGGTTCAATGTAGGGTTTGAAGATGGTATTGAACCGACAATAGCTTGGAAGCTAATGGTTGTCAATCCTCCAACTGGAATTGGGTCTAAAGGAACCCCGCTATCTGGTCTAAATCCAAGTTGTGGGATGGTGTTAATTTGTACGCTATCAGGAACGAATGAAAGTTCAGGTGGTAATATATCTATAAAAACAGGTGTGTTTGCAGTAGTATTTCCGCTATTAGTGAGAGTAGTTGTATACGTAATTGTATCGCCAATAGCAGCAAATGCACTACTCGCAATTTTTGATGCGATAACAGAAGCGGAATTTACTTGTGTAAAAGTTTTATTGGATTGAACTGTTCGTGAAACAGGCGGTTCGTTTATATCTACAATAAAACTATATTGAAGCGATGATTGGTTAGGGATTGGATTAGGATTTGGAATCGCTGTAATGTTTACTTGAAAACTAAGTGTAACTATTGAATTGGTAGTAATATTTCCGATGTTAATACCGTTTTGTGGATTTGCATTAGGAATGGTTGTTCCATTTACCATAAAACTATTTGGAATAAACGTTGTACCATTTGGAATTAAATCTGTAAAAATAACATTGTTTGCGGTAGTATTACCGGAATTAGTAACGGTTGAAGTGAAAGTAAGTGTATCTCCGATAGTAGCGAATGTTGAATTGACAGTTTTATTTATAGATAGAGTAGCATCAATAATTGGGGTAACCGTCGTATTCGTAATTGTACTACCAACAGCAGATGATTGGTTTGGATTCACTGTGTACTCATAATTTACAAGTGCATTATTTGTTAATGTTCCACTAGGCGGTATTGCTAAAATTTTTGCTTGAAAACCAATAAATACAGTATTACCTGGGGGAATATCTGCTAAGTGAACACCAAGTGATGGATCTAATCCTGGCTGCGGAACGTTATTGATAGTTACAGAGTTTTGGACAAATGAAGCGCCTGCACCAAGTCCATCTGTTAAAACTGTAGCACTAGCAGGGATATTTCCTGTATTTGTAACTGCAATCGTATAGGTGACGATATCTCCAATTGCAGCTGTCGGTGTATTCACTGACTTAGTAGCGATGATCGTAGCATTGTTAATTTGCGTTGTTATTAAGTTGCTTAACGCATTGGCGGATGCTGGAGGTAAGTTAGGGTTTACGATATATTGGTACGTTGTATTACTTTGGTTCGGGATTGGATTTGGATTAGGGATGGAATTCACTTTTATTTGAAACGAGATTATAGTATTTGCATTCGGATTGATTGGATCAATTGCAATTCCGTTTGCTGGATTTACATTAGGGAGTGTATTCCCATTTACTGTTACACTATTAGGAATAAACGATGTCCCGTTTGGAATTACATCTGTAAATATTACAGTTGATGCAAGTGTGTTCCCACTATTCGTTAAGGTAGTCGTGTACGTAATAATATCATTTACGTTAGCAAACTGTTTATCTGCAGATTTTGTAGCGGAAATTGAGGCGTTATTAATAGTTGTCTGTACCGTGTTAGAAGTCACCATCTGCATTACAGCTGGTTTGGATGGATCGTACGTGTATTGGAATGTAGTGCCTGATTGATTAGTAATGGGATTAATGGATGGAATAGCTGGTACATTCACTTGAAAGGAAACAGTACGTGAGGAGTTTGCTCCAATTGTACCGATGGAGATGCCGTTTGCTGGATTAACATTAGCTACAGGCACATTATCAATTGCTACACTATCTGGAATGAAAAGTGTACCACTTGGAATGACATCCGTAAAAATAACATTAGTAGCCGGAATATTTCCGTTATTTGTTAGTACAGTTGCATACGTAATGCTATCACCGACATCAGCAAAGTTTGTACTTGTTAATTTATTCGCTACGATAGTAGCAGTATTAATTTGTGTAGTTACTATATTGCTAGTAGCGTTTCTAACAAGAGCAGGTAAACTTGGATCAGCGATAAAGCTATATTGAAGTGAAGCGCTATTTTGAATTGGATTTGGTGAAGGTATCCCATTTGCACTAATTTGGAAGACAATTGTTGTAATTCCGCCTGCTGGAATTGTACCAACTTGAAGACCGGCACTTGGATCTGCTCCTAGCTGTAAAGCACCACCTATAAAAATACTATTTGGTACGAGAGTAGTTCCAGGAGGCAATATGTCGGTAACAACAACAGTATTTGCTGTAGTATTGCCAAGATTAGCTAAGGAAATTGTATATGTGATTGGTTGCCCGACATCGGCGATAGTTAAATCTACCTCTTTGACAATAACTACATTTGCTAAGTTAATTTGTGTACTTACAGTGTTACTTAAAGATGTTTCTATAGTTGGTGGATCGCCCGGATTTAGAATAAAGCTATACTGTGTACTAGAGGAATTTATTGTTGGGTTTTGTGTTGGTAAAGAGGTGACAGTTACTTGATAAGAGACGGTAAGTGAGCCGTTAGCAGGAATGGAAGGTAACGGAACACCGATATTTGGATCTGCGTTATTTTGGAGTACACCATTAATAAGGAAAGTGTTTGGGATAAAGATAGTGCCATCGGGATTTGTATCTACGAAAGTTGGACTATCAGCAGAAACACTTCCTGCATTCGTTAAAATAACGGTATAAGTTAATATATCCCCAACGGTAGCGAACGCTCGATCCACTGTTTTTACCGAAATGACATTTGCATCATTTACTTGAGTAAATGTAGTGGTTGAAGTTGTGTTTGCACTTACAGGGGAAGCGTTTGGATCAACGATAAAGTTATAGGAAATGGAAGCGCTATTTGAAATAGGGTTAGGATTTGGAATACTAGTTATTAATACTTGGAATGAAGCTGTAATGGTAGTGCCAGCGTTGATACTGCCAATATTGATGCTAGCTGGTGTAACGCCCGGCTGAGTAACACTGTTAATCGTAACACTGTTTGGCACAAAGGAAGTACCATTCGCAATGGAATCCGATAGTAATACATTGTTCGCTGCAACGTTTCCGTCGTTTGTAACAGCAAAGGTGTAAGTTAATACATCTCCAACTTCCGCAAATGTTTTATCTACAGATTTAATAGCATGAAGATTTGCTAGTCTAATTGTTGATGTAACAGAATTAGAATTTGCTGTTTTTGAAGTCGGTGGCAGGCTTGGATTTACAGTGTAAATATAAGAGGCGAAAGCGTTATTAATGATAGGATTTTGTGCAGTAATATTGATGACTGTTACTTGGAAGGATAAGGTGAAAGTAGCTCCGCCAGGAATTGTGCCGATAGGTAAGGCAACGAGAGAATCTACATTTTGCAAGACACCGTTTAGCGTTACAGTACCTAGAGTCAATATCGTTCCGTTTGGAAGTGGATCTGTTAGTTGAACGTTATTAGCCACCGTATTTCCGCTGTTTGTAATAAGGATTGTATAACTTATAGTTTCGCCAATTGTGGCAAATTGTTTGTTTGTAGATTTTGTTAATGTTAAATTCGCATTGTTAATTTGAGTGGAAACGAGATTGGAAGAAATGTTTTTTGTAACGGGTGATTGGCTAGGGTTGACGGTGTATTGATAAGAAGCGCTTGATCCGTTAGATACGACATTTGACGCGGGTATTGTGTTAACCACTACTTGAAATGAAACGTTTTTCGTCGTGCCAGTTGGGATGGATCCTATGTTCACACCATTAGCGGGATTTGCTCCAACTTGTGTCGTGCCATCTATTGTTAAACTGTTTAAGACAAAAGTAGTGCCAGTGGGAATGATATCCGTAAAAATAACATTGTTCGCAGTCGTATTACCTGTACCTACAAAGGAAACTGTATAGGTCAGTGTATCGCCAATATCAGCAAAGTTTTTATCCACTGCTTTCGCCATAGTTACAGTAGCATTATTGACTTGAGTAGATACGGTATTGGTCGTATCAGATCCATTTACTACTGGTTGGTTTGGGATAGGAACGTATTGGTAAGTTGTCGTACCACTATTTAATATTGGGTTTGTTTGAGGAATAGTCGGGACAGTTACTTGAAATGTAATAGTAGCGGTAGAATTTGCAGCGATGGTTCCAACTGATATGCCGTTTGCGGGATTCACTCCAGCTTGAGTAACGCCGTTAACAGTGACACTCCCTGGAATAAAAGTAGTCCCGCTTGGAATCGGATCCGTATATATAACGTTCGTTGCCGCAATATTTCCTACATTAGCTAGGGAAATACTGTAAGTTAACGTTTCGCCAATATCGGTAAAGAGTTTGTTAACTGATTTTGTTCCATTAATATCTGCGAGGTTAATTTGTGTTCCGGCAGAGTTGCTTGTTGCAATACCGTTAAAAGTCGTTCCCCCAGCAATTGGTGTATATTGAAATGTAATAGTAGCGGTGTTAGAGATAGGGTTTTGGCTTGGAAGAGAAACGACAGTCGCTTGGAAAGTTATTGTACGAGAAGCATTATTATTAATTGTCCCTAAGGATATACCGGCGATAGGATTTGCGTTTGTTTGTGGTACGTTATCTATCGTTACGCTTCCAGGTATAAAGGAAGTGCCGTTAGGGAGAATGTCTATAAAAGTAACGTTATTTGCGGGAAGAAGCCCAGTGTTAGGGACAGTAACTGTATAAGTAAGAACATCCCCAATTGCAGCAACACTTTTATTCACGCTTTTCGTTGCTTGTATATTAGGTGAATTTATATTAATTTGTAAGCCAACTGTATTCAACATATATGCATCGCCGTTAGTTGTTAAACGGATTGCAGCGGAGACTTGGGAATTTGTTAAATAAGGAGAGATATCAATAGAAGTAATATCCCAGCCTTGTCTACCAGCGGAGATGTTTGTACTTGTAGAAGCACTTTGATTTCGCGTTCCAAATGTACCTGTTGTATCTAAGTTTCCTGCAGCATTATTAATTTGAGAACCAAAGAAATTATTAACAGCGTTATTTGGCCCGGATAAAGCATTTAATGAACTGAAATTTGGTCCAAATAATGCTTGATCCCCAGTTAAATCAGCATCCCCTTCAGTAGAACTTATAAATAATCTCCCGCTTACAGGTCCCCCTGCAGGTGTTAAAAACCCTGAGACAGATACATCTGCACTACCAGTTTCTACAGAAACACGGTTACCAGCTACGTAAATTGTTAAATTTCTTGCGGGTAAGGAACCGTTTTGATAAGCGACAATGAGCGTCCATCCAGAAGAATTGATAGCCCCGTTAGAAGCATCTAAAGGATCAACAAGTCCAGGGACAGAGCCGGTTGTATAAGATCCAGATCCAGCAGCTTGAACGAGTGAGGTTACATCTGCTGATCGTGTATAAAATCCAAATGTGACAGATCCAGAAACGAAAGTTTGATTTGAAGCTGTAACAGCTGAAGGGGTAATCGAGTATGTTGACACAGGTGTTGTAAAAGAAACTGGGTTTCCTAATACACTCGTAATGTTTTGATCACGAGATAAATAGTTCCCACCCCAAACGAGTTCGGCGTAAAGAATAGTGCTCCCAGCAGGGACATTCAAAATAGCGGTAGAACTATTTTGTGTATAGTTTAATGTTGTACCGGCAGGAAAAGTAGTTACTTGTAAAGCGGTATTCGTAGTTACGAATGCACCAATTGCCCCGATTGTACCAGCACGGTTTTGATTACTAATTTTACTTAAACCGAGTGTGTTTCCTGTAATAGCGAGTGCGCCGTTAGTGGTGGTAGAAAATCGATTCGTAATGGGCATGTTGTCACCTCATTTACATTATAGTCTTGGTCAAAATAGGATATGTGTATGACAGATAAAGGGAAACATGTACAAGTTGATTCGGAAAGAATGATTCAAACGTCTAAATGTGGAGATGGAGAATGATTGAATTGAAAATTAGAGTGGAGCGTCTTAAAAAAGAAAATATAGAGGATATTGTTGCATTATCTTCTTATATTGGCTGGGATTATAATACAGAAGAAATTGAGACTATTTTTAACTCGGGTATTGTATACGGTGTGTGGAATGAGAGAAAAGAGCTTATTGCAAGTGCGGCAATTATAGTATATGGAGAGACATTAGCGTCTATCGGAATGGTGATTGTACATCCAGATTATAAGGGAAGAGGAATTGGAAAGGTAATAACAGATTCATGCATTAAGAGTGTAGTAGCGCAAACTTCAATTATGCTTATTGCTACGGATGAGGGAAAGCCTTTATACGAAAAACTCGGATTCAGGGCTGTGAGCTATGTTTCTAAATACATATGTAACTCGTACAATGCGAATTATAAGTGTGTAGGAAATGAAGAGTATATTATGAATTATAAAGAGTGTGATTTAGAAAAGATAATAAAAATAGATGAAGGTGCATTTGGGACGAGCCGAAAAAAGTTTTTAAAGCGGAGAATTATGCAAAGTGAACAGTGTATCATTATAAAGGATACAAAACAAAATGTATTAGGATATGGTATAAGTATACAAACGCCAGAAAATAAAATAATAGGGCCGGTCATTGCTAAAAATGATGTGATGGCAATAGATATTGTTCATTATTTAGCAAAAGGGCATAATGGTAAATTAAGAATTGATGTACCAGAAGGAAAGAACGATTTTATGAAAGAGTTAGAGATTGCTGGTTTTCGAAAGGTGAATATGCCGCCAATTATGATGAAAAATAGCAATCGATTATTAAAAAGGAATAATGAGTTATATAGCATTGCAGCGCAAATTTTTGGATAAAAAAGAATCCTTTTCATGTAAGGATTCTTTTTTATGGTAAATTTACTCACGATATTGGTCATGAGTTGGTTGAAAGAGGTCTTCCTCGATAGGTCTTACCATAGAAAAATGATCAACGTTATAATGGCCGTGTAGAGTTTTATTATGGTGTTCGATAATTTGCTGTGCCGACAATACGTTAGAATCAGTTGTTGAATGACCGTTTTTAATTAATGTAACATCAAAGCCTTGTACAGTTGCTGTCCTAACAGCGGTGTCAATGCAATGTTCTGTTTTACAGCCACCTATAACGAGATGATTAATCTTCTCTTCTTTTAAAAGTTCATACAAAGAAGTACCGTAGAATGAATTTGTTGCTGCTTTATTAATGAATATTGCAGATTGAGGTGCTTTAATTTGATTATGTACTTCAAAGCCCACGCCGCTACCAGAAGCAACATCGGTATCTCTTACGAAAATAATAAGGGCATTTGAATCTATTGCTTTCTGTACAGCTGTATTTAGTGTAGCTAATAGCTCAGTTTTACGAAAAACTTCATTTTCTTGTTCATTTCCATCAATAAGTTCTTGCTGAGCATCGATAATTAATAGTGCTTGTTTCATCGTGTCTCCCCTTTAATATAAAATAAGTGCCACTGTACATATTCCTTCATGTTGTAAGGAAATCCTCCATTGTTAACGAAGTAGACGATTGCTTTACAAAGTTGTCAAAGAAATTTCATTCTCATAGAGTATAAAAACATGTATGATAGGAAGTGGAGAATTTTTGAGTAGGTGGGAATATCATGCAAACAGTAGAAGATTATCTTTCATTCTTACATACGAAAGGATTTAAATTATCAGGGGAAGCACACGGATTTATTATGTTTGGACAAGGATATACTGGTGCATCTGATGGGATTGTGAACGTAGCAATAGAAGCGACGATTAAACATCAGTTACAGTTTGATGGCAGTTATTTTGTTGCGTTATTAGAACGATTGAAAGAAGAAGAGATTACAGATAAAAAAAGCGCTAAGGCTTTTATGCGGAAGTTACAAGCGTAACTTCACGCAGCCCGCGCTTCTTTTTTTGTTTTTGAAGGTAATTCAACAAAAATCATACCTAGGAAAATACATAGACACCCAATAATAGCAGAAATAGAAAGCTGTTCATTTGCTACTAGAACGCCTGTTAATGCTGCAAAAACAGGCTCCATTGCGAAAATAATGGCTACTCTCGTTGGAGAAGTGTGTTTTTGTGCAGATGTTTGAATGAAAAAGGCAATTGATGTCGCAAACAGGGAAGTTAGAAATAGAGCGAATAAAAAGGAATGATTTGTCCATAGTGATACTGAAAATAATTTTTCCCAATCTTCAAATAAAAAAGCGCAAATAGAAGAAAATATACCGACAGCTAATACTTGAGAAGTGCTTAGTAATAAAGGTGATATTTTCTTAGAAAAGAAACCGTTAACAAGAATATGGGCAGCGAAAGCGACTGCGCAACCGAGAACGAGTATATCTCCAATGTTTAATTGAAAAGAATCACCAGCGGTTAATAAATATAAACCTGCTGTTGCTACAGTAATACCAAGTGCAATGAAAATTGTAGCCCGCTGCTTTAAAAAGATAAAAGACAAGATTGGGACCATAATGATACTAAGTCCTGTTAAGAAACCGGCTTTTGAAGAGGTTGTATAGAGTAAACCAAATGTCTGTAATAAATACCCAACACATAAAAAAAACCCAACAATTAGCCCAGCAAGACTGCTATGTTTTATATCTTGTTTTGAAGTTTTTTGAGAGAAAATAATTTGAACGAATAATAAAATAATTCCAGCGAATAAAAAGCGAATAGCATTAAAAGTAAATGGTCCAACAAAAGACATAGCATTTTGAACGACAACAAACGTAGCTCCCCAAATAAAAGAGACGAATAATAATGCGAGAGGAGCAATCCACCCTTTTTTCACACTCATACCCCCGTTAATTTTGTGAAATAGCTTTTCTAGCTAATTCATCAGCGACTTTATTTTGACTACTTGGAATCCACTTAATAAAAAAGAGATCGAAATTTTTTATGTACTGCAGTGCTTCTTCTAGAAGCGGTGCAAACATTTTATTTTTTGCGTATTCTTTTTCAACAGCCCGTTCAACAAGTTGGGAATCTGTACGAAAAGATACAATGCTATAATTATGCGCTGCGCAATACTTTAATGCTGCAAGTAAAGCGTGGTATTCTGCTTCATGGTTGGACATTGTTCCAAGTGGTAATGACAATTGTACAGGTGGCTGTACCCCTTTAATAAAAACCCCGGCGCCAGAAGGTCCAGGATTTCCTTTTGATGCACCATCGATATATACTTCAATCAAAATGAGAACCTCCAGTTATAAGGTTATCCCCTACTTGAAAATTTTTTTAGAAGTAGGGGATAGAGTACTTATCCCGCTATTTGCCGGGCAGTAAGACTCCCACCTCAAAATTCGGCTAGAGCAAAGAAGTTAGGTGGGAGGTCAACTGCCCGTAAACGCCCGATTGGTGTGGGCTAATAATCAGTGGGGGATGAACACCCCCCACTGATTAAAGTTTCACTTTATCCAATTGTAATGCTATAACGACATGTAAATGTTTCATTCGCTTGTAACGATTGAATTCCTTTTTTTTCTTTAAAATCTTTTGCTTGCTTTACTTCATCAGCAATTCCGTACCAAGGTTCAATACATAAGAAAGGTGCGTTATCTCCTGGTGTCCATACGCCGACAAATGGGAACCCATCAAATGCTACTTTTACAAATTTATTATGTTTATGTGAGCGAATAGAAATTTCATTCGTATTGATATGTTCAAAAATAAGCGCGTCATTTTTGAACATATCATATGTAAGTGGCAATTCTTTCGTATTTTCAGCGATTAGTTGCTTTTCATTTGAAAGAAAAGGACCTTCTAATATGCTAGTTTCTAAACGTTCAGATCCGTTAAATGATAGATGATAATCTGTAAATGATTCACCCTCTAATAAAGGACAGTTGAATCCAGGATGTGCTCCGATTGAAAAGAACATCTCTTTTGAAGAGGGATTGTTTACTTCATATGTAACATGTATATTTTGTTCGTCTACTTCATAAGAAACGAGTAATTCAAATTCATATGGATATTTTTGTAACGTCTCTTCATTACTAGTAACGACATAAGTGATTTTTGTTTCACTTTGTTCTTTAACAGAGAACGAAAGATCACGGGCAAAACCATGCTGTGTTAATGAATAAGGTTTATCTTCTACGTAGTATGTATTCTCTACTAATCGACCGACGATTGGAAACAAGATTGGTGCACGACGTCCCCAATAAGTAGAATCACCTTGCCATAAATATTCTGTGTTGTCTTCTTTTAAGCGAACGCTTTGTAATTCTGCACCTTTGTCAGAGATGGAAACGATCACTTTTTCATTTTGAATTGTTGCTGTCATGAAGTGAAACCTCCTAAATCTTTCATAATGTTTTATTATACGTTGTCCGAAAGAAAAAAGGTAGTAAATGATAGGAATCTATTGACGAAAGAGTACCTATTGCGTAAAATATAATCTTGTTGCTTAAAAACGAATAACGTGGTTCGAAACCATCCCACGTAAAAAAACTAAGGAGATTTTGTCATGAATATAAGAACATTAGTCGGTAATGGTATTTTAGCGGCATTATATATTGCTGTTTCTATGCTTATTCAGCCATTTGGCTTTACGAATGTACAGTTTCGTATTTCAGAGATGTTTAATCATCTCGTTGTCTTCAATAAGAAAGCAATTTACGGGATTGTATTAGGTGTATTTTTAACGAATCTCTTTTTCTCACCTATGATCGCTTATGATTTAGTATTTGGAGTAGGGCAATCAATTCTTGCACTACTTGCAACTATTATTTCTATGCGCTTCATTAAAGGTGTTTGGGCTCGTATGATTTTTAATACAGTTATTTTTACAGTCACAATGTTTATGATTGCAATTGAACTTCATCTTGCATTTGATCTGCCATTTTTATTGACATGGCTAACATGTGCAGTTGGTGAATTTGTTGTAATGGCGATTGGTATGCCTGTGATGTACTGGATTAATAAGCGAGTGCAATTTGAAAGATTTATGCAATAGATGAAAGAGCTGTCCTTACTTAGGATGGCTCTTTTTGTATGTGATTAAATTGTATATAATACTGTGACTCTTGGTCAACTATCCCCACTGTGATGAAACGTTTCAGTGGGGGCTTGAGTTAGAACTCTAGGTCTTTTCATCTATCGCTAGACAGTTTGACGCTCTAGAATTCATGCCACCTTACGGTAACACCCCAAGTAAGTTTTTGGTTGGTACTAGAAACGAACAATCGTTTCCCCACTTGCACCACCCTTTTGAAAAAGAGCAGTTCTTCCTTATGGAAGAAGCCACCACTCAGATGAATCCGGCGTGTGCTACAAGCCCCGACAAGTCGAGTACACATGGATGGTTGACACACCCACTAAGCTATGCACGAAGCAACAGCCTTACGTTTTTGCACTTCTAATAGAATCGGCGTTTTCACTTTAAGATTTTCATCCAATTCTACAACTCTTGATTTTTCCAATGTATTCAACGCACCATTAATATCAGCATGGATACATTTTCCTGATTTACT
Organism: Bacillus sp. RIT 809; assembly: GCF_016892495.1. Lineage (NCBI taxonomy): Bacteria > Bacillati > Bacillota > Bacilli > Caryophanales > Bacillaceae > Bacillus > Bacillus sp. RIT 809. The sequence goes on along the minus strand of NZ_JAFEMR010000001.1, from coordinate 256,532 downwards.
TCGATACAGACCACGAGTGATTCGTTTGCCACTAAAGCGATAATGCGTCCTATCATCCTTAGACCAAACTGGAACCCTATCTTTATCAAGAAAACTAGCTTTTGAAGTATAGCTTTCTTCTTGTTTTAAAAATCGGATGCCTTCTTTTACACATTTATTCTCAATTGCTGCAATCAGTTTATGAAATGGGATTTGAACAAATTTTTGGTTATTCTTTTTTCCCATATCAGATTTTTGTTTCCAACCAGTGTTATACCCTACGACAACCGTATCTATGTTGAATGCTTTCACTTTTTTGAACAACAAACCTACAGTTTGTGAAATGTAACCATTTATTTGTTTTTCTCGTTTATGCCAAAGTGCAGCCATTTTATTCGTTACAACACGTTTGGAAAGTCCATTTTCCACATTTTTCAGTTGGAGATTACGTATCATTTTGTTGAAGTACTGGTTAATGGATTTTAATTTTTTCCCATCAATTAAAAATGCATCACCTGTATTTGTTACGCAACTTAATAATCTATCTACACCTAAATCGCAACTCAAAGCGTTACTAGTAGTCGTGGATTGTTTCTTCATTTGAGAAACGTGCATCTCATATGTGTAATGCACCTCAAAGAACCGACCTTTTTGCTTCGGTACAATCTCAATGTAGGAGATTTTTTTATTTCTTAAATTTTTAGGCATACGTATTTTAATGGAACCGAATTTTTTTCTGAATGCCACATTCATCGGAATCAGCCAATACCCGTTATCATCCACTTTTGGAACTTGATAGATTTCAATAATTCGTTTGTCAGTTGAACCGGAATAATTTGGAAACTTAGGACGCCCTGTGAAGGTTTCTGGTTTGTTTTTCCACTGTTCCAATGCTTTAAAAAAGCTCTTCACTTCTGTAAATAAGGCTCTACGAATCGCTTGAACAGAGTTTGATTGAATGCCCGAGTAATTCAAATCGGCTTGCATGGCAGTATCCACTTCTTTTACAGTAGCCATTTTATTATGATTCAAATAACTTTTTTTTATGGTGTACAATCCAACATTTCGCAATGCTTTTGAACTATGTGACATGCGCTGAAGTAAACGAAATTCTTTTGCTGTGAGACAAGCTCGTCCGATATTCTGTTTCTGCGTGAATCGTTGCATGGTTTCTCTTTTCTTTTGTTTACGTAATACTTTCACTGCTTTCTTTCTAGCCATTGTTTTCACCACCTTTCTCAGAGAGTTCATTAAAATTATTGCTTTCCTTGTGATTCAATGTACTTACGGATAGAATCTATAGGTACACCGCCCGTTGTTAAAAGACAATAACTTCGAGACCAAAACATTTCTTTCCATAGATCATGTTTTATCTGAGGAAAATCTCGTTTCAGGAAACGAGAACTAACACTTTTGTAACTGTTAATCGCTTTTGACAAATCATTATTTGGAACGAAACGGAACAAAATATGAACATGATCTTCATCGTAATTCCTTTTGGCTCAAGTAACCAAATGATTATTATCCAATTTCGTTGTCTTACGATATATTCCCTCCTTATCTACGACAGATTATATCGTAAGACAAAAAGAAACAAATATTCGCCCTCAAAAAATTGTTATGAACGAAACAAAAGTGTTTGGTCTACCTTCTGATGGCAATTCATCTCCACCTGAATTGTTGGGTTTCACCCGTAACGCAAATCAGATGGAGTCTGCTTGCCGAAGGGGATAAAATAAAGTGAGGCTTTAATTAGTCGGATAAATATAAGAAGTCTTATAAAAGGGGAATCTAGTATGAAATATAAAATACATTGGTTGTATAAAACGAAGCGTGGTTTACAAACTGAATTAACAACAGATTATATGAACATAGAAGAAGTACTTCAATTTGCGGAGGATTTTGAGAAAACAGGAAGGGCGAAAGAACTTTTATTTTTCGATGAAATGGACGCGGAATGGTCATTAAAAGAAATGAAAAAACTGAGTAAGCAAGTGGAGGAAGATCCGCAAGAAATTCAAGTTTATTTTGATGGTGGTTATGATGTACAGACGAAAGAAGCTGGGGTTGGTATATGTGTATACTATAAAAAAGGAAATACAAATTACCGAATTCGTCGCAATGCATACATAGAAGGCATATATGATAATAACGAAGCGGAGTATGCAGCATTATTATACGGGATGAATACACTCGAGGAATTAGGAATTAAATATGAAGCAGTTACACTTCGGGGAGATTCTCAAGTTGTACTGCAGCAATTAGCTGGTGAATGGCCTTGCTATGATGAACATTTAAATCATTACTTAGACCAAATTGAACAAAAAGCGAAGCAAATGAAATTAAAGCTTGTTTGTGAACCGATATCTAGAAAACAAAATAAAGAGGCACATCAATTAGCAGCGCAAGCATTAGAAGGGACGGCAATTGACAGTCATAAAGAAATAACCGAATAGAGAGGTGCAAAGGTGAATAAAAAGCAACTCATTACAGAGGTAAATGACTTATTAGAGACGTATTGCGAAGGATGTTTCTTACAGGATCATAATCGGAAAAATCATAGTAAATACTATGCCCATTCTTTTTGTATACGGCAATGTACGGTTGGAGAGAAGTTGAAAAAGTATGGGGAGCAATTGTCATAAAAAACATCCAGAGAATTTTCTCTGGATGTTTTTTTAGTGCTTCGCTTCGTGTAATTGATGCTCGCATTTACTTAATTTTTTTTCTTCATTCATTAGAAATGGCTCATCTAAATCCGTTGCAACGGATTTCATGACTTCAAGCTGAGAACGAGCCGATTCTACTGCAGTAGTGGCATGCTCTAATGTGTCTGGATCCATTGAAATTGTTGCAGAACCTACCATTTTTTGTGCAGTTTCTACACGGAATTTTACTTCTTCAAAATCATTTACATGTGACCCCATTGTTATTGCCTCCTTTGGATTTTGCGCATTTCACATAGTTTTTGCTCTGTAAAACGGAAATATACAAAGGAATAACAAAGGAGGTTACCAAGTAAGGTAACCTCCTGTCATATGTGGGATTAAAGTTTTGCTACGTTAGCAGCTTGAGGTCCACGGTTTCCTTCAGTAATGTCGAAAGATACTTCTTGACCTTCCTCTAAAGCTTTGTAGCCGTCGCTTTGAATAGCAGAGAAATGTACGAATACATCTTCAGAGCCTTCCATTTCGATAAATCCAAAACCTTTTTCATTGTTAAACCATTTTACTTTTCCTTGCATGTCACAATTCCTCCTAAAAACGATTCCTTTTTTCATTTAGTGAAATTCATTTTAAAAAATAATATAAATAAAAAATGCTATTTTCTCGAATATTCTGCTAAATGATTAATTTAAATATACACGAATTGGTAGAATTTAGTCAAGTAAGCGCTTTGAAATTTTTGTATTTTTAAATAATTCTTTCTCGAATTTTTAAAAAGGTATAGGACAAGCCGAGTATGTAATATTCTTAAGTGAATGCTGTACATAATGAGGTGAAAGAATGGATGAGTCTTATTTATTAGATAATGAAGGAATGAAAAATAGAGGCGACATACCGAATTGGGTTGCAAAAGAATTTCAAAATTTTTCGAGTGTCGTGTTAGAACCAACTTTTCCGTGTTATTTCGGTTTAACAGCTTTGAAAAAGAATGAACTTCGTTATTCATTTCTCTCTCATAATGATTGGGGGCATTTACCCAATACAATGTTATCTTTTTTAGAGTTAATGAGAGAGCGGCCGATTGTAAGAAGGGGCTTTTTTCTTTTTGTGGAACCGGAATGTGAAGAAAAATCAATCGAATATTATCGAGATTATTTTTGGAAAGTACTACAATATTTACATGAACAAGATAATCAATTATGGCCAAAGCAAATCCCGAAAAATCCAGAGCATTATTTATGGGAATTTTCATTTGGTGGTGAACCAATATTTTCATTTGGGAATGCGCCAGCTTATAAACAGCGAAAGACTAGGCATTTAGGAAATTCTCTCGTTATTGGATTCCAGCCACGAACTATTTTCGATGGCTTAGAAGGAGATCGTCCTAAAGGGTCGTATTCAAGACAAATGGTCCGTGAACGAGTTGAAAAGTGGGATCAGTTGCCGAAACACCCTAACATTAGTCACTACGGCGATCCTAATCATCGTGAATGGAAACAATATTTCATAGGGGATGATATTGAGCCGATTAAAGGTAAATGTCCTTTTCATCATAGAGTAGAGAAATAAGAGCCATCAACAGGATGGCTCTTTTGTATATTTTGGATAAAAAAGGGTACTGTATTAGTGAATAATTTTTATGAAAGCTAGTCTATTTTCTATATTTACATCATTACTTAATAGTAAAAGAAGTAGAAAGGATAGAGCGATGTTTGGAGCAATTATACAACAAATAGTATTAGGTATTTCATTAGCTGCGCCTGTAGGTCCGATTAATATTGAAATGTTAAAAAGGGGAATTGAACGTGGATTTTGGCATGCATGGATTGTTGGAATTGGAGGAATGACTGCTGATATTTTGTTTATGCTTCTTATTTATTTCGGTTTATCTTCTGTGTTTATGTATACATATGTACAAGCTTTTATGTATTGCACTGGGTTTTTCTTGTTGTTTTATTTAGGGTTTCAAAGTGTGAAACAAGGAATTTCTCACTCTAATATGGAATATAAACAAGAAGAGATAGGTGGACTTAAACAATCTTTTATGGCAGGATTTTTTATCGCGATATCCAATCCATTAAATCTCGTTTTTTGGTTTGGCATATACGGAAGTACACTTAGCTCTTTGCTTACAAAAGTAACGAAACAAGAAGCTTTTTTGTACAGTCTTTGCATTATTGTTGGTATTATTTTGTGGAACTTAAATATTGCTTTTTCTGTACATTTCGGAAGAACTTTATTAAAGCAAAAAGCACTTGGCTATATTACAGCCGGAGCAGGTATTATTTTAGTAGGATATTCTATCCATTTTGCATACAAAGCTTTACAGTTGTTCATATAAGATTGAAGGGGAGATTTTTATGTATCGAACCACTATTGACGGAAAAGAAATTATCATCACTTTAGCACCAAAAATCCGAAAAGAAATTACTGATAGGAATCCACTATATGAAGCGGTATTTAAAAATGCAGCAAGGTTGCTGCAAACGAAACAACCAACGTTTGCGGTAAACCATGAAGTATTTGGGCTTATTATTGGAGAAGTACAAAGGGGTGAAGTAACAGTGTTTGCAGTAGAACACATTATCCCAAAGCAAAATATATTTGGTCCGAACACTTTTTTCTCGACAATAGAACAGCAGGCAAATTTGTAAAGTGAATAGAATAAGAATAAAATAGAAAAGAAATAGTCGTAACGATATGTTGCGGCTGTTTTTGTGGAGAAGGGGGAAGAAAGATGAAGAGAGTGGTAAAGGAGTTCTTTTTGCAACATGATATTGTTATTATGTATAGTGTTCTATTAATTTTTATCCTTATTTTAAAAATGCAATTTTTTACATGGATCGGTATGTTAGCGTGTGTGTTGGGGATTGTTTTTTATACGCTTAACGAATATATGACACATCGTTTTTTATTCCATTTAAAGCCGCCTAAAAACGCACTTTTATTAAAAATGTTAAGAAGATTACATTATGATCATCACGTCTATCCAGATGATTTGAAACTTTTATTTTTGCCTATATGGTTTAGTATACCTAGCTTTACTATCTATTTACTTATATCATATGGTATTACAAAAAGTGTTACTGTTACACTTTCATTCGGAATCGGAATGATTATCATGCTCCTCGTTTATGAATGGAAACATTATATTGCACATAAGCCAATTCGTCCCTTCACTAAGTTTGGAAGATGGCTAAAAAAACAGCATATATTACACCATTATAAAAATGAAAAGTTTTGGTTTGGTGTTTCAAATCCAGTATTCGATTTTATATTTGGAACGCTTAAAGATGGAAAAGACGTTGAATTAAGCGAAACAGCTCGTAATTTAGAAAAGGAGACAAAGACAGAAGTAGTGCGATAAGCACTACTTTTTTTATCCCGCTATTTGCGAGTAGTATGACTCCCACCTCAAAATTCGGCGAATACGAAGAAGTTAGGTAGGAGTCATGCTGCCCGTAACCCCTCCACGCTGATTAAAGTTTCACTTTATTCTGTTTTAACGGGAATAAAAGTTTAATCGAATCAATCAAATTTTATGTTGAAAAAGTATATTGAAAATTTAGGAGAAAATGACGAAAAATGTCTATCGAAAAATCTTTGCAGGAATGTACGGATTGTCTAAAATGAAAATAAGTTTCTGAATATTTATAAAATTTAATCTTTAGGTATGCAAGGAGAAATTTTATTTTAAGTTAAGAGAGGGGACCAGAGAATGAAACGAGATGATACGTCAGCACGTAAGTTACAAAATGAGGTGAATTATACAGAAGTTGTTCAGTCGGAAGAGTTTCAATTGTTATTAAATACGAAAAAGAAGTTTATCATTCCGATGAGTATTTTCTTTTTAAGTTTTTTTATTACATTACCTATTTTAACATCGTATTCAAAGGTGCTTAATACACCGGTATTTGGTGATGTTACATGGGCGTGGGTATTTGCTTTTGCGCAATTTATAATGACATGGGCATTATGTATGATTTATAGCAAAAAAGCAGAATCCTTTGATGAAATCTCGCGAAAAATTCTGCAAGATATGCAACAAGGGAGGGGCTGACTTTGAATACAACCGCCTTTGCGCTATTTTTAATTATCGTCCTTGGTACACTTGTTATAACTTATTTCGCATCGAAAAAAACGAAAAATGCGAGTGAATTTTATACGGCTGGAGGGGGATTAACTGGTTGGCAAAATGGCCTGGCGATTGCCGGGGATTACATGTCTGCTGCGTCATTTCTTGGCATCGCCGGAGCGATAGCTTTAACAGGATTTGATGGGTTCTTTTATAGTATAGGTTTCTTAGTTGCTTACTTAGTTGTATTATACCTAGTTGCAGAACCGCTTAGAAATTTAGGGAAGTATACGTTAGCGGATATGATTGCGGCGCGTTTTGATGCGAAAAAGGTTCGTGGTATTGCAGCACTTAATACGATGACGATTTCGATTTTTTATATGATTGCACAATTAGTTGGTGCGGGTGCACTTATTAAATTATTATTAGGAATTGAATATACGACATCCGTTTTAATCGTTGGTACACTAATGACAGTTTACGTTATTTTTGGAGGTATGACTGCTACAAGTTGGGTACAAATTGTAAAGGCTGTACTACTTATGGCAGGTACATTTATTATTTCTGTTATCGTTTTCTCCAAATTTAATTTCAGTGTGACAGAAATGTTCGCTCAAATGAAAACAGCTACTCCATTGAAGGAATCGTTTTTAAATCCAGGAGTAAAGTATAAAGATGGTCTGGATACACTTTCTTTAAATTTAGGACTAGTTCTTGGTACGGCAGGATTACCGCATATTCTTGTCCGCTTTTTCACAGTACGTGATGCAAAAACTGCACGTCAATCAGTTGTGTACGCTACGTGGTTAATTGGTGCATTTTATATTATGACGATTTTCTTAGGATTTGGCGCGGCGGCGTTTGTAGGGAATGAGGCAATTATTCAAGCAAATCCAGCCGGTAATATGGCAGCACCTTTATTAGCTAAAGCATTAGGTGGAGATTTCTTATTCGCATTCGTATCGGCGATTGCTTTTGCAACAATTTTAGCTGTAGTAGCAGGTCTTGTATTAACAGCGGCTTCCGCATTTGCTCATGATTTTTATAACGAGATTATTCGCAAAGGAAAATCAACGGAAAAAGAGCAAGTTTCAATGGCTCGTTATGCGTCTATTGGAGTAGCGATAGTATCTATTATACTTGCTTTATTTGCGCAAACATTAAACGTAGCATTTTTAGTATCACTAGCATTTGCAGTTGCAGCGAGTGCAAATTTACCAGTTATATTATTTACAATATATTGGAAGCGTTTTAATACAACGGGTGCAATTTGTGGTATGATTGTTGGTCTTGTATCAGCAATTGTTCTTGTTGGGTTAAGTCCAAACGTTTGGAATCCTGTGGTAGGGAAAGCTATATTTGTTGGAGAGGCGATATTCCCATATACGACACCTGGAATTGTTTCTATTCCGCTTGGATTCCTTGCAGCATATTTAGGAACTGTTTTCTCTAGTAAGAAAGAAGATGCAGCAAAGTTTGATGAAATTCTTGTGAAATCTAATACTGGTCATGGTATTAGTGATGCTTCTTCACATTAAAAAAAGAGGAGCTTTTCGAAATATAAGAAAAGCTTCTATTTCTTTTGGCATTTTCTTATAAAGTGAAACTTTAATCAGTGTGGGGGATTGTTCATCCCCCCACACTGATTATTAGCCTTCACCAATCGGGCGTTTATGGGCAGTTAATCTCCCACCTAACTTCTTTGCTCCAGCTGAATTTTTGGGTGGGAGTTTTACTGCCCGTTAATGCGGGATAAATATTACTTTATTTCTGGTAGGATTTGTCTTGTGTTTGTGGAATGAAAATAGGCAGGGAGAAATTTAACTCATCATGGCACCAGCGCAGCTTTGTGAAAAATAAGTTGTTATGGAAGGTGGAAGAAATGATGAAGACAAAACAAACCGATGAATTATTAGCAAAAGATGAGCAATATGTTTGGCACGGAATGCGTCCTTTTAGCCCAAGTAGTACAATGGTAGGGGCAAAAGCAGAAGGGTGCTGGGTTGAAGATATACAAGGAAAAAGATACTTAGACGGTATGAGTGGTCTTTGGTGTGTGAATAGTGGATACGGAAGAAAAGAGCTCGCAGAGGCAGCTTATAAGCAATTGCAAACATTATCATACTTTCCGATGTCACAATCACATGAGCCAGCAATTAAGCTCGCTGAAAAGTTAAACGAGTGGCTTGGTGGAGAGTATGTTATATTCTTCTCTAATAGTGGATCAGAAGCGAATGAAACAGCTTTTAAAATAGCAAGACAATATTATGCTCAAAAAGGTGAACCGCATCGTTATAAATTTATGTCACGTTATCGTGGTTATCACGGAAACACAATGGCAACGATGGCAGCGACTGGACAAGCACAGCGTAGATACCAATATGAGCCATTTGCGTCAGGGTTTTTACATGTAACGCCTCCAGATTGTTACCGCATGCCAGAAATGGAATCGCAAAATATTTATGATGTAGAATGCGTAAAAGAAGTAGATCGTGTTATGACATGGGAATTAAGCGAAACAATAGCGGGATTTATTATGGAGCCAATTATTACAGGCGGAGGTATTTTAATGCCGCCACAAGACTATATGAAAGCTGTTCATGAAACGTGTCAAAAACACGGTTCGTTACTTATTAGCGATGAAGTTATTTGTGGTTTCGGGCGTACAGGAAAAGCATTTGGATTTATGAATTATGACGTTAAGCCTGATATCGTTACGATGGCAAAAGGTATTACGAGCGCATACTTACCATTATCAGCAACAGCTGTGAAAAAAGAAATTTACGAGGCATTTAAAGGAACAGGGGAATATGAATTCTTCCGTCATATTAATACATTTGGTGGAAATCCAGCGGCTTGTGCATTAGCGCTTAAAAACTTAGAGATTATGGAAAATGAAAATTTAATTGAGCGCTCTGCCCAAATGGGTTCACTTTTATTAAATCAATTAAAAGAAGAAATTGGGGAACATCCGCTTGTTGGTAATATTAGAGGGAAAGGGTTATTAGTTGGAATCGAACTAGTAAATGATAAAGCGACGAAAGAACCAATTGATAACGACAAAATTGCAAGTGTTGTAAATGCTTGTAAAGAAAAAGGACTTATTATTGGGCGTAACGGTATGACAACAGCGGGGTATAATAACGTTTTAACATTAGCACCGCCACTTGTTATTTCAAGTGAAGAAATTGCTTTTGTTGTTGGAACGTTGAAGACAGCGATGGAACGTATTTAATAAATAGAACGAGAGGAGCGAGCTGTAATATAAGGCTCGCTTTTGTTTACTAGGAGGAGCTTTTAATGGAGAAATATGATCCTAACAAACATTATCACATCGGATATTATGAAGACGGATATGATTTAGAAGTGACAGCGTACAAAAGAATAAATGAGCCAGTTTGGGATGCTTATATTCCAAAATATGAGGCAGACGATTTTTATAAAAAGGTGGAGGAAATGAAACTTGGGGAATATATAGATGACTATGGCATAAAAGTATATTCATTTCGTGATGATATCGATGATGAAGAAGCACGAACTATTTTTGAAAAATGGTTAAAGACGAATGAGATTGTTTAAAGGTGAAACGAAAAAGGAGATTGCTATCTTATAAGATAGCAATCTCCTTTTATTATAGTAAACTTATTTACTTGCTTTCATTGCTTTATCTTTTGCACCAAAAGTGTATTTTAACATTGGTGGTGTAATCATCGTAGTTAAAATAACGACAATAACGATTGCTGTAAAGTAATCTTGTGCTAATAGGCCAGAAGAAAGTCCTGTTCCTGCGATGATAAGTGCAACTTCACCACGAGAAACCATACCAGCACCGATAATTGCAGAAGACTTTGCATCAAATCCAGTCATTCGTGCACCGAATCCACAACCGATTAGTTTTGTGAATACAGCGATTACTGTTAATGCTAAAATGAACCAAATTTGATCACCAATACCGTCAAATGTAATATTCATACCGATGCTAACGAAGAATACTGGTACGAACATAGCATAAGCGATTGGTTCTACTTTCTTTTCTACTTCATGTTTGTAGTTCGTTTGAGAAATAGCGATACCAGCTGCGAAAGCACCGATAATACCAGCAATTCCTAATAGTTCGCCGAAATATGCGAATGAGAAACAGATGATAAGTGCTGCGCTAACGATAGACTCAGATACGCGTAGTGGTGATAACCAACGCATAATCGCTGGAACACCTTTCCATCCGATTAAAATAATAGAAGCAAAGAATACTACTTTCTTCAAGATAACCATTGTTAAATTCACATCATCTGTACCTAAGAAGCTCATTGCGAATGCTAATAAAATAACAACAAGAATGTCATCAAATACAGCTGCTCCAAGCATTGTTGTACTTTCACGTGTTTTCATCTTACCTAAATCGCGAAGTGTTTGAACGGAAATACTAACACTTGTCGCACATAGAAGTAATCCTAAAAAGACAGCGTTCCCTTGTTCCATGCCCATAACAAGACCGGCAACGTAACCACCTACAAATGGAAGAACGATACCTCCAATTGCGACTGCTAAAGAAGAATTACGGTTTTCATTTAATTCTTTTAAGTCTGTTTCAAGTCCAGCCATAAACATTAAAAGAATAACCCCGACATTACTTAATTGCGTTAGAAGTTCTGAATTCTCAATCCAACCTAATAAAGCTGGACCGATAACGATACCGACAATTAATTTACCCAGTACAGAAGGTTGACCTAATCTAACACTAAGGTCACCAGCGAGCTTTGTACTTAATAAAATAAGTGCAATTTGAAAGAAAAATTCGAATTCCATCTGATCCTCTCCTCATCATTTTTAGTTTTATCATACGATTTCTCGGAATTTGCCTAATGAAAATATGTAAAAAACCATTAAACAAAGGGTCTGATTACAAGTTCTTTTGAACTTGTAATTTGAACCTGTAATCAATATATAATAAAATTTATAAAAAATCAATGAAAAAATAGCAGATTTTCATGATAGGATTCGATTTAGGTATGGAGGGAATCACTATATAATAAGAAGAAATAAGGCTACATTTATAATGAATTGGAGAAGGGCATATGTTATTAAACAAACGTTTTACAATTGGAGAAATGGCAAAAATGCATAATATAGCGGAATCTACATTACGCTACTATGATGAAAAAGGAATTTTTCATCCGTCCATTGTGGACCCGCAAACGAATTATCGCTATTACACAATTGATCAGTTTTCACTATTAGATACGATTAAATTTTTACGCCAATTGAATATCCCGTTAAAGGAAATAAAGAAATATATTGATGAACGAAATCCGTCTTATGCGCTGAGTTTACTTGAAAAACAACAAGAAATGATGCTGAAAAAGCAAAGAGAAATCGAGTATGCTTTGGCAAAAATGGAACATAAAATCCATTTAATGAAGAAAGCGACGAAATCAGAAGCGAATCAAATTATTTATAAAACGATACCGAAGCGAAAAATAACAGCAATTGCAGTTGCACCAAATACAACGGATGATATGTTTGAATATTATATCCATTCGCTACAAAAAAATATGAAGCAAATTGATAATAGTTTATTTTCTGGAGATATCGGTGTAACAGTTTCCAAAAAAGCATTACTTCAAAATGAGTTTCAAGCATATAACAGTGTGTTTATTTTATTGGATTACATGCCTTTTCAATTGCATACTTCAGATGAAATAAAAGAAGGAATATTTGCTTGTTCTTATCACCATGGACCATATGAAGAAACAGATGCAACGTATACGAAATTATTAAATCACATTGATAACGAAGGATACGAAGTATGCGGAGATGCGCTTGAGCTTGCGTTAATTGATTGGTCTGTAACAGAAAATCCGAGGGAGCAAGTAACGGAAATTCAAATACCTGTTGTTAAAAAATAGGCTTATATATTTTTCGATTCTCTATTGACCTTCAAGTAACTTGAAGGTTTAAACTGTGAACAGAGCATTGAAAAAGGAGCATTTATATGATGGAAACAACAGAAAAATTAAGAGAAAAACCTATTAAAAGTTTATTTATCACTTATTTAATACCAGCTGTTCTTGGGATGGTATTAATGTCGGTTAATATTGTGATTGATGCGGTCATGATTAGTAGAGGAGTTGGAGCGAACGGTTTGGCTGGAGTAAACGTAGCTATTCCAGCGTTTTCAATTTTCTTTTCTATTTCATTATGGATTGGAATGGGCGGAGCAACGTTATATTCCATTGCACTAGGGGAAAATAAACTGGAAAGAGCAAGGTCTATTTTTACTCAATCTATGACAGTGGCAGTTATTATCGTAGGTGTTTTAGCGGCTATTTGCTTATGGAGAATAGAAGATATAGCATATCTATTCGGTGCAAATGAAGTGATTTTGCCATATGCGTTAGACTATTTACAAGTGTTATTAACATTTGGAATGATATACGTTTTAGAAAATATTTTAAGCACATTTATACGTAACGATGGAAATCCTAATTTAGCAATGGCAGGCCTTGTCGTAACGGCTGTATTGAACATAGTGTTTGACTATATCTTTATTTTCATCTTTGGATGGGGCGTAACAGGTGCTGCCTCAGCAACTATTCTTTCGGCGGCAATTGGTTTCCTTGTATTATTAACTCACTTCTTTAGAAAAAGTAGTGTTTTAAAGTGGACGAAATTCCATTTTGAATGGGATACGGTTAAACAAATTATGGTGATTGGTTTCCCAAGTTTTACAACTGAGATTACAGTAGCGATTGTAACGGTTGGTTTTAATATCGCTTTTGTTCAATATGCAGGAGAAGTAGGTGTCGCTTCTTATGCGATGGTCAATAGTATTCATGCAATGACATTACTATTATTCTTCGGTGTTGGAGCCGCATTACAACCTATTGCTAGTTTCCACTATGGTGCAAATTTACCAGAAAGACTGCGTGAAGGATTACGGTTAGCTGTAAAAACTGCAGTTGTACTCGGAGGCGTAGCAATTGTTGTCGGTTTATTCTTCGGGAAATATATAATTGGTTTGTTTGATGTTCAATCCCCAGAACTATTGGAGTTAACGTTAACAGGTATTAGTTTATTCTTTATACAATATGTATTTTTAGGCTATAACATTGTGTATGGAGAGTATTTCCAATCAGTGCGACAAACGACAAAATCAGTTCTTATTATTTTGAGCCGTGGTTTACTATTTATTATTCCATTGTTATGGATTATGCCAAAAGTATTTGGTATAACCGGAATTTGGCTCGTTATGCCAGTAGCGGAAGTATTGACAGCAATTATCGTATTTACGATGAATCGTATGAAACATCCTGTTCCGTTAAACATGGCGAGAGAGAAAGAAGCAATAGTGAAGAAAATCCCCTTGAACAAGTAAGGGGATTTTTTCATTCTTTTAAACTAATCGCAAAAGATCCATCTGTCTCCTGCACAGAAGCGAAAGCAACGTTTTTAATATTGGTAACGCCTTTCTCTTTTAACTCTGCATGTAACCACTTTTCGTTTTTATGGATTAACTTTAAGTTATCGTATTGAATTTGTGAATCAACGATAAGAGCAATTGGTAACCCTGCATACTTAACATCTATATTCATATCTTTTGGAGTCAATGGTACAAGTTCTCGCTTTGGTAAAATGCTAATGGCTCCATTCGCTTCTAAAATAGCGTATTCAATTTCATGAACACTTGGATATCCGGCGACGCGAAGATTAGAAAGCAATTCAGGGATCGGATATCTACTTTTTTGTAAGTTCTCAAAAATAATATCACCATGTTTAATTAAAATAATGGGGTGTCCGAGAATGAAACGATTTAGTTTATTGAGTAAGCTTAATTTGGTAAGAAGTAAATGCAAACATGTAATAACGACCATACCGAGAAATGCTTGTAAAGCACCAGCGACTGGTATGGCTTGAAAAGCTAAATAAGATAAAAAAATAATAGCCCCAAAATCATGAGGGGTTAGTTGTGCTAATGCAGATTTACCAAGTAGCTTAAGTGATAGTAAAAATAAGATAAAAAAGAACGATACATTAAATAAAAAGAGAAGCAAGAGGGACACTCCTTCGTGTGAAGTTGTACTTACTATTCCCGAAAGTAATATAAATATTACCTTTTATAGGATGAATTAGGGTGAATTGGAATTTGGCTGTATACAAACAAATAAATGGATATTATGATGAAGGAAGTAAAGGGAATAGGAGTATATGGATATGAGAAAGAAGAAAATAATTAAGTACATTTTAGTTGTTATAATGATCTTCGCCGTGTATGCGGGGTTTTTACAATATAACATCTATAAGCATGGGCATATGAATGCAATTGACGATGCGGATTATATAATTGTACTAGGATCGAAAGTAAATGGAACAAAACCTTCTTATTCATTGCAATATCGTATTGATAAAGCAGCTGAGTATTTAAAATCACATGATAAAACAATTGCTATCGTATCTGGAGGCCAAGGAAAAGGTGAAGATATTACAGAAGCATTAGCGATGAAACAAGGATTAATGGAACAAAATATTGCAGAAGACCGCATTATAATGGAAGACCGTTCGACGAGCACAGATGAAAATATTAAATTTTCAAAACCTCTTATCCCTGAACATATGAAAAAAGGGATGATTGTAACGAACGATTTTCATATGTTCCGAGCAAAAAAGATTGCAGAAAAACAAGGGTTGACATTAGAAGGTCTTCCGGCGAAAACACCGAAGCCAATTATTATTCAATCGAATGTACGAGAATATTTAGCGATTACGCAATATTGGTTTATGAATCGAATATAGTGAAACTCAAACTAAAATCCACCTGGAATCAGGTGGGTTTTAGTTTGAGAAAAATCTTACAAAGATGTCATGTTCATGAAAGGTAAAGCGATAGTTTCTAAAGTGGTTTCCTGACATAATGAAGGTAACAAAAAACTTTAGAGGTGAATCGGATGAAAGGAAATAATATTTTATCTTCGCTATGTTACTTTAGTATCTTTTTTGCACCATTTTTACTGCCAATTATCGTGTACTTCGTTGCGGAAGATGAAGTGAAATATCACGCAAAAAAAGCATTTTGGTCACATATTTTCCCGTACGCAATCTTATTTGGTGGATTAGCTTTATCAGGGGTATACGGTTTAAGTTTCAATCAATCTGAGAGCGTTGGAATTGGAATGGTTATAACGTATGCAGTGTTTATTCTTGTAGGAATTTATTACTTCATTTGGAATATTGTTAAAGGAATTAAAGTTTTGAAAGCAGCTTAACAACAATTGCATAATAGCATATAAATCTTTCGTTATTTGTTGATAAGTCGATATCCTTTGTCGAAACGACCGATATAATTTCATATACCGTATTAATAGACATTAAAAAAGAGTAATTCGAAAAGAATTGCTCTTTTTGTGCTTATAAGTTGTGAATAATGAAAAAGATATGTTAATTTTTCATTATGAAGAGAAAGAAGGAGTGATTTTCATGAATGAGATGATACATAAAATGGAGCAACACGTTTCAGTTCGTAAATATAAAGAAGAACCAATTTCAAAAGAGATAGTAGAAAGAATGGTGCAAGCTGCTCAGCATGCGGCTTCCTCACATTTTGTACAGGCGTATTCTCTTATATATGTAACAGATCAAGAACTAAAGGCTAAACTAGCTGAATTATCCGGGAATCGTCATGTGAAAGACTGTGCAGCATTCTTTGTATGCTGTGCGGATTTAAAACGTCTAGAAACTGCATGTGAGAAACATGGAACAGAAATTAAACATGAGGGAGTAGAGGACTTTATTGTAGCAACAGTAGATGCCTCATTATTTGGACAAAACTTAGCACTTGCAGCTGAATCATTAGGATACGGCATTTGTTATATTGGCGGAATTCGTAATAACCCGAAAGAAGTGAGTGAATTGCTTCATTTACCGGATAAAGTATATCCGGTATTCGGAATGACAGTTGGCGTACCAGATGAAGATCATGGAGTTAAGCCACGTTTACCGGTAGCGGCCATTCTTCATGAAAATGGATACGATGAAAAGAAATATGATGAATTATTAAACGAATATGATGAAACGATGAGTGCGTATTACAAAGAAAGATCGTCAAATCAAAAAAACGTAACATGGACGGAATCAATGAGCACATTTATGTCAAAAGAGAAGAGAATGCATATGAAAGAGTTTTTGAGTGAGAAAGGATTAAATAAAAAATGATTGAAAAGACAAACCTGAGATGTGGGTTTGTCTTTTTTTGGAGGAGAAATGTATTTGTTTTCGAATTGGTTAGAGAGGGAGGGGATAAAATGAAGAAAGCTTTAATCTTTTTATTTGATGGATTTGCAGAATTTGAAGTGAATATAGCGAGTTTATTTTTGACAAGTAAGGAATTCGAAATAATAACAGCAACTGTAGACGGAAAAACAGTTGCGGGAGAAGGCGGATTTTTGTGTCAACCACATGTCTCTATAGAGAATATTGAAGTAGTGGATTACGAAGTGTTTATTGTACCAGGAGGGCATATTTTTCGCCATTTAGAAAATGAACAACTGTTATCTATCGTGAAAGAATTACATAAGCAAAATAAATGGATAGCAGGCATTTGTGCAGGGACAGCTCTACTACATGCAGCCGGAGTGCTTAATAAGAAGAAATTCTCAACATCATTAACTCTAGATGAAAAACACTTAGCGCATTTACATGAATGGGAATATAAACAAAATAAAGATGTAACTGTGGATGGGAAAGTCATAACAGCAGTAGGATCTGCGTATGTTGAATTTGCTGTTGAAATTATGAAACAGCTCAATTTGTTTGATGAAGGTGAAGGTAATGAAAACCTTCACTACTTTAAAAATATAAAAACAGTATGTGGTGAGACGTTAGTTTAAGTAATAAAATCAAATAAAAAACCGAAGCTAAGAAAGTAGGACTCGCTTTCTCAACTTCGGTTTTTATTTGTTATTATATAAAATGAAAATAAAAATTAATAAATTTTTACAAAAGTGATAGAAAATGAGAATGAAATGCCAATAGTAAGTAAAAGCAGCTGCTAAAGGGGAACTGAGGAAGGAAGATGTTTATGATTTTCGATTCTGAGGAGGATTTAATTATAGCTATGAAAAAACGTGATCAAGATGCTTTGAAAGAAGTCATTGATCAATATGGAAAATTAGTTTTATACATTATTCATAAATCATTAAGTACCCCTATTGAAAAACAATATGTAGATGATTGTTATAACGATGTATTTACTGTCATTTGGTTTAATATCGACCAATTTGATATAGAAAAGGGAAACTTAAAATCTTGGATGATTGGTATTACTAAATTAAAGGCATTGGAATATAAAAAGAAAGTACATAGAGAGAACAAAATGGATAAAGACGTAGAAATAGATAAAGATAAAGGTATCCATGATAGTTATGAAATAGAACAAGAAGAAGAGATTATTGAAATAGTGCAAGATTTAAATAAAAAGGATCGATATATCTTTTTAAAGAGGTATATTGATGGGTATTCCATTGACGATATTGCAAAAGAATTAAAAGTAACAGCGGATTATATATACAACCGAATTTCTCGAGGGAAGAAAAAACTTCAAAAACTGTGGAAGGGGAGTGTGTAATATGGATAAAAGATTATTATCGATGTTAAATGAGCTCCAATATTCAGAAGAAGAAATTACACGTTTAGAGAAAGAAGCGAATGATTCTATAAATATAGATAAGTATTATGTGAGAAATGGAGAGTTATTAAAAAAATTAACTTTACAAATGTTAGAAGAGTCAATTCGCAATGAATTACAAGCTGGTGAAGAAATTGAGGAGGAACTGTTAGTAGACGAAGGATATATGGCAAATAATAAAGTAATACCAAATATATATTACGTAGGAGCTACTTTTTATTATTATATCGTTTTAACAAATAAAAGAGTGATCATGAAAGGATTAGATTGTTATTTTAAAAAAACAAATGAACATAGTATGCCAATAGAAGATATACAATCTATTTCGCAACATAAAAAATGAAAAATGTCTTTGAGATTAAATATAATAACAGCTATATACAATTTGGAAGCATTAAGTATGCACATGAAATTGCAATGATTATTATGGAGTTAAAAAAACGTGGAGTAAAAGTAGAGAAGTATACAGATTTTGAGAAAGGTTTCTACATCTTTATTAATATTTTCGTAATTGCAACAATTGGTCTTCTAGCTATAAAGTATTTAATGTAGAAAAGCGGCATAATAGCCGCTTTTTATCGTGCAATTAATATCCCAGTGAAGATTCTGTATTTTTGAAATATTTTTCTCGTGAAGGAGTCATTACCCGGATTGCTAATAAACAGGAAAGGAAAAGAATGAGTAAAGAGCTACATATCACAGTAATTTGAACGGAAAGAAATTGTGCGGATGCTCCAATTGCTAAAATGAAAAAGATTTGAATGAAATTTTTTATTGAATCAAATACGCTATCGATACGTCCTATCATATGTACTGGGATGTTATTTTGATAAAATGTTATAAATCCAGTACCAGCAAAGGAAGAAGAGATTCCAAGTAAAATGAACCCACTTGCTGCGACTGTAAATGAATTTGAAAAGGCGAAAATCACATAGCCTACTGCTGTGAAAATCATACCTAAGCCGATACAATATTGAATCGGTAATCGTTTTGCAAAGAGAGAGACAAGAAATGAACCGCAAACGTAAGCCGCACCGGTTATACTAACAAGCATGCTATATTCTGTGTCTGACAAGGATAGTATTTGTGTTGTGAAAACAACTTCTTGTGAATCAAGTGCCATTGAGACAAGCATTGTAGCTTGAAATAAAACGAATACGAGAATAATGTAAGTTTCAGTTCGTGCAAATGAAAAAACTTGTTTCCAATCACTGCGTAATGTTTTTACGAAAGTAGTTGTTTGCTCTTCGTTTTGTTCGGTTTGTAATGTAATATTTGGTAAGAAGTAAATGAGAATGGTAGAAAGTAGAAATGAAATTGAGTTGCAGTAAATAACAAAGTTGGTTGAGTATGTAGTAAGAAGTGCCCCAGCAAGAGCCGGACCGATAATAAAAGCCCCATTTGTACACAAGCTATTCCAAGCATTAAATTGAGCACGTTTTTCAGCTGGTATGAGCATTGTTTTATAAGTGAATGAAGCTGGATCGAAAAATGATGTAGCAATGCGAGTCAAAAAGATAAAAATATAAATTGCCCAAATAGAGTCAAATAGTGGAATACAGCCGATGAGAACTGCTCGAATAATATCTGTGATGAGCATAATTGACCGTTTATTTAATCGATCTACAATACTACCAGACCATATTTTTGTAACAACGGTGGCAATTGGCCCGACAATCCATAGGCCTGCTACAGCAGCGGGAGAGTTTGTACTATTTAACACCATTAAGTTTAGAGCTATGAGGTACATAAAATCACCTAAACGAGAAATGCCTGTGCCCGACAATAATAATAGTTTATTTTTCATGTGTATATGGACCTTTCTTTCATTGTTTTTTTATCCCGCAGGAAATAGCGTATTCTTCCTCTGAGACTGATTGACGAGCGGTTTTGCTTTCCCAGCGTAATAAAACTTGTGAGATCTCCCAAGTGAGTTGTTGTAATTCCTCTGGAGTTAAAAATAAATGAGATACAATATGGCTCCCTGTATTTGTTCCTTCCGTGCCTGCTTCTTCAATATAGAAGTGAGCAGATTTTGCTTTATAGTACTTTTCAATAATCCCCCGTTTTTCCTTTGTATCTACTAATTCAAGTAAGCCTCCGTCAAATAAAATTTGGATGTGATAGTGAACGCTACCAGCAGATTTATTTAGTTTAGTAGATACTTGTTTTGCAGTGAGTGTTTCGTCTTTTAAAAGGTGAAGAATTTGAATGCGAGTTGCATTGGAAATTAGCTTTTGTTGTTCTGCTGAAATGGTAAGTCGATCCTCAAACATTTTGTTAGCTCCTTTCTTATAATCTAAATTTATTGTACGTTCTAAAAAATTAGAATGTAAGAGAAATAAATCGCCTTTTTCTTGTAAATTTCGACATAAATAAAAATGGCATGTACATATACATGCCATTAAGTGATAGTAGATTCTTCACTAAGCTCCCCATGATAAAACAAGAAAAGCCATATAAAACTAACGGAAATACAGCATATAGCTAACAGGCTACCAATAACTTGCGGAGAAAGAATTTCTAAAAGCCATCCTGTTATAAACATAGATAACTGAATAGGAGATCCGTAAATGGAATAATGAAATGAAAAAACTTTACCAATCATGTTTTCTTCTGTATACATTTGTAGCAATGTCGTATCAAGTGGAACGATGATTCCTCCTGCTATACGCATACAGAGTAATGTAATGATACCGATAATAAGTTGATCGGATAGAATGAATCCGAGAAAGAAAATTCCTTGTAGTAAATAGGCCCAACCAAATGCTCTTTTCATTTTGTCTTCATTTTTAGATATATACAGGTTAACGAGAAGGCTACCAATCATAAGGCCAGCCCCTTGAACCGTATATAAAATTCCAATGTTAGAGTGGAAAATTCTTTCGGCATAGATTGTTAAGAGTAGTTGATAAGCACCTCCAATAATTCCCCATGAAATTCCGACGAGAATTAATGATAAAATAATTTTTCTTTGTAATATGTATGTATAACCATCTTTTATATCAGTAAAAAATGCTTTTTTCATGCTAAAAGCGTCACGAGAAGGGATCTTTATTTTATAAATAATATAGGCTGAAATAAAGTATGATAGGCTATTAATAAAAAAGGCAATCTCGATACTTAAAGATTGTGCAATGAGCCCACCTAAAGATGCTCCCATAATAGACATAAAACCATTGATTGTACTAGAAAGAGAGTTAGCGGTTACTAAATGCTTTTGATGTACGATATTTTTTAGGGTTGATTGCTTAGCAGGCTCGAATAAGCAAGAGAGTACCGCTAAACATATATTAGAAACGAAAATAATTTCAATCTTGTAGAATGCTAATAAATAAGTGAGGACGATAATTCCTCGTAAAATATCGGTAAAAATCATAATTTTCTTTTTTGAAAAACGGTCTACAATTCCGCCTATGAATGGGCTCAGAAGAAGTTGAGGTAACCCTTTGCTCATAAAGGTGAGTGCTAACATAAATGAAGATTCTGTTATGCTATAGACGAGTGTTAATAAAGCGACAGTATGAAACCAATCCCCAAGTACACTTAATGTTTGACCATAAAATAGTCTTTTGAAGTTTGTATTTGTTTTAAGAAGCCTGTAATAAGAAATTGACATGAAAAATTAAACCTTATCTATAAGTGATGCCTGTACTTGTTTTTTCCATTCACTTAAATACATTTTCTCTGCTTTAGGTAGTCCAACAGGTAATTTTGCAATAAATTCTAAACTGTTTCCATCAGGATCATTAAAATATATAGAGGCGTGTGCTAGCTCGGGAAAAACGATTGGCTCAATTGGCTCCATTCCAAAGTCTTTTCGCACTGGAATTCCTTTCTGTTTGAGCCAGTGTATCGCGTTTTCTAAATCGTGTAAGCTTACTTGGAAAGCGATATGTCGTAAGGATGGATGATAATTAACTTTGTATTCTTTTCCTTCCCAAAGACCAATCCAACTTGCATTTTCTACAATCCAAAAGAAGGCGATATCTTTGTCTCTTTTATATAATTTGAGCCCCAGTGATTCATAAAAAGGTATCGAAATTTCTAAATTACAGACAGGTAAATGTGCTTCATAAAGACCTTTAATCATTATAATCCTCCTTAGTAAAAATGTTTCTTATTTTATATTAAACGATGCTTTGTTTATTGAAATCACTTAAAAGAAGGATATTAATTCATACGAAAGTATGAAAAAACAGCTCAAATATGAGCTGTTTTCGTATAGTTTTTAGTTAACATATTTTATTCATTTAGGGTTTAGCGAAAAGGATACGTATTATATTTAAAACCCTCCGCCGCCACCCCAACAGCTACATCCGATAATGATTAGAAGGATGAATAGCACGATGAGTAAAGCAAATCCACCGCCGAAACCAGCGCAACTACCACCAAAGCTCATGTTTTTTCCTCCTTTTTAGGAAATTAATCTATATAACTAATGGATTACTTTATAAGATATGTTTTTATTTGGAAAAGGAGCAAGTCTTACTTCTAATTAGACAAGAGCCTTTGATCTGATTTAAATATGATATTCACTTTGTTTCATAGCGCTTTTTTGAAAATGGTAAAACAATATGGAAGTGGTATGTAACTTACAATTACATTAAAATTTCTTTCCATAAATATAAAATTTGTAAAAAAAACCATTTTTTTATTTTTTTATGAGTGAAAATGTACTATAATTTTACAAGTAATATTATGGGAAAAGGGAGTTTTAGTATAGAGATGGAGATGGGACAATTACACAATAAAATAGAACACAAAAAGAAAGAGTTAATTCAACTTGTTGCTAGGCATGGATTAGATCATAATAAAGTTTTGTTATTTAGTCGAGATTTGGATATACTAATTAATAAGTTTATGAATATAAAAGACAAAGTATATAAGTGATTAATCTTTATTTTTTTATATTAGGATTATTTATTTGTAAAGGGGAGAACATTTATGGAACACTTACAAGAAGAGTTGTATAAACAAATAAAAGAAGAAAAAGGTGCAGTTACTACATTTTTAAAGAGCGGAGTAAGAATAGTAGGGGAAGTAGTTGGAGTAGATAGATTTACAGTCTTAATGTTAGTAGATGGAAAACAACAACTTATTTATAAGCAAGCAATATCAACAATTATGAAATAAGACACTCAAAATGAGTGTCTTATTTCATAATTAAATGGTTACTGTTTGCATGCTTCAACATCAATGCCAGCAGCGATTAATTTTTTTTCTCCGTCTTGTTCAATGATTTTTTGTAATTTAGACAAGAAAGAGTCAAAATCTGTATGTTTACCAACTTGGAAAGTCATTTTATGCTCAATTGGTAGCCAAGTATCAATATCAGCTTCGTTATGCTGAATTTTCACTTCAAGTTTATCAAGCGCGTTAGCAACTTTTGCTTCATACGTTTCTTTCGCTTCGAACTCCATCCATAAATCGTATAATTCTTCACCAAGAGAACCTTCTAGTGTATGTTTAATATTTAAAATAGCCTTTTGCTCATTTTTTTGTTTTTGTAATTGTAATTCACGGCTATTCATTGTATCAAAGGCAGGAATATCGCCCGCTTCTGCTTCAACAAGATCGTGAATTATGACCATTTTAAGTAATTTTTCTATGTTTACTTTTTGATCCAAATAAGGCTCAACTAAGATAGCCATTAAGGACATACGCCACGTATGTTCAGCGACACTTTCTTGACGTCCGTTAGAAATCCAACTATGACGCATTTCATATTTTAGTTTTTCTGCTAATGCAATGACTTGCAAAATTTTATGTTCCATCGTGATCCTCCTCATATTTCCATACTATAATTCTAATATGGAAATGAAATGTGTCAATTTTATGAGTATATTGCGATAAATAGATGATAAGCGTATAATGAATGTTATATGTGAAAACGCATTATTAAAATAAAAAAATGTTTTATAAAAATGAAAAGGAAGGGCAGGAATATGGGAGACGAAAATCAAGTATTAGCTAGACCACAAAGAAAAAAAAGGAAGTTTGACATTTCTAGCCCAATTGGCATTATAGTAGGTTTTGCGATTGTAATAGCGGCAATCATGCTTGGCGGCGGTGGAATAAAAGGTTTTAAAAACTTCTTAGATGTTTCATCTATTTTAATCGTTATAGGAGGAACAACAGCGACAATCGTTGTGGCATATAGATTTGGAGAAATAAAAAAATATACGAAAAGTATTTTTACTGTTTTACATAGAAGAGAAGAAGATTTAGAACAGTTAACGGATTTGTTCGTTGATTTTTCGAAAAAGTCTAAAAAACACGGCTTACTTTCTTTAGAAGTTGATGGAGAGCAAGTAGACAATCCTTTTATTCAAAAGGGAATTCGTTTAATGTTAAGCGGCTATGATGAAGCGGAATTAAAAGAAGTGTTAATGAAAGATGTTGAAACTGAAGTGTATGAGTTAAGAAAAGGAGCGACATTATTAGATAAAATTGGTGATTTCGCTCCAGCATGGGGCATGATAGGAACATTAATTGGTCTTATTATTATGTTGCAAAACTTACAAGATACCTCACAAATTGGTACAGGGATGGCAGTTGCGATGTTGACGACATTATATGGATCTTTGATTGCAAATATGATTGCAATACCGTTATCTGAAAAGGTGTATCGCGGTATTGAAGATTTGTATACAGAGAAGAAGTTTGTAATAGAAGCAATTTCAGAGCTGTACCGAGGACAAATTCCTTCCAAATTAAAGTTAAAACTTGATACATACGTATATGAAACGAAGATAAAAAAAGAAAAACGAGCAGCCTAGTAGTTTGAGGAGTGGTATGATGAGCAAGCGACCGCAAAAAGGATCGCCTCGTTGGATGACGACTTTTACTGATTTAACGATGTTATTGCTAACTTTCTTTGTATTACTAGTTGCGACTTCAAAGCAAGATACAGTAAAATTATCAAAGATGCTTGAAAAGTTCAGTGACGCGGAGCAAGTAAATGCAAAAGTAATGGAAAATACAATACCAGATATTTCACATGAAAAAAATGATGAAAAAGCAGTTTCAAAAAAGCGCATGGATGAATTGTATAAAAAGTTAAAAGCATATGTGGATAATAATGGTGTTAGTCAAGTGAATGTATATCGAGAAGATACAGGTGTTAGCATCGTTATAGTAGACAATTTAATATTCGATACGGGTGATGCGAATGTTAAGCCGGAAGCGAAAGAAGTAATTAGTCAATTAGTAGGGTTCTTCCAATCGGTACCAAATCCAATTGTTGTAGAAGGACATACAGATAGCAGACCGATTCATAATGAAAAATTCCCTTCCAACTGGGAATTATCTTCAGCACGTGCAGCTAATATGATTCATCATTTAATTGAAGTGTATAATGTGGATGGTAAAAGGTTAGCAGCGGTAGGGTATGCAGACACAAAACCAGTAGCACCAAATGATTCACCACAAAATTGGGAGAAGAACCGCCGCGTTGTAATATATATTAAGGAATAATATATTTCTATTTTAGTAATAAAATAATAAAAATACAGAAATTCTTTTAAAAAAATATTAAATTTTATCGTTTTATTTTGTATAATGAGTGAGAATGATAAGGTGAAATATTAAGATATTTTTATACATAGTAAGGAGAGAACCGAAAAGAATGGCACATAAAATTTTAGTTGTAGATGATGCGATGTTCATGCGAACAATGATTAAAAACTTGTTAAAAAGTAATTCTGAATTTGAAGTTATCGGTGAAGCAGAGAATGGGGTAGAAGCGATTCAAAAGTATAAAGAGCTTCAACCTGATATTGTAACACTAGATATTACGATGCCTGAAATGGACGGACTTGAAGCATTAAAAGAAATTATGAAAATTGATTCGAGTGCAAAGGTTGTCATTTGTTCCGCAATGGGACAACAAGGTATGGTGTTAGATGCGATTAAGGGCGGGGCAAAAGACTTTATTGTAAAGCCATTCCAAGCGGATCGTGTTATTGAAGCTTTAACAAAAGTAGCAAACAGCTAATATAAGGGGTGCCACAAGAAATCAAAACAATGATAGTAGATAGATATGTGGCCCCCTTTTTTCTTGTTTTAAAACACTAAATTGTTATACATAAATGAAATGTTTGTTAGACAGGTAGGGGATTAAAGTGCAAACAGATCTATTAAATATATTTTTTGAAGAAGCAGAAGAACATTTACAGTCGCTAAATGAAAATGTGCTAAATTTAGAACGGAATCCTGCCGATATGGGTGTTGTAGGAGAAATATTCCGCTCAGCTCATACATTTAAAGGTATGTCTGCGAGTATGGAATTTACAGAAATGGCGGATTTAACGCATAAGATGGAAAGTGTTTTAGACGAAATCCGTCATGGAAATATGATGGTGAATGCTAATATTATTGATGTTATTTTTGAATGTATTGATAATTTAGAAAAGATGGTTGCAGATGTGCAGCAAGGCGGAATGGGTAATATAGATGTTGTATCAACGAAATTTAAATTAGAAGCATTATTGAACGGAAATGTAGAAGCTTCTATGGAAAATGCAGAGCAAAGTAGTATAAATAATGATGATACAGTTTCGCATGAAGTATATATAACTGTTGAACAACAAGCTATTTTAAAAGCAGTACGTGCCATTATGTGTATTGAAGCATTACAAAATTTAGGTAATATACAAAAAACGGTTCCAAGCATTGAAGAAATTGAAGCGGATGCTTTTGGATTTGAGTTTACAGTATATATGAATACCGATCATAGTGTTGAAGAATTGAAACGAGTAGTGCTTCATGTTTCTGAAATTGAGAAAGTAGAAGTGAAGCAAGGTAGTCATAAAGTACAAGAAGGCGTACAGGTGGAAGAAACGATTCAACAGGTTGAAACCAGACAGCTGGAGTCATCGTTAGAACTGCCAATTCAACCGGTGAGCAATACGTCAACTAAACGTACTACAAAAACGAAAAATGCTAAAGTGGAGAATCGTTCTATTCGTGTTCAGTTAGAAAAAATCGAAACATTAATGAATATGTTTGAAGAAAGTGTAATTGAGCGTGGACGAATTGATGAATTAGCAGAAACGATTCAAAATAAGGAGTTAATCGAGCATTTAAATCGATTAGGGGATATTTCAAAAGATATTCAAAATGTACTATTAAATATGCGTATGGTACCAATTGAAACAGTTTTCAATCGTTTCCCGCGTATGGTACGCATGTTAGCGAAAGATTTAGGGAAAAAAATCGATTTACAAATTACAGGTGAAGATACTGAAGTTGATAAAATAGTTATTGATGAAATTGGTGATCCACTCGTTCATTTAATTCGTAATGCGATTGATCATGGGATTGAGACTGTTGAAAAACGCCGTGATGCCGGCAAAAATGAAACAGGTACTATTAAATTAGAAGCGTTCCATAGCGGAAATCATGTCGTAATTCAAATTACTGATGATGGAAACGGTATTTATAAAGAGAAAGTATTAGAAAAAGCGATTAAAAATGGTGTTATAACAGAAACAGAGGCAAATAAATTAACGGATCGTGAAGTGTATGATCTTATTTTCCAACCAGGATTTAGTACAGCTGAAGTTGTGTCTGACCTTTCTGGACGTGGTGTTGGATTAGATGTTGTTAAACATACGATTCATAGTTTAGGTGGGCATTTAATTATTGATTCTGAGGAAGGAAAAGGAAGTACATTCAGAATTGAACTTCCGTTAACATTGTCTATTATTCAATCAATGCTTGTTCAAACAAACGATACGCGTTATGCGTTGCCTCTCGGTAATATAGTCGAAGCGATTCGAATTCAAAAGGAAGATATTCAATCGTTACAAGGAAAAGATGTTTTAAATTATCGCAATCAAATTATTGAAGTAAAACATTTAAACACTGTATTTGGTGAAAAAACAGTAGATGATGCGTTTGCATCATATGATAGTCAAATGGTTCCTGTATTAATTGTTCGTAATTCACATCGTAGCTATGGACTTATTGTCAACACAATTATCGGTCAAAGAGAAATAGTCTTAAAGTCATTAGGCGACTTCTTTGCAGAGAGCTCTAATTATTTCTCTGGTGCGACAATTCTCGGTGATGGACGAGTGGTCCTCATTTTAAACCCAGAAGGTTTATAATAGGAATGAAGGAAGCTCCCCACTTGTATACAATTGGGGAGCTTTTTGGTTAGAACTATTCATTGAGTGTGTAACAATAGTCGTTTGCAAATATTGTGGGAATAATACGTTTGATAAATATAACGAGTGTAATAGAAAGTTTATCCCGCTATTTGTGGGCAGTAAAACTCCCACCTCAAAATGCGGCTGGAACAAAGAAGTTAGGTGGGAGATTAACTGTCCGTAAACGCCCGATTGGTGCGGGCTGATTAAAGTTTCACTTTATATCGTTGAAAGAAAAACAGAAATGAGGAGGCAGGGAAAATGCCTGAGCAACACACAAAAGGGGATACGAGCACGATTGTGCTAGAAAAAGAAAATGAGCGTTTAACGCCTCAAGAATGCGATATTCTTGGCGAGATTGCAAATATATCATTTGGTTCAGCTTCGACTGTATTATCAACAATCTTAAATAGGCAAGTAAGTATTACTGCTCCTCATATTGAATTGGTGGATTTATATGATACAAGTAATGTTGAAATTCCGCATGTTGTATTAAATATCCATTTCACAAAAGGATTAGATATGGAAAATCTACTTGTCTTAAAGCAAGACGTCGCTTTATCTATTGCGGATTTAATGATGATGGGAACAGGGGTAGTTGAAGAAGGGAAAGAGCTTAGTGAATTAGAGCTAAGTGCAGTACAAGAAGCAATGAATCAAATGATGGGATTCGCAGCAACGTCTATGTCGGAATTCTTCCAGGATACAGTGGATATGTCCCCACCTACAATCAAAATTGTGAAACTTAAGGAAGAGATGGAGAAAATCTCTAGTATTAATGGAAGTAATGTAATTGTTAAAGTATCGTTTGAATTAAAAATAGATAATCTTATAGACTCTAAACTTGTACAAATTGTTTCAGTTGAACATGCGAAACAAATGATAAATAAATTATTACAATTATCTGGTGGTGTGGAAGAAGGAATAGAAGAGCAGACGGAAGTGGTGGAAACTGAGGTTGTAGAAGAACATGTTGAGAAAGAGCAGTTAACACAAGAAGAGAAAGATGTGCTTGGTGAAATTGCGAATATTTCAATTGGTTCGGCTTCAACCGTACTATCGACGCTTTTAAATCAGCCTGTTTCTATTAGTACACCAAATGTAGAGGCAATTAATGTTCGTCATTATGACGGAGTGCCAGTCCCATTTGTTATATTAAATGTCGATTTTGTTGAAGGATTAAAGAATGAGAACGTATTCGTATTTACGAAAGATGTTGCTTTAACAATGGTAGATTTAATGATGATGGGAACGGGTGAGATCGATCCGGATAAAGAACTAAGTGAATTAGAGTTAAGCGGTATTAAAGAAATCATGAACCAAATGATGGGGCATGCTGCAACAGCAATGTCAGAAATATTTAAAGAAAAAATGGATATGACACCACCAGATGTTAAATTTGTTTCGTTAAAAGAAGAAATGGAATATTTGGGAGAAGCGATGGAAGTGGACGAGCTCGTTCAAATTACGTTTAACATTGAAATTGGTGACCTTCTTCAGTCAAAGATGTATCAAATACTACCAATATCAGAAGCAAAAGAAATGGTTAGACGACTTCTTTATCCGATGATGGAAGAGCAAGAAGTAATAGTTGAAGAAGTTATTGAAGAGGAAGAAATTCCGGCACCAGTCATACAGCCGATTGAATATCAAGAAGTTAAACAGGTAGAGCCAGTGTATATGGATGCATCTATTCTACAAAATGTAGAAATGAATGTTAAATTTGTATTTGGAAGTACAGTGAGGACAATTCAAGATATTTTAAGTTTACAAGAAAATGAAGCGGTCGTACTGGATGAAGATATTGATGAACCAATTCAAATTTATGTGAACGATGTATTGGTTGCTTATGGAGAGCTTGTAAATGTAGATGGATTTTTCGGAGTAAAAGTGACGAAATCGCTATAGGAGTTTGAACAAATAGATGGAAAACGTAAAGTTTTTTCTAGTGAGTTTGCTATTTTTACATATATGTACTTTCTTCCCGTTGCAGGGGCAAGCGGAAGAAATAAGTGTACAAGAGCAAAATGTAAGTGAAGTGAATGAGCAAGAAGAGCAAAAAGAGCAAAATATAAAAGATCGGGAACAGTCGGAACGAACGGAAATACCCCCGGTTGAAGATGAAAAAAAAGTAGTAGAGAATGAGCAGGAGAAAGAACAACGAGAAGAAAGAAAGATAGAAACAGACCGAGGAATTATTACAGTTAATAAGCAGGAATTACAGGTTGGCGAAGAATTGCGAATTGCTGTAGAGCCAAATGAAAAAAACATTCAAAGTGTAAAAGGTGTATTGCAATTACAAAAAAATGGTGTGCAGTATAGACAGGAGAGAGTATTATCTTTCGAGTATGAAGAAGAAACGAAACGATGGGTCGCTAATTACAAAGTCGGAATGTATGATTTGCAAGGTAATTGGAACCTTCAGTTCGTTGAAAGCTATAAAGAAGATGAGAAGGAAGAAGTAATAGAGAATGAATTAAATGTTCCGCTCATTCGAATAAATAACGAAACACCGACTATAGATAAAGAATTGCCGAAGTTAGAGAAGGTTACTATTGATGAGGCGAAAGAGAACTTCATTGAACGGAAAAAGGGAGAATCCGTTCATATACGAGTAAAGACGGTAGATATAGAATCCGTTGTTAAAGAAGTGCGAGTTATATTAAAAGGAAAAGAAGAAGGTAACGATATTACTTTTTTATTAGACTATAATAAACACGACCTGGATTGGCAGAAAATAATTGAAATAACAGAAGCGTTACCTAGTGGTCCGCACCAACTTATTGTGGAAGTAACAGATGCAGCAGGTAACAAACTTGTGACAGAGAGTGAATATATCATTTCTATTATCGAACAAAAAGTGGAAGATAATGAAAAGATAGAAGAACATGAGAATCAAAATAAACTAGAAGATAAGAAAGAAGCTGAGAAGCAGGAAGATTCGAAAATAGCGACTCCGCTTCCGGAAGAAAAACTTCCAGTTGTTCAAATCCCAAAACAAGAAGAGACAGTAAACTATTTTATAAAAGAGCCGTTGAAAGAGAAAGAGGAAATCAATTACGTTATAAAAGAGTCAGCGACAGACAATAAGGAAGTAAATAATGTGAAGGCTCATAAAGAGAAAAAAAGCAAAAATGACAATCAAGTCGTTTCTAAAAAGAAAGAGAAAAAAGAAGAACAAGAGAAAAAAGAAGAAAAAAGTGAACAGGGAGTACAAGCCTCTAATGTGTTTGCTATTATGTCAGGATTATTTGTACTGTTTTTAGTTTTAAAGAGTAATAAAGAGTGGGGCTAATAATTTGATAGTAGTGGAGGCGCTTAAATGGAAATTAAACGTACTACAATTGAAAATAAGACGCTACACCCATTAAAACAGCCTGCAGCTATTTCAGAACATGAAATTCAGAAAGAACGAAAACAAAGTAACCTTGTGTTTACGGGGCAGTCCCAAATCATTTCGAAAAATAATGAAATAGGGATTATACTTGCGAGTTTAGGTGATGGAAAGATTGTAAAAGAAATGCTTTCTAAGGAAATGGATACAGTGTTGCAGTTGTTTTCAAAGCTACATATGTTGTCCGAGGAAGGAAAGCAATCGGAAAAAACCTATGAACAAATTGTTAGAAGTTTGCAGGGGCTTATTAAACAAGCGCATATAAAGGGAGTTCCGTTATTAGACGGAACGTATGATTTTGCTGAAGTGCAGCTTTCGTTTGGAAGAAAAGTGCATATTCCGTTACTTGATGTAAGTGCGCTCATTTCTAGAGTGGAACAAGATACATCAGAAGGAAATACGAATTTAATGAGCACAGTTATTACAGCTTACATGACAAAATTGTCTAACGAAACAATTTTAATTAGCGGTACGGATCGCATTTCTAAAGAACGTGATGCAAGTGTGTGGAGAGCACTTGCAGAAATGAATATGACGCAATTATCGCATGCGTTGAAACATACGATTCAAGAGCATAAATGGTCTGTTACAGCTCTATTTCTCTTTATATGGGTTATAGGTATTATATTGATTCGTATTATATAATAAAAAAAGGTCGTCATTTCAATTATGACGACCTTTTTCTATATTTTTTCGTAGAAGAATGTATCAAAACGCTGAAGGTTGTAGCGTTCGGGTGTTAAAATTTGTTCTGTGCTACCAACGAATAGTACGCCGCCTTTTCGTAAAGAACGACTAAATTTTTCATAGAGCTTTATTCTGGCTTCTTCTGTAAAGTAAATCATTACATTTCGACAAATGATTAAGTCGTAGTTCGTATCAAATGTCTGCATTAATAAATCATGTTGTTTGAATGTAACTTGCTGTTTAATATTTTGATGCAATATATATGTATCATCTTCTTTTGTGAAATGACGTTGTTTTAAATCATTAGGTAATTCTTTCAAAGAGCGCTCTGTATATTGACCACGCTTCGCAGTTTCTAAAACATGAAAATCAAGATCCGTTGCTTGAATGTCATACCGAAACGGAGCTAGATGCTTCGATAAGATTAAAGAAAGCGTATATGGTTCTTCACCGGCAGCACAAGCAGCACTCCAAATTTTTAATTTGCCGTTATTTTGTTCAAGTAGCTTTGGTAGAGCTTTTGTCTCTAGTGTTTGCCAGCGTTCTTTATTTCTGAAAAACTCTGAAACGTTAATCGTAATGTAGTCAATAAAACTTAAAAATAATGTTTGATCGGTGCGTAAACTGTTTAAAAATTTTATATAATTGTCAAAACCTTTTCTTGAAATGAAAGCATCGATTCTTCTGCGCATTCTATCTTGCTTATAGGAAGCGATATCCATATTAAATAGCTGTTTAAAACTCGTAATAAAATGATCATAATCTTGTTCAGTTTTCATATTTACAATAGGCACAATAACGATATTGTGCCTCCCCCTTTACATCATACGAATTTTTTGTTCAAAGCTTTTTTTCATCTGCTTTTCATGTAAGCCTGGTAAATCATAAATAACTGCGTCAACTCCTGCTTCTTTTGCAATGTCAATAGGAATGACAGACGTATGTTTATCCCCATTATAAAAACAGAGAACTAAATCAGTATCTTCGACAATTTGCTTTACAAAAAACATATAATCTGATCGATAAATGGAGTCGGAAGGATGATCAAAAGCAATATATTCAGCCCCGTGTTTTTTTAAATAATCAACGACTTCTTGAAATTCGTCTGTTAATACATGTAACGGTTGTAGCGTATAAAGGCATAAATTTTGAGCGAGTCTGTCGTTTTCAATGAAAAAACGAAGAACTTCATTTTCAATAGCTTTATAGCATAATATGTAAATTTTATGTTTGTGAGCATAGTCAATTAAAAATTTTTTTATTTCTTCTTGATCTAATGCTGTTAATTGATTTGAACCACAAAGAAAAATATTCATAGATTTGTGCCACCTCATGCTAAATTGTAACATATCTTCTATAAAAAATAACTGCAAAATATGAGTGTTCAGAGTATAATTATAAATAACTGGATTTTACGATTAAGTTTTGAAAGAAATAAAAAAATAAATAGGTGATATATATGCTGCGTTCTATCTCGCACAATCCGATTTTATCGCATATACCGCCTGCTACTCAAATGCCGAAAGAAGCAAATGTCAGGACAGGACTTGCATTTTCGGATAATTTGCATGCAGATCCGAAAAAAGATAAATTGTTAGAACAAATGGAAGCGTTAGTTGATAACATTGGGGAAATTAAAGAGAAAATTGAATTAGAGTTAACGCTTGATAATGTTATGGAATACAAAAATACTGTGAAATCATTTTTGAATTTTTACGTTGATAACTTACTGCAATATAAAGACGTTATGTCTCGTCATCCGCGTTATGGATATTCGCAGAAAATGACAATTGTAAAACAAGCTGAAGTGGGATTAAATGAAATGGAAGATGTTATGAATTTAATTAATACGAAAACAGGGCATTTAGAAATGTTAAATCAAATTGGAGAAATTCATGGTTTAATTGTAAATTTAGTCTTGTAAAAGGGAAGGAAGCTATATGTACATACAATTATATGAAAAGCTTGTTATCATTCAAAAAGCATATGAAAATATTCAAACGCTTGGAGAACAAATATATGAGAATTTAAAACATAAAAATGTAAATGCAGTTCAAAAGCTGCAAGTGGAACAATTGCAGTACATAGAAGGTGTAAAAGGATTATCTCGCTCTTTTGAGGAGATGGTTGTTCAGTTTTGTGAAGAAAAGAAAGTCGAACCATTGCGTATGCGTTCGCTATTTTCGTATTTTTCACCGGAAGAAATTGAAAAAATAGAAGAATTGCAAAAAAGTTTAAATGAATTAGAAGAAAATGTAAAAATGATTCTTTTGAAAAATCAATATTACTTAAACGTACTATTAAAAACTACAGAGAGTATTGTAGACTCCGTTTCTGAATACAATTTGGAGAAAAACAATAATTCGCAAATCTTTATGAATGAACTATTGTAAAGGAGAAGTGAAGCATTATGAGGTTATCTGATTATAATACACCGCTATCTGGTATGCTAGCGGCCCAAATGGGATTACAAACGACGAAACAAAACTTATCTAACATTCATACACCTGGCTATGTGCGTCAAGCCGTGAATTTAGGGTCTGTAGGAGCAAGTAATGGTCATACGCCAGGACAGAGAATTGGTTCGGGTGTACAAACATTAGGTGTTGACCGAATTACTGATGAAGTGAAAACGAAGCAATTTAATGATCAGTTGTCACAGTTCTCTTACTATGCATATATGAATTCTACTTTATCACGAGTAGAGTCTATGGTAGGAACTACAGGAAAGAATTCATTATCTAGTTTAATGGATGGTTTTTTTAATGCTTTTCGTGAAGTTGCGAAAAATCCAGAACAATCAAACTACTACGATACATTAGTTGCTGAAACTGGAAAGTTCACAAGTCAAATAAATCGTCTTGCGAAAAACTTAGATACAGCGGAAGTACAGACGAAAGAAGATATTGAAGCGCATGTCAATGAATTTAATCGTCTTGGTGCTAGTTTAGCAGAAGCGAATAAAAAAATTGGACAGGCAGGAACACAAGTACCTAATCAACTATTAGATGAACGTGATCGCATTATTACAGAGATGTCTAAATATGCCAATATAGAAGTGTCTTATGAATCTATGAATCCTAATATCACGAGTGTTAGAATGAATGGCGTTTTAACAGTAAATGGACAAGACACATATCCACTTCAATTAAATAAGGGGAGCGAACCGATGACTGTTGCGATTTATGGATCGGATATTCCTTTAACAGGTGGAGCCATTCAATCAGCAATAGATACGAAAGGAAAGATTGCTAGTTATAAGAAAAATATTGAAGACTTAATGAGTTCTGTGAAAAATCAAGTGAATACAGTGATGGGAAAAGATTTCTTCGTTGGAGATCATGCGAAAGATATTCAGTTAAATCCTGAATTCGCAAAAGATGTTTCAAAAATGAAAATTTCTGCTGAAACAGCAAATAAACTGGCAGGAATTACAGATGGAGATTATAAAGAAGGTCTTTCTTATAAACAAGCGTTAGACCAATTCATAGTTGGTGTAGCTTCTGATAAAAGTGCAGTGAATGCTTATCAAAATATTCATAAAGACTTATTAGAAGGTATTCAGCAAGAAAAGATGAGTATAGAAGGCGTCAATATGGAAGAGGAAATGGTTAATTTAATGGCCTTCCAGAAATACTTCGTGGCAAACTCTAAGGCCATTACAACGATGAATGAAGTATTTGACAGTCTGTTTTCGATTATTAGATAACGCGAAGTAGAAACGAAGCCCCTTTTTTTATGTGTAGAGAGAGGGTCCTGCGTTAGATAGAGGCGGTCAGTGCCTATTAGTGGACCAAGCGATGTGAGACCAGAGATATCAAGTGGTTGTAGGATAAGTTAGGTTAGAGAACAGCCATGTCAAATAGAAACGAAGCCCCTTTTTTATGTGTAGAGAGAGGGTCCTGCATTAGATAGAGGCGGTCAGTGCCTATTAGTGGACTGAGCGATGTGAGACCAGAGATATGAAGTGGTTGTGGGATAGGTTAGGTTAGAGAACAGCCATGTCAAATAAAAACGAAACGTCTCTTTCTTTTATGTGTAGAGAGAGGATCCGGCATAGTGTGGAAGCGGATAGAGCCTTTTAGTGGACCAAGCCGTGTAAGACCAGAGATATGAAATGATTGGATGGTAGGGAAGAAAATAGCCGTACAGTTGTGGTTGCTTCCCCGCGCCAAGTCAAATATAGATAAAGGAGAAGATGAGGGATGAGAGTATCTACATTTCAAAATGCAAACTGGGCGAAGAATCAGATGATGGATTTGAATGTGCAACAGCAATACCACCGAAATCAAGTAACTTCTGGGAAGAAAAACCTTCTTATGAGTGAAGATCCACTTGCGGCAAGCAAATCATTTGCGATTCAGCATTCTTTAGCAAATATTGAACAAATGCAAAAAGATTTAGCGGATTCGAAAAATGTATTAACACAAACTGAAAATACTTTACAAGGTGTTTTTAAATCTTTAACAAGAGCGGATCAATTAACAGTGCAAGCGTTAAATGGAACAAATAGCGAAAAAGAATTGAAGGCAATCGGTGCAGAGATTGATCAAATTTTAAAACAAGTTGTATATTTAGCGAATACGAAAGAGCAAGGCCGTTATATTTTCGGTGGTGATAGTGCTGAGCAAGTTCCATTCACAGAAGATGGTACGTATCAAGGTGGAAAAAATGATGTGAACTGGCAACTAAATGATGGCTATGAATTAAAAGCATTTCGTAACGGAGAAGAATTATTATCACCGGTTATAAAAACGTTAAAACAGATGAGTGAAGCGCTGAATAACGGTGATCAAAAAGCTTTGCAACCACTATTAGGAGAAAATAAGAAAAACTTAGATAGCATCATTAACCGTACAACTGAAGTTGGTTCAACTATGAATACAATGGAGACGTTTAAAACGATTTTAAGCGAGCAAAATTTAGCACTTCAAGAAAACCGTAAAGAAATTGAAGATGTCGATTTGGCGGTAGCAATTTCTGACCTAGCATATATCAATGCAACGTATGAAGCGACGCTTAAAGCGGTTAGTACGATGAGTAAAACGAGTATTTTAGACTACATGTAAACAATAAGGAGTGAGACAACATGGCAGGAACATTAACAGGTATTGGCGGTAGACAACAGATCTGGAACCTCGGAAATAATATGATCGATACATCTAACTTTGTAGAATTAGAAATGCAAGCGTTAGATATGAGAAAAACACCGTATGCTAATGAAAAGAACCAACTTTCACAAGATAAACTATTATACACAAGTTTAAAATCAGAATTTAGTTCTTTCACACAAACATTTAAAAACTTAGCGGCTTTTAAAGGGAATGAGAAAAAAGTTACAACAACACAAGACGGTTATATTAATGTAAAAGCTGATGGTGGAGCGATTGCAGGAACTTTTAATATGACGATTACACAGCTCGCACAGCGTCATCAAATAGCTTCTAATTCTATTGATAATATAAATGAGAAGCTTCCAAGAAATGAAACAATAAAACTAGGCGATAAAGAACTAAAAGTAACAACTGATATGACATATAAAGATTTAATTAATAAAATTAATGATGGGGATTATGGGGTATCAGCATATACACTTGGTAATAAAATTTTTATGTCCTCTACGAAAGAAGGAGAGGCAAACGCTATTAAATTAGCAAGTACACCACCTAACGTACTTACTGAACTATTTTATTCAGAGGTGGAAATTAAAGGGACAGGCACAAATCAAGACAGTGAAACTAAGACGGAAATGAAATTAAATACTATTAATGAAGCGAAAAATGCTATATATAGTATTAACGGTATCGAGGACAAAAGTCCTACGAATACAATTGAAGCTCTTCCTGGCGTGAAAATTGAATTGTTAAAAGTAACGGAGCCAAAAGTAGAAGAAAAACCAGATGCAGGTACAACAACAGATTCAAAAGTAAAAGGTATTGATCTGAAGTTTACAGTAAGTGATTCAAATGTAACAGACGCATCAAATATTATTAAAAAAATGGTAGCTGATTATAATAAAGCTGTTTCTACAATAGATATTTTTGCTGGAAAAGGTGGAGCCTTCCAAGGTCAAGCTATTATGCAAAGTGTACGTCAAGCGATGAATAACATCGTAACATTTTCTCAAGACGGTAATTATTTGTTTTCATTTGGAATTCAATTAAAGCAAGACGGGACGATGGAAGTTAATGATGAAAAATTAACACAAGCGTTAAAAGACAAGCCGGATGCAGCGAAGCAATTTTTCTTTGGTTCTAACGGTTTAGGGAAGATGATGGAAGAACCACTTGATAAACTATTTGGTGATAAAGGTGTAGTCGGAGAACGTGTAAAAAACATCGATTCACGTGTAAGTGATTTAGATAAAAAGATTAAAGATATTGAAACACAAAATCTGCAAAAACAAGATGAGATTGTGAAGAAGTATCAAAAGCTAGAAAGTACATTAGCGGCGCTAGATAGCCAACTAAAAACAATTAAAGCAATGACAAAACAAAAAAGTGATGATTAATGAAAGTTAAGGACGTGATCGTATGCAAGCATGGCAACGCTATATGCAAAATGATATTATGACGAGTAATCCAATTAAAAATACAATTTTTATTTATGAAAGATGTATCGTTGAGTTTCGTAATTTAGAAGAGCTTTTAAATACTTTTAAACTACAAGAAGGAGATGCACTTCTTGAAAAATTAGAACGTATTTTTGAAGAGTTAAAGCTTCAATTAAATCCTGAGATTACTAAAGATTTATATGATAGTCTATTTGGTTTATACGATTGGATTAGCATTCAAATTCAGACGATGAAAGTAACGCGTGAAGCAAAAGACATGGATGCGATTGTACAAGTGTTACAAGATTTAATAGACGGTTACCGCGGAGCACTCGAAAATGAACAATGATATTTATCGAGCGTTTGTCGGCTGTTTTAATGAAATCGGTGAATTGCAAGTGTCAGATGAAGAATTTGCTGAGAAAAGTGCTATGTTAAATCGCTGGATGATGACCTTGGATGAAAAGACGCGAGCAGATGTTGCAGCGGAAGTGAGTCCATTAATAATAAAGGCAGCTCAACATATTCGAGATAAGCAAAAGATTTTGGAAGAAATGATTATGACAAATGATGGACGAATGAAAGCTAATTCGTTTTACGGTAAATATTAATTGTAAAGTATGGAAACGGGTTCTCCTTATTATAAGGGGAATCCATTCCGTTGTTTGAATAAAAGCGTTCCGCTGATTGAGGTTTCACTTTATGACTGTAATGAAAAAACAGAAATAATCTAAATAATAAAAAAATGAACTTTATTTTATTGTTCTTATATAGAAATGTTATATAGATTACTAAGTGAATACAGTTTTTTTATTCTTTTATATATTTTTGTATTTTTCTAAAGACAACAATGGGAAAATGGAATAAAATATGAAAGGGTACATAATAGATAACATTTTAATAAATACATATAAGGAAATGAATAATAAAGTGAAACTTCCATCAGTGGATGATCATGCCGTAAGCGAGCATGATGGAAAAAAGAAGGGTGTGGAATATGCCGGACTTAGTTAGTGATGTTAGTCATTATATGAATTATTTAGTAACGAAGCGAAATACTGTTTCTAGTAATATTGCAAATGCGAATACACCAGGGTTTAAAGCACAAGATGTAACATTTGCTGAACAAATGAATATGAATAATCCGCTATTCAAAAAAAATGCTGCGGATTTAAAGAGTAATTCAGACTTATATCAAACGAATGAAATGCACTTACCAACAGTAAATGCGAAAAATACATATGCAAAGATTCAAACGAAATCAATGCAAACGAATAAAGATGGAAATAGTGTGGACGTAACGACAGAAATGCTAGATTTAATGAAAACAAACCAATTATACGGTATCTCAATTAATGCGATTAATACGCAATACGCAATTAACCAAGCAGCACGTGGACGTTAAGAGTAGAAGGAGAGACAACGATGTTCCAAGCAATTAATGCAAGTGGCTCAGGACTAACTACAGCGAGAAAATGGATGGAAGTTACTTCTAACAATATCGTAAATGCAAATACGACGGGAGCGCCGGGCGCAGAGCCGTATCACCGCCGAAGTGTGGTGCTAGAATCAAACAATAGTTTTGCAAGTATGCTAGATGGAGCTCCTACTAACGGAGTGAAAATAAAAAGTATTGAAACGGATCGAAATGAAAATCTTGTGTATGATCCGACGCATCCACATGCAAATGAAGAAGGATATGTACGTTATCCGAACATTGATGTGACAGCTGAGATGACGAATGTAATGGTTGCTCAAAAAATGTATGAAGCAAATACGAGTGTATTAAATGCGAACAAAAAAATGCTCGATAAAGATTTAGAAATCGGCCGAGGATAAGAGGGAAGAGGGGAAATATGAAAATCCAACCAATGTTAAATACACAGCCATTTGGAGCAATTCAGCCAATTGGCGTACCGAAAACTTCAGAAACATCTGTAGTTGAAGGCAAAAAGTTTATTGATTTATTGGAAGATATGAATCAAACGCAAAATAATGCACAAACAGCAGTATATGATTTACTGACAAAAGGGGTAGGAGAAACGCATGATGTTTTAATTCAGCAGAAGAAAGCTGAATCACAAATGAAAACGGCTGCTCTTGTACGAGATAATCTTATTGAGAATTATAAGTCACTAATTAATATGCAAATTTAGGAAAATGGACGGGTGTGTTTAAATGGAAAAGATAAAAAATGTTTTCCAATCGTTGAAAACGTGGCATAAGTTAGTAATTGGTGCTGCGCTCTTAGCGATTGTAACAGGAGCACTTTTATACTTCACCTTGCCAGATAAATATGTTGTTGTATATCAAAATTTAAACGATACAGATAAGCAAGAGATTACAGCAGAATTATCGAAGCTAGGTGTTGATTACCAATTAGCAGCCGATGGTTCGATTCGAGTGCAAAAGAACGATGCTCCATGGGTTCGAAAAGAAATGAATGGAATGGGCTTACCGTTTAATTCAAAAAGCGGTGAGGAAATTTTATTAGAAAGCTCGCTCGGTTCAAGTGAGCAAGATAAGAAAATGAAGCAGATTGTCGGTACGAAAAAGCAATTGGAGCAAGATATTGTAAGAAACTTTGCGACAATTGAAACGGCGAATGTGCAAATTACATTACCTGAAAAAGAAACCATTTTTGATGAAGAAAAGGCAAAGGGAACAGCAGCAATTACTATTGGTGTGAAACGTGGACAACTATTAACAGCTGATCAAGTTGCAGGTATACAGCAAATGATTAGTGCGGCAGTTCCTGGGGTGAAAGCAGAAGAAGTAAGTGTTATTGATAGTAAAAAAGGTATTATCTCGAAAGGAGCAGATGAAGCACATTCTACTAGTTCCTCTTCTTATGAAAAAGAAGTTGAGATGCAACAACAAATTGAAGGTAAATTAAAGCAAGATATTGATGCGACGTTAATGACGATGTTTAAGCCAAATGAATATAAAGTGAATACGAAAGTGTCTGTAAATTATGATGAAGTTACACGTCAGTCAGAAAAATATGGGGATAAAGGTGTACTTCGCAGTAAACAAGAGCAAGAGGAAAGCTCTACTGCGCAAGAAGGAGCGGATACGAAGCCAAGTGCTGGTATTACAGCGAATGGTGAAGTGCCAAACTACGGTACGAACAATAATCAAAATGGTAAAATCGTCTACGATAATAAAAATGGTAACAAAGTTGAAAACTATGAGATAGATAAAACGGTTGAAACGATTAAGAAACATCCGGAATTAACAAAAACAAATGTTGTTGTATGGGTCGATAATGATACGTTAGTAAAACGAAGAATTGATATGACAACGTTTAAAGAAGCAATTGGTACAGCTGCTGGACTTCAAGCTGATCCGAATGGAAACTTTATAAATGGTCAAGTTAACGTTGTAACTGTTCAGTTTGATCAACCGAAAGTAGAGAAAGAGAAAGAGCCAGAAAAAATCGGCATTAACTGGTGGTTATTCGGTGGAATTACAGGTGGATTGTTAGCGCTTGGTGGCCTATTATGGTTCTTCTTAGCAAGACGTAAGAAAAAGAAAGAAGAAGAGGAATATGATGAATACTTAGCAGAAGAGGAAGTTGCTGCTAGTAGTGAAAGCATTATGGAAATTCCTGAAGAGAAAATAGTGCCAGAGCCAAAACTAGAACCAGTGCCAGTGAAACCGGCAGAACCTACATTAGATGACCAAGTGCAGGAAGCTACGAGAGAGCATGTAGAAGGTACTGCAAAAGTTGTTAAAAAATGGCTAAACGGATAGTAAGGGA
Source organism: Bacillus sp. RIT 809 (assembly GCF_016892495.1). NCBI lineage: Bacteria > Bacillati > Bacillota > Bacilli > Caryophanales > Bacillaceae > Bacillus > Bacillus sp. RIT 809. The sequence continues at coordinate 213,581 of NZ_JAFEMR010000001.1, read as the reverse complement.
GGAAAAACAATGTTAGATGAAATCTCCTCCAAAGAAAAAGCTGCCATCCTCATTCGTACATTAGACGAAGAGGTGGCAGCAAAAGTCATTGAATATATGACGGCTGAGGAAAAAGAAGTGTTACTTCGTGAAATTGCGAAGTTTCGTATATATAAACCAGAAACGTTAGAAAATGTACTAGGGGAGTTTCTGTATGAACTAAATGTAAAAGAATTGAATTTAGTGACTCCAGATAAAGAATACATTCGCCGTATATTTAAAAATATGCCAGAAGACGAGTTGGAAAAATTATTAGAAGACCTTTGGTACAACAAAGATAATCCGTTTGAATTCTTAAATTCACTAACAGATTTAGAGCCACTTCTTACAGTGCTTAATGATGAATCGCCACAAACAATAGCAATTATTGCTTCTTATATTAAGCCTCAACTAGCATCTCAATTAATTGAGAGATTACCAGATCATAAACGTGTAGAAACGGTAATGGGCATTGCGAAGCTAGAGCAAGTAGATGGTGAATTAATTAATCAAATTGGTGAGTTATTAAAAGCAAAATTAAATAATATGGCATTTAGTGCTATTAATAAAACAGATGGATTGAAAACGATTGTGAACATTTTAAATAACGTTTCACGAGGCGTTGAAAAAACAGTCTTTCAAAAGCTCGATGAAGTCGATTATGAGTTATCTGAGAAAATTAAAGAAAATATGTTTGTCTTTGAAGACTTACTCGGTCTTGAAGATCTTGCACTTCGCCGCGTATTAGAGGAAATTACAGATAACGGTGTTATTGCGAAAGCAATTAAAATTGCAAAAGAAGAAATTAAAGAGAAATTATTTACATGTATGTCTTCAAACCGTAAAGAGATGATTCTAGAAGAGTTAGATGGCTTAGGACCGCTTAAGATGACGGATGCTGAAAAAGCGCAGCAAACGATTACAGGTACAGTGAAAAAACTAGAAAAAGAAGGAAGAATTATCGTTCAAAGAGGTGAAGATGATGTCCTTATTTAAAAACAGAATTCCGAAGAATTCTGTTTCTTTTTCTGAAGAAACGTATGAATTACAATTCCCGAAACCAATATCAGTTCACGCCCAAGAAGAAATACAAGTAGATTATGCAGAACTTCTAGCACAGCAAGATGTATTACATATTGAAATGCATCAACTAAGGCAGCAGCAGCAAATGCTAGAGCAAGAGCGTCAGCGGTTGTTACAGGATAAAGAACAGTTTCAAATGCATATTCATGAACAAATGGAGCAGATGGAAGTAGCGCGTATACAGTTTCAAAAAGAGCAACAAGAAACGGCATATGAATGGACAGAGTTATTATGGAATCAATCTTTTCAATTAGCAGAAAAAATCGTGAATCAAGCGGTAGATTCACGATTATTAGACGTTTTGCCGATTTTAACAGGTATCGTGCAAACATTGCCTACTTCATTTGAAAAATTAACTATAACGGTTCATCCAGAAACATTTGAGCGTATACAAGAAGAGAAAGAAAATACGAAAGAGTATTGGTTACTACAATTAGTAGAATGGAAGTATGATTTTTCTTTACAGTTTGGCGAATTTGTTTTGGAAGAAGAGAAAGAGTTTTTTGAATTTAAATTTGCACCTATATTTGCGAAACTTCGTCATAAATGGGAAGAGGAAAAGTTGTTTGAGGAGCAAAAGGTATGAACAATAAGCTCATGAACGAACATAATAAATGGAATACGTTTATTGAAACGCCGTTTTATACGAAAGTTGGCAAAGTTCATAGTGTACAAGAGCAGTTTTTTGTAGCGAAAGGTCCGAAAGCGAAGATTGGAGATGTTTGTCTCGTTGGAGAACATAGCGTCTTATGTGAAGTTATTGCAATTGAAAAAGAAAACAATATGTTACTCCCATTTGAACAGACAGAAAAGGTGTGTTACGGAGATTCAGTTACATCAATTGCAGAAGATGTTGTTGTGCCCCGTGGTAATCATTTGCTTGGAAAAGTGTTAAGTGCAAATGGAGAAGTGTTAAACGAAGATGTTGAAAATATTCCAGTGCAAAAAATAAAATTAGATGCACCGCCGATTCATGCATTTGAGCGTGAAGAAATTACAGATGTATTTGAAACGGGAATTAAATCGATTGATTCTATGTTAACGATTGGGATCGGTCAAAAGATTGGTATTTTCGCTGGATCGGGTGTTGGGAAATCTACATTACTTGGAATGATTGCGAAAAACGCAAAAGCTGATATTAACGTTATTAGTTTAGTAGGTGAGCGTGGCCGGGAAGTAAAAGACTTTATTCGAAAAGAATTAGGCGAAGAAGGTATGAAAAAAAGCGTCGTTGTTGTAGCGACGTCAGATGAAAGTCACCTTATGCAACTGCGTGCGGCTAAGCTTGCAACGTCGATTGCCGAATATTTCCGTGATCAAGGTAATAATGTACTACTTATGATGGATTCTGTTACTCGTTTTGCTGATGCACGCCGCAGTGTTGATATTGCAGTAAAGGAATTACCGATCGGTGGTAAAACACTGTTAATGGAAAGTTATATGAAAAAGTTATTAGAGCGATCCGGAAAAACGCAAAAAGGCTCTATAACAGGTATTTATACGGTACTAGTTGATGGTGACGATTTAAATGGTCCCGTACCAGATTTAGCACGTGGTATTTTAGATGGACATATTGTATTAAAGCGTGAGCTTGCGACGCTTAGCCATTATCCTGCCATTTCCGTACTAGATTCGGTGAGTAGGATTATGGAAGAAATCGTATCGCAGAATCATTGGCAACTTGCCAATGAAATGAGAAAAATTTTATCTATTTATAAAGAGAATGAATTGTATTTTAAATTAGGAACAATTCAAGAAAATGAAGAAAATGCTTATATTTTTGAATGTAAAAATAAAGTGGAAGCTATAAATAAGTTTTTAAAACAAGGTCGAACGGATAGCTTTCATTTTGAAGATATTGTCCAAGCGATGTACCATATTGTATAAGACCTCGCCCTTTGAGGTCTTATTTTTTTGATTTTAATATTTCACAGATTTTTTTGTAAAAAAACTATATAATAGAAAAAGGGAACGTTATAATAGGAAGGGGCTATGAAAACAGGTGGATAAGCAGCAGTACGACACGATAAAATTGCAGATTAATCAAGAGAAAGAACAAATCTTGAAAGAAGTGTACGAACTAACAGCTGAAAAAAGAAAAATAGAACAAAAAAAAGAATATGATCTGTATGTTGTGAAATCACGTAGTAAAGTCGTACAAACTGGGCAACGTATTATGGCTGGTATGCTGTCTTCACATACATTTTCACCTGAAAGAATAGAAGAATGGAATCGGAAAATTAAAAAAACAGAAGGTTTTATTCAAAAAAATGAAAGCCTTTTAGAGAAAATAAAAGAAAAAGAACGTGTCATTGATGAAATGTATCAAGAAGATTGTAAGAAGCTTGTGAAAGTAAAAGAAAAGTTAGAAGAAAAAATGCTTCTTGATTTAAAAATGTGTATGAACGGATGAGGTGGATGTAGTGATACAATTTGTATTACCGGTGCAGCAAAGTTTACCTCCGCAAAAAGATAAAGGGCTAGAAGTGCAATCAAAAAATGAAAATTCTTCATTCGATAATACAATGAGAATTGAAAATAAAAAACAGCCGAAAACGGAGAAACCGAAACGAGAAGAAGCACCAGAAGAAGAGAAGAAAGAATATCTTCTCGCAAAAAAAACGGTAACGAAAGAAGAGCCGATTGTAAAGAAAGAAGAAAAAAAAGAGACAGAACAATTATTACTAGCTGTATCTGAGCAAATGATTGCAATTGAGCAATTACGTGTGCAGCCAGAATTGTTATATCAATACATACAAAAAATACAAGAATTATATAAAGAATACGGAAATATTAAACTGAACGAATTGCCTGCAGCTGAATTACAACAATTACAAGAACTCCTTTCGAACATGAATATTAAAAATGTCATATGTTTAGAAGATACAATGCAAATGGCGTTAGACAAGGTGACAATGCCAGAGCAGACGTTGCAAGTATTAAAAGTCGTAGAATCAGAAACTTGTAATATTGCAAAGAAACAAGAGGAGTCTAAGGAAGTAGAACTCCCGAAAGCAGAGAGCGATGATGTGAAGGTAGAGTTACCAAAAGTCGATCAGTTAAATGATTCCAGTTCAGCCGGAGCTGAGTTATTAAATAAAGCAACGGGTACTGACCAAATAGGAAAACAAAATAGTGGAGCTGAGAAGGTTACATTGCCTGACTTAGGCAAGAAAATGGAAGCACAAGTAGAAGCTCTGCAAAAGTTTGTAGTGAAACAAGAACGTGTTTTATTCCAGCTAAATCCAGAGAAACTTGGTACATTAACTGTATTTATGAAAAAGCATGGAGATCAAATTGAGGTTCATGTAGAAATGGAAAAACACGATGCGAAAAAACGTGTTGAAATGATTTTTGACGATTTGAAGCTAAAGTTAAAAGAAAAAGAAATTAATATTCAAATTAGTTATTCAGAAAAAGATGAACATCGTAAAGAACAACGAGAACAAGAGCAAAGGCAAAAACAAAAATTAGCAAATACGAAACATGAGAAACAACAATCAAAAGAATTTGCGGGATTATTGGAGGAATAAAGCGTGCCAACAGTTGGATTAAATACAACGAGTACAAATCATATTCCGTTACAAGCAGGAGCGCAAAAAAGTAATGTACCTGTTAACGGTGTACAATCGCCAGTTCAACAAACAAATGGAGTTTCAGCAGGGGAGCAAAAAACTCCTGGGGTAATGGGAAAAGATGATTTCCTAAAATTGTTTTTATCGAGTTTCCAACATCAAGATCCATTTAATGCGATGGATATGAATCAAATGATGAACCAAACAGCGCAGTTATCTCTTATGGAACAAGTACAAAATATGACAAAAGCAGTTGACTCTTTAAGAACGACGATGCATTCGACAGCGCTTGATGGTGGAATGAAGTTTTTAGGAAAGTATGTAAGAGGTATTGACGGTGAAGGGAACAAAGTAACTGGTCAAGTAGAAACAGTTCGCCTTGCAGAAAATAACGAAGTACAGCTCGTTATTGATAATAAAGTAGTGTCTCTTCGTTTCGTGGAAAGAGTGTCTGATAAACCAATTGGAGAAACGAATCCAGAAGATGCAAAGAAAGACGATCAAAAAGTAGCTGAAGAAGTAAAAATAACAAATTCATAAGGGAGTGTCCATACGTTATGATTAAAGCGTTATATACAAGTATTACAGGAATGAATGCAACACAAAATGCATTAAGTGTTACTTCAAATAATATTGCCAATGCACAAACAGTTGGTTATAAAAAACAAAAAGCAATGTTTGATGATTTATTATACAACAATTCAATTGGTGCAAAAGGCGATGGTAAATACGCAGGAACGAACCCGAAAAGTATCGGTAACGGTGTGAAAATGAGCGGAACAGTTACGGACTATAGCGATGGTACAATTACGTTAACGGGTGGTAAAACACAAGCAGCGATGGAAGGTAATGGTTTCTTCGTAGTTGGTGATTCAAAAGGCGGCAACACGGAATTTACGCGTAAAGGTACATTTGGGATATCTTCAGATTACTATATTACGAATACAGAAGGCCAATACGTATTCGCATATCCTGCAAATGCAGCAACTGGTGAAGTTGATTTATCTGGTATTCCAGGACCGTTGCAAATTCCAATGGGATCAGCAATCGGTGGTATTCGAACGTCAAAAGGAGTAATCGGAGGGAATATTCCAACTGATGCAAAACAGATTACGCAAGAATTGCCTGTATATGATGATGCCGGTAATACATGGACAATGCGTGTAGAATTTAAACAAACGAGCGAACATAATTATACATATAAAGTACAGATGCGTAATGATTCGAAAAAAGAAACAGAGTTTCAGGATGTTCAAGGTGCAGGTGGTAATATGACATTTGATGCAGTAGGAAATCCAAATCAGCAAAATCCAGGAGCAGCTATTCCGTTTAATGGCGGAACAGTAAATTTAGATTTTAGTAAATTAACAAACCATCCGACAGAGAAAACATTATCAGTAACAAACGTAGATGGTAGAGCGGCGGCGACTGTTAAAGATTGCTTTATTGCTGACGGTGGATATGTGATGGTAAAATATTCTGATGGAAGTATGAAATCTGCTGGTCAATTAGCTGTTGCAATGTTCCCAAATGAGGGCGGTTTAATGAAAAACGGAAATGGTAACTATACAGCGACAAATACAACTGGTATTTTAGCAATGGGCGTATCTGGTCAAAACGGTGCAGGAAAAGTACGTGGTGGCGCACAAGAAGGTGCAAACGTAGATTTATCTGTAGAATTCGTTGATTTAATGTTATATCAACGCGGATTCCAAGGAAATGCGAAAGTAATTAAAATTTCAGATGAAGTATTAAATGAAGTTGTGAACTTAATTCGATAATAAATTGTAAAGAAAAATTGTAACGTAGTAGAAAGGGTTTTTTATTCGTATGACAAGACAAGAGCGAATTTTACAATTGCCTTTTTTCGAAAATAAACGTGAGCTTGCTGAGCAAGTGTTAAAAATAGAACGAGAAGAGCATGTATATTTACCAGATCAATTTGAAATCAAACAAGTGCCTCCATATTCGTTTGGTGAAAAACAAGCAGTCATTGGCCTTATACACGAGTTTTATTTCGTAAGTATTGGTAGTAATGGTGTTTGGCAGTATCAATTGTTTAAAGATGAGATGAAGTGCCGTGAGTTTTTCGTTATGTTGCCGGATATTACGGATCAGCAGCTTGCTTTTTGGTTCAATAACATTGAGTTGTTGAAAGGGGCTTAAAAGCTTTCTTTTGAGGTTTTGAGAGAGGGCCTATGAGCAGTGATTTGAAATAGATTTAGATTAATTTAAGATAGTTGTGCTATAGTGTACAATTAGACTAAGTTTATATAAAAGGAGAGGTGAGGAGGATGGCGCAGAATAAGTATCGCGTTACATTCATTTCGCCAAGTGAGGTTGAGCAACGTACTGTAATGACGGCGAGTAGTTTGCCTAATTTAATACGTCAAGTAGAGAGTATTATTGCAGATCCGAACGGTTATTTTGTAAATGATAAAAAGAATAATTGCTATTTTAAAGTGATTAAAGAAAATGTTACGTTTATTCAATATGAGTTACTATTTTCGGATAAGGAAATTCACATTGAAAAGTTAAAACATATAGCACCGGCGGTATTGAAACAAGTATTTAAAAAAATAAACGATCCGGAATTATATGCACTTGCACTCCTTGATGTTGATATAGCTACAAAGGAATATGTGCTAGGAGAAATGAACCCAGAGCTTAGAGTGAGAGTGGAAACAGAGCTTGCAAAAAAATGGGAAGCGATGCCGACAGAAATTGTAGGAGCGCAAGAAGTGTTACTAGAGGCACTTGCTTCGTTTATACAAGATTAAGCTTTACCGCTGTTTTTATTACTTTAAAACTATAAGGCTCAGTCAACTACCCCTATTTTCATATAGGTAGTTGACTTTTGGGGTTTATTAAAGCTTAATAATTAGATATACGGAATTAATGAAAGGGGAGCGACACTTTTATGTCACAAGCACAAAGTATTTTATTAGAAAGTGGAACAAACGAATTAGAAATCGTAACTTATACTGTTGGTGAAAATTTATTTAGCATCAATGTAATGAAAGTGCGTGAAATTATTAATCCATTCCCTGTTACAACTGTGCCGGAATCTCATCATGCAGTTGAAGGTGTTGTTCAAGTACGCGGTGAAATCTTACCTGTTATTAACTTAGCGACAGCTCTTAATTTAAAATCTATAAAGCCACTTGATCAAACGAAATTTATCATCTCGGAATTAAACCAAATGAAAGTTATTTTCCGTGTTGATGAAGTGCATCGTATTCAACGCATTTCTTGGGAACAAATTGATGAGCCAGCTTCATTATCTATGGGACTAGAAGAAACGACGTCTGGAATTGTAAAACTAGATGGGAAAATTATCTTATTGTTAGATTATGAAAAAATTGTTTGCGAAATTAGTAACAGTGGTTATGACAATAAAACACTTTCAGGATTAGAGCAAAAAACAGATCGTGCTGAAAAAGTTATTTATATTGCAGAAGATTCAGCGATGCTTCGCCAAATACTAGAAGAAACATTATCAACAGCTGGATATACGAAAATGAATTTCTTCAGCAATGGTGCAGAAGCGTTAGCGCAAATTGAAAAACTAGCAAAAGAGCAAGGTGAAAAAATGTTTGAACATATTCATCTGCTTATTACAGATATTGAAATGCCAAAAATGGATGGACATCATTTAACGAAAGTAATTAAAGACAGTGAAGTAATGAAGCAATTACCAGTTATTATTTTCTCTTCTTTAATTACGAATGAGTTGTTCCATAAAGGTGAGGCAGTTGGAGCGAATGCTCAAGTGAGTAAGCCTGATATTCAAGAGTTAATTGGTTTAGTTGATAAGTTAGTGCTTTAAAAGCTTCTTTTTAGCTGGAATAGAGGAACTAGCCAAGTATGGGAGCGGTCAGTACCTAATAGAGGTCCATGCGATGTGTAAGACCAGAGATATGGAGTGTTTTTAGGTAAGTCGAAGAAGTAGGCCTTCGAGTGAGGGTTTGAAGAACCGTTTTAAAACACGCTTTTTAGTGGGAATAGATGAACTAGCCAAGTGAGGAAGCGGTCAGTGCCTAATAGGTTAAGACCAGAGATATGGAGTGATTTTAGGTAAGTCGAAGAAGTAGGCTTTCGAGTGAGAGTTTGAAGAATCGGTTTAAAATACATTTTTTTAGCTGAAAGAGAGGAACTAGCCATGTATAGTACTGGTTAGTTCCTTTTTAGTATTCTATGCTTTGTACAGGCAGAGAAATCAAACGTTTCTGGAGTGTTTATGACTGTAAGTATTAATAGTCTCTTTCGTGTAGTTAGCTGTTTGTATTTAGGGGTTATTGATGGGTTTAATTAATAAGTAATAGGTTTTTTTCATTTGAAAATATAAGAGAATGTATCTCTAGATTGTGTTAGTAATATTTCGTGATAGCGCAAAATTTTTCGGTGAAATTACATTAAGAATACCATATAATATAATTAAACACATTTTATTGGTATAGCATCGTGTTAGATTTTTTTATTATTTTCTTAAAAAATCTTTTCTATTATTTACATACTTTTTATACTTTTTTGTATGTTAATTATTTGACAGATAATTTCGAAATGTTATAATATGGATATGTGGAAATTTCTATTTTCTTAAAAGACATGGGAGTCAGATGAGAATTGTGAAAGGATGAGGGGGAGTGACACATATTATGTATCACCACACAGCAATCAATGTATTAAGTCTTTTACAAAACATGTCAAATAATAAAACGAACGATATGAAATTAGAGGCGGAATTTAAAAAAATAGAGAAACAATTCCGAATAAAGTATGAAGAGCTTATCGATTTATATAATAGAATGGTATTATTTCAAATAGATATAGAAAAAAATGGCGGTATGCGAGTATATGAAAAATCAGAGATTACATGGTTGAAGTCTGAACTAGAACTATTGTATGAAGTATATCAATTTTGTCAGCGTCAGGGCTTAAACATCGCAAACATTTCAAAATATGTTAGTAAAAATGAACTGAATTTATTTCCGAAAACAGAAAGTCAATTACAGAACACGTATTATAAATTAAAAAAACAAGAAATCCCGTTTGAAAATATCGAAAAACAAAAACCGGGGCGAAAACGTAAATATGCACCTGTAAAAGAGACAATTGCTGAGATAAAACAAGAAAGCAAGCAGGAAGTAAATGAAGACGTTCGAAATGAAGAAGATGAAAAAAGCCTCGTAACAGTTATATCTGGCATCGTGGATAACTTTGAAACAATTAGTCAATGTAGTGAAAAGAAAGAACACGAATTGCATCAGTTCATGGCGGGGATTTATAAGCTTTCTAGCATGGCTGCAGGGCGCTCGAAAGAAGAGAAGAACGCTCGGGGTCTTGAAGGTGAAGTGCATTCATTACGTGCTGAAAATGAAAGGTTAAAACGAGAGAAGGAAGACCTTGTACATGATATTAAAGAAATGACTCATCATTTAATTCATTTCATTACGAGCTCTGATATCGATCAAATTCGTACGTTGCCTTTCTTCGTAAAAGGGTGCAAACAAGATTTACATAAGCTAGGATTATATAACGCTCAAGACGGAAAAATGAAAATTATGGTTGATAGTAACGGTCAGGTTATGACTGTATCATAATAAAAATGGGTACAAAATAAAAGGGAAATACATATACACTATGTATTTCCCTTTTATTTTGTATGAAAATGTTCAAAAAAAGAAATATGTATTTTGTAAAAACATTGGTAGTGAAACTGAAATTAATAATGTGTGATTAACGATAAATCAAATGTCGACGTGGCTTGGAAAAAGAGGCCATGTCATTCGTTTACGGTTTTGATACGGATGAAAAGCACAATCTAAACCTGTTTTTTTGTAGAAATTCTAAAAAATAGAGGACAGAAAATTGACTGTCTAAATGTTTTAGTCGTAAGTTTTAGCATTTAATTTGGCTTAATAGGAAATTCTATTGATAGCAAAGTCTTTACCTCATTTTTGTTTTAGAAAGGAGAGAAGTGGATGGATTCAATATGGCTAGAGTATGCTTGGGCATTATTAATTTTAATTGGATTAGAAGGATTGTTATCGGCGGACAATGCCCTTGTATTAGCAGTTATAGCCAAACATTTACCCGAAGAACAGAAGAAAAAAGCTATAAATTACGGAATCATTATGGCCTTTGTTTTTCGATTTGCAGCCCTATTTGCGATTTCATTTATTGCAAATGTTTGGCAAATACAAGCAATAGGAGCAGCCTATCTTCTTTATTTAGGACTGAAACATGTCATTCAGGCGCAATTTGGAAAAGACAATCAAAATATTCATGAGGACGATGAAAAGGAAGCGGCAGGTAAAAGTTACTGGTTCACAGTAGGTAAGATTGCATTAGCTGACCTTGCTTTCGCGATCGATTCAATATTAGCCGCAGTTGCTCTTGCCCTGGGGCTTCCGGATTCACCACTTGACGATTTCGGAGGTATGGATGGAGGACAGTTCATTGTTGTACTTCTTGGAGGAATTGCCGGACTTATTTTAATTAAATTTGCGGCAACTTGGTTTGTGGGGCTTCTTGAGAAACGGCCAGCATTGGAAACAACGGCATATGCGATTGTTGCTTGGGTTGGTGTCAAATTAGCTGTAATTACACTGGCTCATGAGGATATTGGTATTTTAGACCATGATTTTCCGCACAGTACAACTTGGACGTTGATCTTCTATGGAGTATTAGTTGCGATCGCACTAATTGGTTGGTTTGCACCGGGAAATAAGTCAGCCAAAAATAATCCCGAAAGGTAATAAAAAGGTCAGAGCATTATGTGCTTTGTCCTTTTTAATGATAATTATATTGTGTATTTTTCGATTTAACGCTATAATTACAGTGTTAAAGATGGAATCGTGATATGACCTGTTATGAATCTATCATTTTATTTATGAATAAATGGATTGGTATTTTAGCAAGATGTGCTAATAAACTACTCCACCATGATGATAACGTGCCAAAAATGTGGTGCGTATATTTTCGTGGTGGAGTTTTTTTTATTCTCAAAAAGGGGGAGTAACCATGAACGACAGCATGATTCATATTACAATTGACGGCAAAGAATATAGTGCTGAGCCTGGTTCAACGGTACTAGGCATCATTAATGAGAACGGAATTGAACATCCACAAATTTGTTATGTGCCGGAAGTGGATCCTATTCAAACGTGTGATACTTGTATTGTAGAAGTTAACGGAAAGCTTGTGCGATCCTGTTCTACAGTAGTGACGAGCGGTATGAATATTGAGTTGTCCTCTACTAGTGCGAAGGCAGCACAACATGAGGCGATGGACCGCTTATTGGAAAATCATTTACTTTACTGTACGGTTTGTGACAACAATAACGGGAATTGTAAACTGCATAATACGGCAGAATTAATGGAAATTGAGCATCAAAAATATCCTTATGAGCCAAAAGTTGATGTAAGTGAAGTTGATATGTCTCATCCATTTTATCGCTATGATCCGAATCAATGTATCGCGTGCGGTCAATGTGTAGAGGTATGTCAAAACTTACAAGTAAATGAAACGTTATCTATTGATTGGGAGGCAGAGCGCCCACGTGTTATTTGGGACGAAGGAGTAGATATTAACGATTCTTCATGTGTAAGCTGCGGTCAATGTGTAACAATTTGTCCTTGTAATGCATTAATGGAGAAATCGATGCTTGGTGAAGCTGGATTTATGACTGGGCTGAAGCCGGATATTCTTGAGCCTATGGTCGATCTTATTAAAGAGGTTGAACCTGGATATAGCGGTATTTTCGCTGTGTCAGAAGTAGAAGCTGCGATGCGCGACACTCGTACGAAGAAGACGAAAACAGTTTGTACGTTTTGTGGTGTAGGTTGTTCATTTGAAGTATGGACGAAAGGGCGCGAAATTTTAAAGGTACAACCAACTTCTGAGGCGCCAGTTAATGCAATTTCTACTTGTGTAAAAGGAAAATTTGGTTGGGATTTCGTTAATTCTGAAAAACGACTTACGAAACCTTTAATTCGTAAAAATGGAATGTTCGTTGAATCAACTTGGGAAGAAGCGCTTCATGTAGTGGCGAATAAATTGGGCTCTATTAAAGAAGAGTACGGTAAAGGCTCTATCGGCTTTATTTCATCTTCTAAAATCACGAATGAAGATAATTATGTTATTCAAAAATTAGCGCGTCAAGTGTTCGAAACGAATAACATTGATAACTGCTCACGTTATTGCCAATCACCAGCGACGGATGGATTGTTCCGTACAATTGGTATGGGCGGAGATGCAGGGACGATTAAAGATATCGCGCAATCGGGTCTTGTTATTATCGTCGGTTGTAATCCAACAGAAGGTCACCCAGTATTAGCGACTCGTGTGAAACGTGCGCATAAACTTCACGGTCAAAAACTAATTGTTGCAGATCTTCGTAAAACTGAAATGGCAGAGCGTTCAGATATCTTTATTAGTCCAAAACAAGGAACAGACCAAGTATGGTTAATGGCTGTTACGAAATATATGATTGATCAAGGTTGGCACGATCAGCAGTTCATCGACGAGAATGTAAACTTCTTTGAAGATTTCAAAGATAGTCTTGCGGAATATACGCTTGAATATGCAGAAGAGATTACAGGCATTTCAAAAGAAACGCTCGTTAAAATGGCAGAAATGATTCGTGATGCAGATGGTACGTGTATTCTTTGGGGAATGGGCGTAACGCAAAATACTGGTGGTTCAGATACTTCCGCTGCAATTTCAAATTTACTACTTGCAACAGGAAATTATCGCCGTCCAGGTGCTGGTGCATACCCGCTTCGAGGTCATAATAACGTACAAGGTGCTTGTGATATGGGAACACTTCCAGGCTGGCTTCCAGGATATCAGCACGTTACTGACGATGTAGAACGTGCGAAATTTGAAATAGCTTACGGAGTGAAAATTGATAACAAACCAGGTCTTAATAACATTGAAATGCTTCACGCAATTGATGAAGGGAAAATGAAAGCTATGTATCTTGTTGGAGAAGATATGGCCCTTGTAGACTCTAACGCAAATCATGTACATGAAGTGTTATCAAGTCTTGAGTTCTTTGTCGTTCAAGATGTGTTCCTTTCTAAAACAGCTCAATACGCTGATGTAGTATTACCAGCAGCGCCATCTCTTGAGAAAGAAGGTACTTTTACAAATACAGAACGTCGTGTACAAAGATTATATCAAGTGCTTCCGGCGCTAGAAGATGCGAAACCAGACTGGTGGATCGTGCAGGCAATTGCTAATAAGTTAGGCGCAAACTGGAATTATAATCATCCAAGTGAAATCTTTGCTGAAATGGCAAGCTTATCACCACTGTTCGCACACGCAAACTATGAAGTGCTTGAAGGGTGGAACAGTTTCCACTGGGGAAGTTTTGATGGAACGAATACGCCGCTTCTATTTAAAGATGGATTTAACTTCCCGGACAAAAAAGCTCGTTTTGCGATAGCTGATTGGGTACGTCCTGCTGAATTCCCAGCAGAATACGATCTTCACATTAATAACGGTCGTATGCTTGAACATTTCCATGAAGGGAACATGACGAATAAATCAACTGGTATTCAATCGAAAGTACCAGGTGTTTTCGTCGAAGTTTCTCCAGAATTGGCAAGGGAACGTGGAGTGAAAACTGGTTCGTTAGTACGCCTTGTTTCCCCATTTGGAGCACTTAAATTACGTGCACTTGTAACGAATCGTGTAAAAGCGAATGAACTGTATTTACCGATGAACTCGACGGATAAAGATTCGGCAATTAATTTCTTAACAGGTCCTGCTGTTGACTTACGTACAAACACGCCTGCATATAAACAAACGAAAGTACGTATGGAAGTGTTACAAGTAGAAGGTGAAAATCCGATGCCAAAAACGAATCCACGTAATAAAAAGCGTCATCCTCAAAACGGCATTGAGGTAAATCGCAAGTGGGCTCGTCTAGGATACGTACATTTAACGGATAACTAGGGAGGAGAAAAGAATATGGCAGCACCTATTCAAGCAATCCAGAAGCAGGAGCTAACTGAGGAAGAACTCAAACAACAAAAACTCGAAGATTTAAAAGAACTTCTAGCTAATAATGAAGAAGCTTTAAATCAAATGTTTAATATAGTAGGTGAACTGAATGACATTGGGATGCTGGAAGCGGCAAATTCTATGCTGAAAGCGAAAGAACCAATCGCAAAAATCGTTCTAGGCCAAGTCACTCGTGAACCTGTTACAAATTTAATTAATAATATGATGGGCGCTGCAGGAGCTTTAACAGAACTTGATCCGGAACTTACGAAAAAGCTTGTAGGTAGTGTATTAACAGGTATGGATGAAGGTAATCAGCATCTGCAAAGTAATAAAAAAGTAGGAATATTAGACCTTATGAAAGTACTGAAGGATCCAGATATTAATCGTGCTATCGGATTTGGTCTTCATTTCTTAAAAGGTATGGGTAAAGGGTTAAAAGAAGAATAGATAAGAAACAATAATAGTAATTCATCTTTACACTTATTTGAAATCATGTGTAAAGATGAATCTTTTCGTCTCAATTTAAGTGAATAGTTTAGATGAAAGGGTCACTTTGGTAGAATAGTTATGATGAAAGAATATGCGAAAAGTTAGTGTTGATGAACAGGGGAGGAATGAGAGTATGTCAAAGATGGTACACGAATTTAATGATATGATCCGAAAGCTTCGAAAGGATTTATTCGGAAAAGGGCCGGAGCGAATTCATACTGTATTTGCTGAAAATATGGCGATTGCTACACTTTATGGGAATTTGACACCTACTGAGAAATTTATTTCGGGAACGATGGATGGTGCGGAAATGGTTCATATGGCTCGAACGAAAATGATTCAAGAAGTGTATGCTGTTAATTCTCGTGAGCATTTAGAAGAACTTGTTGGTGCGAAGTTAGTTCATCTATTTTCTGATATGAAAGTGGATGAAGATATTGCAGTTTCGGTGTTTGTCTTTGATAAAAATATAACGTGAGAGAAGGATACTCATCGTGAAATCGATTCAGGTGGAACGGGGAATTTTTAAATATGAGCAAGGGGAATTCAAGCATATAGAGGATAGCATTGTAACAGAGTTTCCTGTAACGGTTAAAATTAACGGCCAGGAATTTGTTACAATGGTTAGTACTCCAGAGTATATTGAAGACATGGTAATTGGCTTTTTAGCCTCTGAAGGCATTATCCGAAAGTATGAAGATATTGATGAAATATGGGTGCAAGAAAAAGAAGGCTATGTACATGTAAAAACGACGAAAATCAATCCTTATTATCGTGACATGCAAAACAAACGTTATATTACTTCGTGCTGTGGAATGAGTAGGCAAGGGTTTGTTTTCGCAAACGATGCGCTGACTGCGAAAAAAATGAATGATATTCGCGTAAAAATCTCTGCCGAGGATTGTTTTCGGTTAATGAATGATATGCAGCAATCTGCGTCTACGTTTCAACATACAGGTGGCGTTCATAATGCAGCTTTATGTGATGTGAGTGGAATTGTTTTAAGCCGCATGGATATAGGAAGACATAACGCTTTAGATAAAATTTACGGCTATTGTTTAAAAAATAACATTTCGATTGGTGATAAAATTATTGTTTTTAGCGGACGTATCTCTTCTGAAATTCTATTAAAAGTTGCGAAAATTGGCTGTGAAGTAATATTGTCAAAATCAGCTCCAACTGAGTTAGCATTAGAGCTAGCGGAGCAGTTAGGGATTACTACAATAGGATTCATTCGTAATAAATCTTTAAATGTATATACGCATCCAAAGCGGATTATAAATATAAAATAAGTAGAAACGAGGCAATAATCATGAAATCTGTTACATTAGACAAATTAGATCGTCCTTTAAAGGATTTACGTATTTCTGTTACTGATCGCTGTAATTTTCGCTGTCGATATTGTATGCCAGAAGAAATATTTGGTCGTGATTATGCTTTTTTGTCTAATGATAAAATTTTATCTTTTGATGAAATTGAAAGGATTACACGTATTTTCGTTTCTTTAGGTGTAAGAAAGTTACGCATTACTGGGGGAGAGCCTTTACTTCGAAAAGACTTGCCTGAACTCATACAGCGGTTAAACGAAATTGACGGAGTAGAGGATATTGGTTTAACGACAAATGGATCATTACTTAAAAAATTTGCTCCTGATTTATATAAGGCGGGTTTATCTCGTGTAACAGTTAGTTTAGATTCTTTAAATGAAGAGCGATTCTCTTATTTAAATGGGAATAGAAGTAAAGTGAAAACGGTTCTTGCAGGAATACAGGCTGCAGCGGAAGCCGGAATGAAAATTAAAATGAACATGGTTGTTCAAAAAGGGAAAAATGAACAAGACATCGTTCAGATGGCAGAGTATTTTAAAGAGAATAAGCATATCCTCCGGTTCATTGAATATATGGATGTCGGTAATTTTAACGGCTGGGAATTAAGCGAAGTAGTTTCTAAGCAAGAAATAGTAGAGATGATTCATAAAGTTATACCGCTTGAACGTATTGAAGCGAACTATCCTGGTGAAGTTGCGACACGTTATCGCTATATCGGTAGTGATGAAGAAATAGGAATTATTTCATCTGTAACAGATTCGTTCTGTTCATCATGTACAAGAGCGCGTATTTCAGCAGAAGGGAAATTGTATACATGTTTGTTTGCTTCTAAAGGAAACGATCTTAAGGAATTACTTCGTTCTGGATATACAGATGAAGCGATTACTAATATTATTCGTGACATTTGGAATAATCGTTCAGACCGTTATTCAGATGAACGGTTAAGCAATACGAATAACAAAACAATGCCGAAAATTGAAATGTCGCATATCGGTGGTTGAGAAACTACTATGAATGTAGAGTCTCTTTGTTAACGTAAATAATGGAAGGTGTGCAAGTTTTGCAGATTTTCTATGATTATAGTAAAAATGATGATTGATATTTCTGTAAGAGATATGCAGAGAAATTAAGCAGCATTCAAAAATCCTTACGATGTTAAGGGTTTTTGGTGCTGCTTTTTTAGATGAAAAAAATGGAGGAATTAGTTATGGCATTTCATAAACCGGAACAAATTGCGGCGCTTGTGATTGAATCCGGTGTTCAAAAGGTAAGGCAACCGCTATCCGCAATGCTTATTCTTGGTTTTTTAGGAGGAGCATTCATTTCGTTAGGATTTTTACTTAATATTCGTGTTCTAGGTAATGTACCGGAGCAATGGGGGAGTTTAGTCAATTTTATAGGAGGAGCAGTTTTTCCTATCGGACTGATGCTCGTTGTGTTAGCGGGAGGAGAATTAATTACGGGAAATATGATGTCGATG
This sequence comes from Bacillus sp. RIT 809, assembly GCF_016892495.1. Classification (NCBI taxonomy): domain Bacteria; kingdom Bacillati; phylum Bacillota; class Bacilli; order Caryophanales; family Bacillaceae; genus Bacillus; species Bacillus sp. RIT 809. Next base: position 195,591 of record NZ_JAFEMR010000001.1, on the reverse strand, counting down.
TCCATGGCACTTTATGCACGTAAAATCTCATTGAAACATGTGTTAAACAATTGGGCTTGGATTACTTTAACTAATTTCGTAGGTGCGCTTTTCGTCGCGTATTGTTTCGGGCATCTTGGCGGGCTTACAGAGGGAGCGTATTTAAATAAGACGATAGCGATAGCTCAAGATAAGTTACATGAATCTTTCGGGAGAACGTTAATTTTAGCAATTGGTTGTAACTGGCTCGTTTGCCTGGCGATTTGGTTAGCTTACGGAACAAACGATTTGATCGGAAAGATTGTTGGAATTTGGATTCCGATTATGGCATTTGTCGTAATTGGATTTCAGCAAGTAGTAGCGAATATGTTCGTCATTTCAGCCGTTATTTTTGCGGGACACCTTACGTGGATGGACCTTGCGAAAAACTTCGTACCTGTCTTTATTGGAAATGTAATTGGTGGAGCTGGCTTTGTTGGGTTCGCTTACTTTTCTTGTTATCAGAAACAAAGTGTTATCGAGAAAGATGTGTTGAAAAAATAATCGAATAGGAAGCAAATTTTTCACATGAAAGGAAGGCTATCTCATGATAGAGCGATATTCACGTCAACAGCTGTTCAACCCTATTGGGAGTGAAGGACAAGAGAAAATTAGAAATAAGCATGTGTTGATAGTCGGGGCAGGTGCATTAGGAAGTGCAAGTGCTGAAAGCTTCGTACGTGCAGGTATCGGGAAATTAACGATTATTGATCGTGATTACGTAGAATGGAGTAATTTACAGCGGCAACAACTTTATGCTGAACAAGATGCGATAGAAAAGTTACCAAAAGTAATAGCGGCACAGAATCGTCTCAAACAAATTAATTCAGAAGTACAAATTCAAGCTCTTGTAATGGATGCAAGAGTAGATAATATGGAAGCTTTATTGGACGGTGTCGATGTCATTATTGATGCAACAGATAATTTTGATATTCGATTTGTAATCAATGACCTGTCACAAAAACACAATATTCCTTGGATTTACGGTTCTTGTGTCGGATCGTATGGCATGAGCTATACAATTATTCCGAAGAAAACACCATGTTTACATTGTGTGTTGAAAAGTGTTCCTGTTACAGGAGCGACATGTGACACAGTTGGAATCATTAGTCCAGCTGTTCAAATCGTCGCTGCGTATCAAGTAGCAGAAGCATTCAAAATTTTAGTAGAAGATTACACAGCAATTAGGAAAACATTTTTAATGTTTGATATATGGAGTAATCAACATCATTCTATCAAACTAGGAAAAATCAAAACGGAAGACTGCCCTTCGTGCGGAACAAATAGAACTTATCCTTATTTATCATGCGAAAATCAAACGAAGACAGCTGTTTTATGCGGAAGAAATACAGTTCAAATTAGACCGGCGCATAATAGTCATTACAACTTTGATGATTTAGAAAAAGTACTAAAAAAACACGGGAAAGTTGATCGGAATCCGTATTTGCTCTCTTGCCAATTAGAAGAGTATCGTATCGTCATTTTTCAAGATGGTCGTGTATTTATTCACGGAACGAATGAAATTCAAAAAGCGAAACAAATATACTATCGGTTATTAGGGTAATAGAAAGGGATTGGTAATGATGGAAAGAAGAGTGCCGATTACAGTTGAAGAGGCTGTCCGTAAAGTAATGGGATTTGCTAATTGTGGTGTAAAAGAACTAGTACCACTTGAATTAGCATACGGACGTACGTTAGCAGACAATCTAGTAGCGGATCACGATGTGCCTTCTTTCGACCGCTCACCATATGATGGATTTGCTATTAGGGCAGAAGATACTTCGCGGGCAAGTCGTGAGAATCCAATTGTATTTGAAGTAATCGGTGAAATTGGAGCAGGTTCCGTATTTCCTACAGAAGTAGGAGCCTTTCAAGCTGTTCGAATTATGACAGGGGCACAAATTCCGAAAGGATGTAACGCGGTCGTCATGCTAGAACTGGCTCGTCATCGTCAATATGAGAATATCGGAAAAAGCTATATGGAAGTGAAACGATCATTTAAAGAAGGGGACAATATTTCCTTTCAAGGTGAAGATGCGCGTAAAGGAACTGTTCTCGCAAAAAGGGGTTGTTACATTAATCCAGGCATTTCAGCACTTCTTGCTACATTCGGTTATAGCGAAGTGCCAGTAGCGAAAAAGCCTATCATTGGACTATTAGCGACTGGGAGTGAGCTTCTCGATGTAAATGAAGAACTACAACCTGGGAAAATTCGAAATAGTAATACGTATATGATATCGTCTCAAATTCGAAGAGCTGGTGGAAGAGTAAAATATTTCGGGAAGTTTAGTGACGATTTGAATACGTGCTACGAAGCAGTGAAGAAAGCGTTAAGTGAAGTGGATATGTTAATTACAACTGGTGGTGTTTCAGTCGGAGATTACGATTATTTGCCAGCCATATATGAAAAGTTAGGTGCATCAGTTCTCTTCAATAAAGTTGCAATGCGGCCAGGAAGTGTCACGACCGTAGCGCAATTAAAAGGAAAATTATTATTCGGATTATCAGGTAATCCTTCTGCTTGTTACGTAGGCTTTGAATTATTCGTAAAACCTAGCATTCGTACGTATATGTTTAGTGAAACACCACATGTGAAACGAGAAAAAGCAATGCTCGGAGAAGATTTTCTGAAACCGAATCCATTTACAAGATTTGTACGAGCAAAGCTTCAGTATAACGAAGGCCAACTATTAGCTTATCCATCAGGATTTGATAAATCTAGTTCCGTTTCTTCATTAGCAGAATCAAACATTTTTATCGTATTACTAGGTGGTACGAGAGGATATAAGCAAGGGATGTTTGTAGACGTTCTTTTATTAGAAGATAACGAAGGTAGTGAATGGCCTTGGACATTCCGTAAAGTGGGGAGAGGTTTTGATGGGACAAGCACGATTTGAAATTGTAGATACTCCGATTGTAGTGGAAGAAGTAACGGATAAAGTAGCAAGAAGAGAAGCAGGAGCCATTACAACTTTTATTGGAACGGTTAGAGAATTAACGAAAGGAAAACGAACGTTACATCTTGAGTATGAAGCATATAAACCGATGGCAGTAAAAAAGCTTACTGAAATTGGAGAAGAAATTAAGAAACAGTGGCCGGATGCAAAAATAGCAATCACACACCGAGTAGGACGATTAGAAATAATGGATATTGCCGTTGTTATTGCAGTATCGTCTCCGCATCGTAAAGTGGTGTATGAAGCGAATGAATACGCAATTGAACGTATAAAGAGAATCGTCCCAATTTGGAAAAAAGAATTTTGGGAAGATGGAACGGAGTGGATTGGAGATCAACTTGAAAATACTCCATATCCAGAAGGAAAACCAAAGAAAGAAGAATGAGAGAATGATTACAATTTTACTGTTCGCAAATTTACGAGAAGAAGTCGGTTCAGAGAGATTAGCAATAATAGAAAAAAGAGAGATAAATGTTCAGCAATTGAAAAAATGGCTGAAAGATCACTATCAATTACAGACGCTGGATAAAGTTATGGTGGCAATTAATGAAGAATTTGTAACGGACGAAGATACTGTAAAAGCCGGAGATACCGTTGCGTTTATCCCGCCTGTAAGTGGAGGTTAATTTTTTCTATTTGAGTATCAAAATTTTCATACGTTAAGGAGAATCATTATGAGTGAATTTTCGCACTGGAATGAAGAGGGAAGAGCTAAAATGGTTGATATTTCTCAAAAGGATATTTCAACACGTACAGCTGTTGCGCAAAGTACAATTTCTTTATCAAATGAACTATTTGAAGCAATTCAAAACGGAGGATTGAAAAAAGGAGACCCGCTTCAAGTAGCACAAGTGGCTGGCATAATCGGTGCTAAAAAAACAGCGGATATTATTCCGATGTGTCACCCGATATTAATCCAAGGAACAGACTTTACGTTTCATTATGAAAAGACAAGTGATGGGTATGAGTTAACGATACGAGCAACTGTAAAATGCAGCGGAAAAACAGGAGTAGAAATGGAAGCATTAACTGCCGTATCGATTGCCGCCCTTACTTTTTACGATATGTGTAAAGCAGTTGATAAAACGATGGTCATGAAAGAAACATATTTAGTTCAAAAAACGGGTGGGAAAAGCGGAGACTTTTTTCATCAAGTAAAATAATTACAATGGAAGGAATGTGTATGATGATTACTCACGAACAAATTATGAACGCTTTAAGCCATGTAGAAGATCCAGAGTTACACAAAAGTATTGTGGAATTAAACATGGTAAGAAATATACAAATTGATGGTACGGAAGTTGGGCTAGAAGTAGTTTTAACAATTCAAGGTTGTCCGTTGAAAGCAAAAATTCAAAACGACATTGAAGACTCTCTTCGAAATATTGGAGCATCGAAAGTTTCTTTAACATTCGGATCGATGACACCGGAAGAAAGAGCAGCATTAACAGCGTCTTTAAAGAAAGAGGCTAGAACAGAAACAGGCATGCCTAGTATGCTTCGGCCTGATTCAGGTGTACGATTTATTACTGTAACGAGCGGGAAAGGGGGAGTCGGAAAATCAACTGTGACGATTAACCTTGCTACTGCGTTAGCACGTATGGGCAAAAAGGTTGGAATTTTAGATGCAGATATATACGGGTTCAGTATCCCTGCAATGATGGAAACGAATGAAAAGCCAACAATGATCGATCAAACAGCAATTCCAGTCGTTAGTCACGGTGTTAAAATTATGTCGATGGGATTCTTTACAGAAGGGAATAACCCAGTTATGTGGCGCGGACCGATGTTAAACAAATGGATTCAAAACTTTCTTGCGAACACGCACTGGGGAGAATTAGACTATCTTCTTCTTGATTTACCACCTGGAACAGGAGACGTTGCGATAGATGTGGCTGCAATGATTCCACAAGCGAAGGAAATTATCGTTACAACTCCTCATAACGTAGCTTCATTTGTCGCGTCTAGAGTAGGAGTCATGGCAAAACATACGAAACACGATATTTTAGGTATCGTTGAAAATATGGCGTATTACGAAGAAAAAGATGGCTCAAGAAACTATCTCTTCGGAAAAGGCGGCGGTGAAATGTTAGCGGAACAATTGCAAACGGAAGTGATAGCGCAAATACCGTTTGCGAAGCGAGAAGAGAATAATGGCTCATGTGTCTATGATGAAGACTCACTCGTTGGGGAGATGTTTGCGTCTTTAGCGGAGGATATTATTTATAACGAATAGGTTGGTATAAAAGGGAGATACATAGCGTATATGTATCTCCCTTTTATTTTTATATGGAGTTCTTTCAATAGTTTTAAAGGTTATATTAAAAACTGCAATAACTTCGAAACTATTTGTGGAATTTGATTTGCTTGTGAAGCTGTATCAAATGCAACTAAATGCTCCATCGTAACATTCATCCCATATAACGACTGCCTAGCATTCATACTTAAACATTCGTACCAATACGCATAATGGACCTTCCTTATATAATTATAATTTATGAGATAATAGATGGCTGTGAAGAGAAAAAGGTCTTATGCTCATTTCCTATTTGTGTTTTAACATGGGTTGGGGCAGGAATAGGCACTGACCGCTTCTACGCATAGCTGATGCTCTTTTTCACCTAAAAAAAGAAAGGTTTTACAAATAATTCATTTATATAGAAAAAACAAACCTCTCCGCAAGCAGAGAGGTTTGTTCATGAAGCTAACTCAAATGGCTTATTGTAATAATTTAGAAACCATTTGTGGAGTTTGGTTTGCTTGAGAAAGCATGCTAATACCAGCTTCGTTCAAGATTTTGAACTTAGTCATTTCAGACATTTCTTTCGCCATGTCAGCGTCTTCGATTTGAGAAGCAGCTGAAGCCATAGCAGAAGACTGGCTCTTAAGGTTGTTTACGTTAAAATCTAAGCGGTTTAATGTAGCACCTAGAGTTGCACGGTTGTCAGCGATTGTTTTAAGGGCTTCGTCAATCTTAGCAACTGCTACTAATGACTTCTCTTCTGTAGCAGCTGTTTTAGCATTCTCATAAGCTTCAACTAAATCTTTTGAACCTTTATTAGCCGTTTCATTTAACTTGGCTTGAGCAGTTTCAAAATCAGACTTAAGTTTAACATCATTTGGATTTGCATTGTAAGCTGCTTTTGCTGAAATATATTCTTTTGCAGTAGGATCAAGAGCGCCTTTAGCTGCTTCATAATCGCCTACTAATTTAGCAGCATTAACATCGTTATCAGAATTACCTTTAGCTTTAGTATATTCAATGTCTCTAGTTGTAACAACAGCTTGTTTAGTATCTACAACAGTTTGTTTAGCATCAAGAGCAGTTTGTTTAGTGTTATATGCATCAATTAATCCTTTTGCAGTAGCATCAGCTTCCATAGTATTTTTAGCAGTATCAAGAGCAGTTTTTAGTCCGTTATTTGTAGGATCTGCATCAAGAGCTTTTTTGGCATCAAGGTAAGCTTTAGCTTTAGTATCTAATTCAGCAGTGTTTTTAGCAGAGTCAAGTTCACCTTTAGCAGTATCACGCTCTGTAGTAGCTTTATTAAGTTCTTCAGTAGCTAAGTCTTTAGCATCTAAAGCTGAAATTGTAGCTTTAGCAAGTGCATTTTCAGTTGAACCAACTGTTAAGTCTTTAATACCTAATGCTTCTAAAGTAGCTGATTTTAAGTCAATTGAAATTTGTTTTGATTGGTCTGCAGAGTCAAGAGTTTGAATATTGATAGATTTGTTAGATCCATCTAAAAGACTTTTATCGTTAAATTGTGTGTTACCAGCAATATAATCGATTTGTTTTTGTAATTCACCAAACTCTTTTTGTAATGCAGCTTGGTTATCTTTTGTATTTGTGTTGTTCGCAGATTGGTTAGCAATATCACGCATACGAAGTAAGATATTAGAAACTGAGTTCATTGCTGAATCAGCTGTACGGATTAATGCCATACCATCTTGTGTGTTATTAGCTGCAACACCTAATCCACTTTCACGTGCACGCATACGAGTTGCGATTGCAAGACCTGCTGCATCGTCAGAAGCGTTGTTGATACGTTTACCGCTTGATAAACGGTCCATAGCGTTACTCATTTTAGCTTGGTTTTGACGCATGTATTCTTGCGTACGCATGCTATTAATGTTTGTATTAATTCTCATAATAAGAACCCCCATTTTTTTATATTGACTTTTCTGTTAATTACAAAACGGTAATATACAAAAAAAACAATTTCGAATTTATTGTAATCCTTGCTATAACGGGTGTCAACTTAAAATTTGAATTAATAAATATAAAAAAATAACAGTTTAACAATGTAGTCATTTTTTTATTGCAAAGGATTATTGCAAACTTTTTTAAAAAACTCTAATATTAGATTATCTTTGTTTATCGAAAAGGTGATATTATGGTAGTTGGAAATATAGTAAAAGAAGTTCTTGCATATAAAAAAGGACAAATTCAGCAAAAGTTAAGTAGTCCGCAGGCGTTCGTTAGTAGTCGTTTTCAAGATCAATTGCAGAGTGAACCTGCGAAGGAGACGAAGGTTACTCCGCAAACGGCAAAAGTAGAAGATATGAGTCAGCCGGTACAATCTACGAAAATAGAAACGGTTGTTAATAAACCGGTAGAGCCTATAAAAGTAGAGGAAACGAGTAAGCTTGAGGAGACGGAGAAAGCTGAAACGAAGAAAGTGGATGAAGTGCAAGTCGCGCAAAAAGAGTTTGAGCGACGTTTCCCAGAAACGAAAAATGAGACTGCTGATACGTGGGGATTAACGAATAAGTATAATATTCAGAAAATACGTTCTTCAAATGAAGGTAAGTATGAGGATATTATTGATCGCGCTAGTCGTACATATGGAATTCCGAAAACATTAATTCAAAAAATGATTGAAGTAGAGTCTAATTTTAATCCGAAAACGGTGTCACATGCAGGGGCGATGGGGCTTATGCAACTTATGCCAGCGAATGTGAAAGAGATGGGTATAAAAAATCCATTTTCACCAGCTGAAAGTATTGAAGGCGGCGTGAAAGAATTAAGTGGTTATTTAAAGAAAAATAACGGTGATTTAGTATTAGCGCTTGCTTCTTATAATGCTGGTCCTGGTAATGTGAGAAAGTACGGAGGCGTACCGCCATTTAAAGAAACGCAAGGATATATTAAAAAAATATTAAATATCGACGTTTCGAAATAAGAAATTTCATTTATATATATAGAGAATATGGAATTTTCGTGAACATGATATGGGAGTTGGCTAGATTGAAATTACAAGATGATATTCCGTTAACAATTTATTTTGAAATCGGAAATACAAAAAAGAAAATTGAAGATCTGCTTCATATTACGAAAGGTACATTGTATCGTCTTGAAAATTCAACGAAAAATACGGTGCGTCTTATGCTTGAGAATGAAGAGATTGGAACCGGAAAGATTTTGACGAAGAATGGAAAAATGTACGTTGAAATCGTTGAATTGAAAAGGTAGGGAAGGGGATTTTCATGAGTGGCGATAAATTAAGCCAAGAGCAAATTGATGCCCTGCTGAAGGCGGTAAATGAAGGCGAGGAAATGCCAGCTTTCGCACAAGAAGCAGGGAAGCAAGATAAATTTCAAGAGTATGATTTTAATAGACCGGAGAAGTTTGGTGTTGAGCATTTACGTAGTTTGCAAGCAATTGCGTCGACTTTTGGCAAACAGACGTCACAGACGTTGTCAGCTCGTATGCGTATTCCGATTGAACTAGAGCCTTCGACCGTTGAACAAGTTCCGTTTACGAGTGAGTATGTGGAGAAAATGCCGAAAGATTACTATTTATATTGCGTTATTGATCTGGGCCTTCCAGAGCTTGGAGAAATCGTAATTGAAATTGATTTAGCGTTCGTTATTTATATTCATGAATGCTGGCTTGGCGGAGATAGTAAGCGTAACTTTACGATGCGTAGACCGTTAACTGCGTTTGAGTTTTTAACGCTTGATAATATATTTGCTCTTCTTTGTAAAAATTTACAACAATCATTTGAAAGCGTTGTTGCGATTGAACCGAAGTTTGTAACGACGGAGACAGATCCGAATGCGCTGAAGATTACGACAGCGAGCGATATTATTTCACTATTAAATGTAAATATGAAAACAGATTTTTGGAATACGACAGTTCGTATCGGTATTCCGTTCTTATCTGTTGAAGAAATTATGGATAAGTTGACGTCTGAAAATATTGTCGAACATTCTTCGGATAAGCGTAAAAAGTATACGTCTGAAGTAGAAGTGAAAGTAAATCAAGTGTACAAGCCTGTTCACGTTGCGATTGGTGAGCAAAAGATGACAATGGGCGAGATTGAGCAAATTGAAGAAGGCGACATTATTCCGCTTCATACGAAAGTAACAGACCAACTACGTGGTTATGTAGATGGAAAACATAAATTTAATTGTTTTATCGGGAAAGATGGAACGCGTAAGGCGCTCCTATTTAAAAGTTTTATAGAGTAGGAGGATTTATATGAAGCATGAAGTATCTCCTGTGTCATTAATGGGATTGGAAGAATTTGCCGGGAAGCGAAATGAAGCGGGGAAGGCACATATTGATACCGTTTCAGATATTTCAATTGAACTTGGAGTAAAGCTTGGGAAGTCATCTATTATGCTTGGTGATGTGAAGCAATTAAAAGTTGGCGATGTTCTTGAAGTAGAGAAAAATTTAGGACATAAAGTAGATGTATATTTAAGTGATATGAAAGTCGGTATTGGTGAAGCGATAGTAATGGATGAGAAATTTGGCATTATTATTTCTGAAATTGAAGCTGATAAGAAACATGCAGCGCTTATGAAGGCGCAAAATCAAATGCAGGATAAAGAGTAGAGGAGGAGTCATATGTCGTATATGACGACCTTATTTCAAGTCGTTTTACTGTTTGGTGCGCTCGGCTATGGTGCATATTATATGACGAAAAAGACGCGCAAACAGCAGTTTTTTAAGCAAGGTGAAAACGGACACATTCAAGTGAAAGACGGCGTGTATTTAAATCATCAAACGAGCGCCTTTTTGTTTGAAGTGGACGGAAAGCAAGTGTTCACTGTTATTAGTAATAACGGTGTACAATCTGTGCAGTTAACAGGGACAGGAAATCAGTTTCAACAAGCGCTAGAAGACGCGGTGAAGAGTGAAACGAAAAAAGTAGAGGATCCATCATGAGAATAAAGAAACAGTTATCGTTATTTGCCGTTATTTTCGCATTTTCTATTATTTTTTCATTTGTTTTTGTAAATCCAGCGTATGCAGCCCCGAACGGCTTTATTAATTTCGAAAATGGAAAAGAGTTTACGAGTAATTCAAGTGTACAACTATTCGCGCTCGTTACCCTTCTATCATTATCTTCTTCTATCGTTCTTTTATTTACGCATTTTACTTATTTTATGATTGTTCTTGGGATTACTCGTCAAGGGCTTGGAGTTATGAATTTACCACCGAACCAAGTGCTTGTTGGACTCGCATTATTTTTATCGCTGTTTACAATGCAGCCAGTGCTTGGTCAATTAAAGAGTGATGTGTGGGACCCGATGACGAAAGAAAAAATAACAGTAAGTCAAGCTGCGGAGACGACAGCTCCGATTATGAAAGATTATATGTCGAAGCATACGTATAAGCATGATTTGAAAATGATGCTGAAAGTGCGCGGAGAAGAGTTGCCGAAAGATTTAAAGGATCTTTCACTGTTTACGCTTGTGCCATCCTTTACGTTAACGCAAATTCAAAAAGGTTTACTTACAGGGATGTTCATTTATTTAGCGTTTGTCTTTATTGATTTAATTATTAGTACACTTTTAATGTACCTTGGGATGATGATGGTACCGCCGATGATTTTAAGTTTACCATTTAAAATACTCGTTTTCGTATATTTAGGTGGATATACAAAAATCGTCGATATTATGTTTAAGACGGTCGCCTGAAGCGTTTGATGCTATGTGATAGGAGTCATATAAATGAATACGTCACCAATTATAGATATTTTCCAAACCTTTTTTTATAAAGGGGTTATGATTTTAATGCCGATTGCCGTTGTAAGTATGATTGTCGTTATTATTATCGCGGTTATTATGGCGATGATGCAAATTCAAGAGCAAACGCTGACGTTTTTACCGAAAATGGCGAGTATTGTGCTCGTTATTATCATTTTAGGTCCGTGGATGTTTCAAGAGTTAACAATGCTTATTTTAGATTTATTTGATAAAATCCCATCGCTATTGCGTTCGTACTAAGATAGGTGAACTGAAATGAATATGGAATTATGGGCGGCGACGTTTTTTGCGTTTTGCCGCATTACTTCATTTTTATATTTTTTACCGTTTTTTTCAGGGCGATCAATTCCAGCAATGGCGAAGGTTACATTTGGACTTGCTCTTTCGATTGCAGTGGCCGATCAAGTGGATGTCTCTCACATAAAGACAGTTTGGGATGTAGCAGCTTATGCAGGAACGCAAATTGTAATTGGATTATCACTTTCAAAAATTGTAGAGATGCTGTGGAACATTCCGAAAATGGCAGGACATATTTTAGACTTTGATATCGGTTTATCACAGGCAAGTTTATTTGATGTAAATGCAGGATCACAATCTACTTTACTATCAACAATTTTTGATATATTTTTTCTTATTATTTTTATTTCACTGGGCGGCATTAACTATTTCGTTGCCACGATTTTAAAGTCGTTTCAATATACAGAGGCGATTTCAAAATTGTTGACGACTAGTTTTTTAGATAGTCTACTTGCAACGTTATTATTTGCAATTACATCAGCGGTTGAAATTGCTTTGCCACTTATGGGCAGTCTATTCATTATTAATTTCGTCCTTATTTTAATCGCAAAAAATGCACCGCAATTAAACGTTTTTATGAATGCGTACGTAATTAAAATAACGTGTGGTATTTTGTTTATTGCGATGAGTGTACCGATGCTCGGTTATGTGTTTAAAAATATGACAGACGTATTACTGGAAGAGTATACGAAACTATTTAACTTTTTCTTAACGAAGTAGGGGGACGCGCATGGCAAAGGATAATAAAACAGAAAAGGCCACCCCACAGAAGCGTAAAAAATCGCGTGAAGAAGGGAATATCGCCCGGAGTAAAGATTTAAATAATTTATTTTCCATTCTTGTATTAGCAGTTGTCGTTTACTTTTTCGGAGATTGGCTCGGTTATGAGATCGCGAATTCCGTAGCGGTACTGTTTGATCAAATTGGAAAAAATACAGATTCGACTGAGTATTTTTATTTAATGGGCATATTACTTCTGAAAGTATCGGCTCCTATATTAATACTTGTATATGCTTTTCATTTGTTCAATTATATGATTCAAGTTGGTTTCTTATTTTCTTCTAAAGTACTTAAGCCGAAAGCATCACGTATTAATCCGAAAAACTATTTTACGAGATTGTTTAGTCGTAAAAGTTTAGTAGATATTTTGAAATCACTGTTTTATATGGGATTAATCGGTTACGTTTCGTACGTTCTCTTTAAAAAGAATTTAGAGAAGATTGTTAGTATGATTGGATTTAACTGGACAGCGTCACTTACTGAAATTATTAGCCAAATTAAATTTATCTTTTTAGCCATTTTAATTATTTTAATCATTCTTTCTATTATTGATTTCATTTATCAAAAATGGGAGTACGAACAAGATATTAAGATGAAAAAAGAAGAAGTGAAACAAGAGCATAAAGATAATGAAGGGGACCCGCAAGTAAAGGGGAAACGAAAAAACTTTATGCATGCTATCTTGCAAGGGACAATTGCGAAGAAGATGGATGGTGCAACGTTTATTGTGAACAACCCGACGCACATTTCGGTTGTGCTTCGTTACAATAAACAAGTTGATGCAGCGCCTATTGTCGTTGCAAAAGGGGAAGATGAGCTCGCATTATATATACGAACACTTGCCCGTGAACAAGAAATACCAATGGTGGAAAACCGTCCGCTCGCTCGTTCTTTATATTATCAAGTCGAGGAAGATGAGACGATTCCAGAAGATTTATATGTAGCTGTAATTGAAGTTATGCGCTATTTACTTCAAACGAACGAACTTGAAGTATAATAGCGCGTTTGGAGGGGATCTCTTTGTTTAAGATGGATTCTGCAAGAACCTATTTTTCTATCTTTTTAGCAGCGTCATTCGTTGTGGCGCTCTTAATTCCACTTCCACCATTTATACTTGATATCGTTATCGTTTTTCTACTAAGTATGTCAGTGCTTATTTATATGCGAGCTACAAGTATTAACGAGTGGGATGAATTAAAGTCATTTCCGACGATGTTGTTATTAATCGGGATTTTCCGCGTATCGATTAACGTTTCGACGACGCGAGCGATTTTAACAGACGGAAATGCGGGTCATGTTATTGAAGAGTTTGGCCAGTTCGTAATTGGCGGGAACTTATTAATTGGTATCGTTATTTTTATAGTTTTAATCATATTCCAGTTTATCGTTGCAAACGGTGCGTCTCGTACAGCTGAAGTAGCAGCTCGCTTTACACTTGATTCTTTACCAGGGAAACAAATGTCTATCGATGCTGACTTGAATCAGCGTCTTATTACAGAAAAAGATGCACAGGCGAAACGAAAAAAATTAAATATGGAAACAGAGTTTTACGGAGCGATGGATGGTGCTGGAAAGTTCATTAAAGGGGACGTTATTTTCGGGATTGTCATTTTATTTGTAAACATTATTTTCGGTTTAATTGTTGGTATGATGCAGCAAGGAATGAGCTTTGCAGATGCGGCTATTCACTATACACAGTTAACTGTCGGTGACGGAATTGTAAACCAAATCGGTTCGTTAATGCTTGCGATTTCAACAGGGATTATCGTAACGCGAGTATTTGACGGTTCATCTGATACAGTAACTGAAGGAATCTTTAAAGAGTTATTAGCGCATGAAGTTGTTGTATATGCACTCGGTGGTTTATTTATCGCAATGGGTGTTTTTACACCGTTACCATTTCTACCATTTGCTCTCGTTGGAGGCACGATTGTTTTCTTAGGAGTTCGTAATAAAAAGCGAATAAAGAAAGAAAAAGAAGACGAGCTTCAAAAAGAATTAGAGATGATTCAAGGCGATGAAGAGCAACTGCAACAAGTGGAAGATTCATTCGGAGTCTTTACGGATAAATATCCAATTATTGTAGAGCTCGGATTAGATTTAGCGGCACTTGTAAAGCAGAAGATTAACGGGGAAACAGCTCGAGATAAAGTTGTTCTTATGAGGAAGTCAATTATTACCGACCTTGGTATTAACGTTCCTGGAATTAACTTTAAAGATAATACGAGCTTTAGACCACGCGGACGTTACATTATTCGTATTAAAGGTGCAAAGGCGGCTGAAGGTGTTTTAAAATCAGGTTATTTATTAGCACTGAAAACACCAAACGTAATGGCTGATTTAGATGCAGAACCAGCGAAAGATCCAATTTTCGGCGAAGATGGATATTGGATTTTGGAGCATATGGTACAAGATGCACAAATGAAAGGCTATCAAGTGTTAGAGCCACTCAGCATATTAATTACGCATTTAGATGTTGTCGTTAGACGTAACCTTCATGAGTTAATTCAGCGTCAACATGTGAAAGACTTGATTAACTCGCTTGAAACTGATAATGGCGTTTTATTAGAAGAAATTAAGAAGAAAGAAATCGATTTATCACTCGTTCAAAATGTTATTAAACAACTGCTGAAAGAAGGAATTTCAATTCGTGATTTACCAACGATTATTGAAGGTATTATTGACGGGAAAGAAATTTATCAAAACCATGTGGATGGTGTCACTGCATTTGTACGTGAATGTATTTCAAAAGTTATTTGTGAGAGTGCGAAAAATCCGGACGGGAAAATTTATGCAGCGCTTTTCGCTGATTCAATCGAGTTAGATGCGGATGTTGTTAATAATTCATATCAAGGTTATTTATTAAACTGGGATTTAGATTTAGAAACGCGAGTAGTAGAGCAAGTACAGCGCGTTTTCAAACAAGCTCGTTTAATGGGAAGAGAGCCAGTATTATTAACGCGCAGAAAAGATTTCAGGTTTGCGATTGTGAGACTTCTTGAACGTTATCAAATAGAAGCTAAAGTATTATGTATTAGTGAACTAGCACCAGAAATTGTTGTAGATCAAATTGCTTATATTGAATAGTAGGGGGTGAAGTAATGGAAAGTACAGAAAAAAAAGAAGCGTTAATGCGAATAAAAGCAGCTTCGAAAAATGAATTGTATCGAAAGTTATTTGACCAATATGGTACAGATTATTACTACGTTGTCGATGAAAGTGTAAAACGAAACATCCCGTTTTTTTGGAAGAAGAATTATGAAATGTTAGTCGCTTTTCCTGAAGATAAACAGGAAGAAAGTAACGAAGGCATAGCTCAGTTTCATGACCAATTAATGGATGTTATAAATGAACCTTCAGAAGAAATTGTGAAGGCAAATGGAATTCAATCGGTACTGCACAATTTAGAAAACGTAACGACTTCTATGCCGTACGCAGCGATGCAAACAGGAAATAGTGAAGAATGGGCAAGAAAAAAAGAGAAACTATTACAACTGTTTGAAAAAGGGATTGTCGTTGTGAAACGTACGGAAGAGGCGAAAGTAACGAAAAAACAGCCTGCTGTGAAACAAGCTATTCCTGTCAAGAAAGAAGAGGTAGTTGTTAAAAAAGAAAAGCAGGAATCTGTGCCATTTATTATTCAAAAAGTAATTCGGATGTTAGAACAAAACGATGTGGAACAATATTTCATTCATGCATATGCTGAAAAATTAAAAGTGAAGTTTGAGAATGCAACGATGATTACAGAAGAGGAAGTCATCGGATACATATTGGAAGATATGAGATCTCATTTCAATACTGAAAACGTATTTGAAAAAGAAGTACAAACGATTGCATTAATCGGTCCAACTGGCGTTGGAAAAACGACGACACTTGCGAAAATGGCATGGCAGTTTCACGCTAAGAACAAAACAGTTGGTTTTATTACGACGGACCACTCACGCATTGGAACAGTGCAGCAATTACAAGATTACGTAAAAACAATTGGGTCAGAAGTAATTGCTGTGCGAGATGAAGCAGCAATGACAAGGGCGCTCACTTATTTTAAAGAAGAAGCGTGCGTCGATTATATATTAATAGATACAGCCGGGAAGAATTATCGTACGTCAGAAACGGTTGAAGAAATGATTGAAACGATGGGACAAGTAGAGCCAGATTATATTTGTTTAACGTTATCAGCTTCTATGAAAAGTAAAGACATGATTGAAATCATTACGAACTTTAAAGAGATTCATATTGATGGTATCGTGTTTACGAAATTTGATGAAACAGCGAGCAGTGGTGAATTGTTGAAAATTCCAGCTGTATCATCAGCTCCAATTGTATTAATGACAGATGGACAAGACGTGAAGCAACATATACATATCGCTACAGCTGAACATTTAGCAAAACAAATGTTACAAACATCGTAAGAAGAGAGGTGAAGAATAAGGCGCCTGCCTTATTCAAACGAGTATGAACGGTCTTTATATAGGTTCTATGGGTATGATGAATTACATGCAGCGTTTAAATGTACACTCTAATAACGTCGCAAATGCCCAAACGACAGGGTTTAAAGCAGAAAACATGACTTCTAAAGTATTTGATGTGCAAGACACATATCGCCGCGGAGACGGATCGGCGACAAATATCGGTTCGGTCGATTACGCTGTCGTACCAGCTGCGACGCATGTGAACTTAGTACAAGGAAATGTACAAATGACAAATAGTGCTACAGATTTCTTTTTAGACGACGGTGCGGCTGGCACATCATCATTTTTCGTTACATCTAAAAATGATGAAACGTTGTTAACGAGAGATGGGAACTTTACAGTAAATAGTGATCGTTATTTACAAACAGCATCTGGTGCTTTCGTAATGGGTGAGAATAATGAACGTATTCGTATTCCCGAAGGAGCAAAGGTAGCTGTACAAGCAGACGGTACATTATACGATGAAGTAACACAAAATAATATTGGCCGCTTGCAAACAAAAACAGTAGATGCAGAAACGAATGCTCGTCTCGTGCAACGTGAAAACAAAAGCTTTACACTAGCAGAAGGTAACATCGCTGATTTACCGAATGGAACAGGGATTGTGAAAAATCATATGCTAGAAAATTCAAATGTTGATATGACGAAAGAGATGGCAGATTTAATGACGAATCAAAAAATGATTCAAGCATCGCAGCGCATCATGACTTCGTTTGATAAAATTTATGAAAAAGAAGCGAATGAAATATTGAGATAAAAGACTCCTTTTAGTAGGAGTCTTTTTTATTCTTGCTTTTATTTTAGTTACATCATAAAATGATAATGATTATCAATATCATTTTATCTTTAATAAGAATAGAAGCTGCGATGGTCGTATCACTTGTTTAACTAGGTGAATTAAAAACTAAGGGGAAGGTGTGTACATATGTCTACAAAAAAACAGCTTTGCATTGGGTTATGTTTGATTTCTAGAAAGAAAGAAGAAGAGAATAAGTTTGATTCAGGAATCGATGAACAAGTAGAGTTAGCACAACTGGCAGAGAAGGCTAAGTTAGATTTTGTTTTTAAAGCGGATTATTTAGTGGCACATCCAGATTTAATTGCACGTAATAAGGGGAATGTAATTTTAGATCCAACATTACTTTTTACTGCTATTGCGTATGCGACAGAAAAAATTGGAGTCGTTACGACCGCTTCAACCTCATTTTATCCACCATATATACTAGCGAGGCAACTACAATCTTTAAATTGGATTAGTAACGGCCGAGTAGGATGGAACATTGTCACATCAATTGATGGTGCTGAAAACTTTGGTGAGGCAGGGATGCCACCATCTGAGGAACGATACGCGAAAGCGGCAGAATGTACAGAGTTAGTCAGAAAACTTTGGAGGAGTCATCCTTATGAAGTTTTGAAAGAAGACAACGCAGATGTAATTAGAGAGATGGTACAGCCAATTGAGCATCGTGGTGAGCATTTTGAGGTGAAAGGTCCACTTAATGTTCCGCAACATATTTCTGGGGAAATGCCTTTATTTCAAGCGGGTGCTTCAGAGTCTGGCCGGAATTTCGCTGCTTCTGTTGCGGATGCAATTTTCGCCGCGATGCCAGATGTAGAATCAGGAATCGAACTTCGTCAAGATTTAAGAAGAAGAGCAGAAAAGCATGGCCGAAAGCAAGATGATATACGTGTATTGCCTGGTTTATATTTCTTTATTGGTGATTCATATGAAGAAGCACTAGAAATGCACAGGCAAGCTCATCAACACCTTACAAAAGAGAAGAGGTACGCTTTACTCGAAATGGTTCTCGGGTTAGACGTTAGAGGGCTTCCATTAGAAAGTAAGGTTACTGAACATATGCTACCAAGTAGGAATCAAACTGTACGTAGTAAAACACATGCCGAATTATTACGAAATTTCATCATTAAAAATGAACCAACTGTTGAGCAAATACTAGAACGACCAGAAGTTGTTGGATCTGCTCATTGGGTCGCTATTGGCACACCACAAGATGTTTTCAAGCAAATTATGGAAAGATTTGAAGCAGGGGCACTAGATGGATTCATTGCAATTCCAGGTGGACCTCCTAAATCATTGGATTTATTCTTTAGTGAAGTGATTCCTTTATTCGTGAGAGCAGGTGTATTTAGAGAAGAGTATACAGGTTCAACTTTACGTGAGCATTTGGAGGATAATATATCAAATTCTTTGCAGTTAAAATAATAGGAACATTATGTACAAAAAGCCTTTTAAAAGGAGGCTTTTTTATTTGTGTTTTAAAATTCGGAATCATCAGTTGACTATAAGGGACTTCTTTTCTATATTAGTAGTTATAACAATAACTACTAATATAGAAAATGGGATTAGAGCTATATAGATTGTGATGGATGAAATAATAAAGGAATTGGGTTCTCCCAGTATGAATGTAAAGCTTATATAGGTTTATTAAAACATTACCTAGCAACTGGTTATGAAGTGAGTAAACAAACAGGCGTACCTCGTTCCATGATTTACGAGGTGCTCGGCAAGTTGATGGATAAAGGCGCAGTGCATTTAGTTCCTTCTAAACCAGTAAAATATGTACCTGTAGCAGCAACTGAATTAATGGATCGAATGCGAAAAGATTTTGAAAGATCCTTTGAATTGTTAGACCGAAAATTAAATTATTTAGAACAGGAGCGACAAATGGATGTAATTATAAATCTAGTTCATGTCGTAACAGGAAAACGTAGTATGGAAGAAATGGGGGGAGAGAAAGGTGAATAAAGCTCAAGCACATATGACATTACAGAGCGATGATACATTTCAACAAGGTGTAAAGGATTGTTTACCAACTGTATTTGGATATTTGAGCATTGGTATAGCGGCTGGTGTAATTGCGAAAACAGCTGGTTTCTCCATCATTGAAATTGCTTTTATGTCCACTTTAATTTACGCAGGTTCTGCTCAATTTAT
Source organism: Bacillus sp. RIT 809 (assembly GCF_016892495.1). Taxonomy (NCBI): domain Bacteria; kingdom Bacillati; phylum Bacillota; class Bacilli; order Caryophanales; family Bacillaceae; genus Bacillus; species Bacillus sp. RIT 809. The sequence goes on along the minus strand of NZ_JAFEMR010000001.1, from coordinate 176,107 downwards.
ATTAGCAGGTATGTATGCTGCCGGTGCTCCTGCTTCGGCAATCATTTTTACCGTATTTTTTGTTAATCTACGGCACCTTTTAATGAGCGCTGCGCTTGCGCCCTACTTCACGAAAATTCCTCTATTTAAAAACTTAATAATTGGTTCGCAAATTACAGATGAAACTTTCGGCGTTGCAGTGCAGCAAGCAGCGCAAAAAGGTTATTTAGGTGAAAAGTGGATGCTAGGATTAAACGTAACAGCATATTTAAATTGGATTATCGCTACAATTATTGGCGGACTCTTTGGTGAATGGATACCAGATCCTCATACGTACGGGATGGATTATGCCTTACCAGCAATGTTTATTGGATTATTTGTTCTCCAGCTTATAAGTAGTAAACCGAAACTAGCAATTCATCTTACTGTTGCGATTGTGGCTATTGTTATTGCATACGTTTCACACTTGTTTATGCCAGATAGCATAGCAGTTATTATCGCAACGCTGTTAGCTGCGACGATTGGAGTGGTGATTGAGAAATGGAAATGAGATTAGACGTATTATTACTTTTACTAGCAGCAGGAGCAGTTACACTTGTGCCTCGTATATTACCTCTTCTCGTATTTAGCAAACTGCAAATTCCAGATTGGGGCTTAAAATGGTTAAATTACATACCGATTGCGATATTAGCAGCACTTTTAGCGCAAGTATTATTTATGCATGAGACAGTGCAGTGGGATTATATCATAGCGGCAATTCCAACATTTTTCGTAGCGATATATACTCGTAGTTTATTAGGAACAGTATTAACAGGAGTCATTGTAATTATTTTGTTACGTTTATTTTTCTAAAAAGGATTCAGCTCATATAATAGCGAAAGGTGTAATAACATGAAATATATAGGGGTGGTGTTATGATACTTTTAACGATAGGCGCTATTTTATTAACGGTATTCATTTTCTTTATTATCGTTTTTATTACGTTTATGATGGTTGTTGATAAGGCGACACCTCAAATTTATTACACACCTTGTGAATCAGTGACAGTGAAATCTAAAGATAAAAATAGAAGGAAGAAAAGTTGATGTTGGGCTGTTCTTTCTTCTATTTTTCTTGCTTTATAATGTTCTATAAAACGTTATAGAACATGCTAATGTAAAAGGGAAGTCATGTTGAGGAATTGTTCGTTTCATAAATATATCTTAAAAAGGAATTCAATTTAATATCAAATTTGTGTATAAATGTTCTATACACAAGGGTAAAGCCTTTTGATATACCATACCCTAAAATGACACCCATACAGTTAAAAATCACATCGTTTATATCGACATATCGAAAAGTGAATCCGGCATAAAGTGCTGATAAAAGTTGTAGATTTTCTAACAAGAACCCTAAGACAATTCCTGATAAAACAACTTGTTTGAAATTCGTCTTTTTTATGTAAGGAAAACCAAAGCCAAAAGGAATTGTTAGTAGTATATTAAGTAATGATGTTGTTATAGCGAAATGCTCCGCGTTGAATGGTATAAAATTAGCATCTCTCCAAACATTTTGTCCAATTTCTTTTTTCATATTTTCATCTATAATAATTGGGAATTGGGTATAATTAAGCACTACACAAAGGTACAAATAAAATATTGAAAAAAATAGTAAATACATGTTCCTCTTTTTTAGGTGTAACTTAAAAAAGAGGAGTAAAAATAACCATATAATAAATGCTCCAATAAGAATAAAACCATCAAAGTCAATTAGCATGTTTAAAATCCCTCATATTTTCATAGTTTAGTAGCAATATTTTAATTAGATATTTTTCCGTTCCCTTTTACATTCTGTCCATCGTCATTTGTTTTCCAAATAAATAAGTAGTATTCATTTGAATTTGTATCAACATTGTATGCACCAGAGAAAGATTTATTTATGCCGCCATTAACTGTTCCATAACTAGGGTTCGAACCCCATGCAGATCTGTACAGAGTATATTTTACATCGTAAGGTCCCATCGCTCCTCCATCAGTAGAATATACATATGCGCTGCCATTGATATATACACTTCCTTTAGACAGTGTGTGGAACTGTTTGTTTTTACTACCATCCACCACTCGATAGTCCATTTTAAAACTGTAACTACTAGATGCTGCTAATGTTGGTATAGCGAAACATGTCATTAAAGTTAAAGCTGTAATAATAGAAAAAATTTTTGTTTTCATGTTTTCCTCCCTGTTATTTTATTATTGAGGGGCCTTCTCAATAAAGATAATAATCCATTTAACTCTATGTATAAATAATAAGATGTAAAGATTTGTAATTTTTACAATGGTTTTACAATCATTAAGAAAATGCCATATAGTTTCAATTTGTTTAAGATAAGATAGTTCAATTGTTAAAAAATGATTAATGAATTGATTAAAATTGGTATGATTATATGGGGATCATGAATATACGACTTCAAAAGTATATTGAGGAGAATGAAGCAGCTGAACAATTCTTTAGTACTATGAATTTCTAAGTTGAAAAGACTGTGGAATGATTTCAAGAAGAGAGTGTAAAATAGATGAGATATAATAATTACATAAAAATTAAGGAGAAATTAAAAGACCCGAACTTGGTATTATACCAAGTTCAGGTCAAAGCTGTTAATGAAATAAAGTGATTAGGTTTTTACTACCATTTCACAGTCACATTCCCGAAAGAACTAACAACAATAATCCAAATAGAAAACTAATAAAGTGAAACTTTAATCAGTCGGGGTGGTGTTCATCCCCCACTGATTATTAGTTGAACCAATCGGGCGTTTACGGGCAGTTAATCTCTCACCTAACTTCTTTGCTTCAGCCGAATTTTGAGGTGGGAGTCTTACTGCCCGTTAATGCGGGATAAAAGAAAGAAAACCGATAGAGATGGAAAAAATACGATTGTTCTTCCATTCGCGTGCGAAAACGATAAAGCCTAAAACGCAAAGGAAAAACCAAATAGGTAGAAACATAAATCGACTAACTTTCTCAGGTAGTAATGAATAAAAATTTGTTAAATATAATATCCAATTCGCAAAAAATAGAGCACATACGATGAATGATTGTAAGTAGGGTCGTGTTAAAAAAGTTCCTTTTTTAATTGTCATAAAAATGAGAGCTAATGCTGAAATGAAGGGAATTATTATGAATATGAGCAATAGTAACGTTAGTGGCATATGAAATTCCTTTACAAAATTTCTCTCTGAAACTTATATTCTTTCTCAACAAGGCAGATGCGCAGGTGGAAGTTTTCATACCATTGCTCACGGCCTCTTTTTTTCGCTTCTTTATGTAAGGTGTTCTTTTTCCAATTTTCAATTGCTTCAAGTGACTCCCAATAAGAAATGGTAATTCCGAGTCCCGAATTACCACGTGCGCTTTCGACACCTAAAAATCCAGGTTGCTGCTTTGCAAGGTCCTCCATTTTTTCGGCAACGTTACTATAATCTGTCGTATCATTTGATAGATTTGAAGTGAATATAACTGCATAATAATGATTCGTTTTTTGTGGAGCATTTTCCATATAATTTCCCCCTTTAATAAGTATTTTAGCACGTAATAAAAAGAAAAGAAGCATGGGCTTCTTTTCTTTTTAGGTTGTAAATTTTAATCCAACACACTTGTGTTTCCTTCTGTTGATTATTACATTCCCTCATTGTTGTTTGTATATTTTTGTAAACTTGTTCTTCTTGCGGAAGAATCAGTATAAGGATCGGATAATGTTATTAATGTGTAAACGGTATATGTTGAGTAAATAGCCTTTGCTAGATTATACAGAGTGGATAAATGAAGGAAAGGTATAATGACAGAATGAAGAATGATTGAATTATCTGAAAAACAAAAATAACAAGACGACTATAAAAATCTCCCAATTATGTTAATATAGTATATGAATAGAGTGTTTTTTAAATTGAGTGTAAGGAGGTGGAGGCGTTGAGTCACAATAGGGTAAAAAATAAAAAAATAATAAAATTAATTGTAGTATGGATGAGTATATTTTTAATACTATCGCCATTGCATTTTTTTAGTATACCAGAGAATGTAAAAGCAGAGATTACTGAAGATGAAGGCTTTAATGAGCCAACCTATCAATCTATACATAAAGGTGATATGTATTCTACCGGTAATGTGAATTTAGGTATTAAAGCCACTGAAGATCAGAAGAAAACGGCATTGTATTCGGATATAACTTATACTTCGGGTACAGCACCTAATGGCTATACACGTGAACTAATTGATGTAGATGACGATCCAACGACTACAAATTCATCTAAAGCATATATCCCTGTTCCAGAAGGTGCTGAAGTTGAATGGGCAGGATTATATTGGAGTTCGACGCGTTATGAATTAACGCTCCCACAATATAGAGAATCAGTTAAGTTTACTACTCCGTCAGGAATAAGTTTTCCAGTATCACCAAGTTATACGTATTACGGAAGTGGTTTATTTTATGGTTTCGGTATTAATGGCACTTATTATTCTAACTATGCAGATGTTACAGAGCTTTTGAAGTCTTCTAATTCAAAAGGAGGGAGCTATACTGTAGCAAATATTCCTTACCCGAATACTAATCTTGCATATAGTTCTGGATATTATTCTTTTGCTGGATGGTACATGTTAGTAATCACGAAAGATAAGTCAAAAACAAGAAAAGCATTTACTGTTTATGATGGTGGATTGAAAAGGGCTAGTGGATCTGGTGAAAAAGAGTTTACTGTGAAAAACTTTCTTGCATCAAAAGCTGGAGATTTAGATCCGAAAGTGTCCATTTTTGCTGTACAAGGAGATAGATATTGGCAGGGTGATAAACTTTCTGTATATGTTGATAAAGCATGGAAAGAAATTACTGATAAATTGAACCCGACTGGTAATATATTTAATTCGACTATTTCTGAATATGAGGAGCATATGCGAGATAAGTATCCAGGTACTTTTGCTCCGGATTATAAAAATAATTTAGGAATCGATGCAGATTTAATTAGGCTACCAGCAGGATATATTAAACCAGAACAAAAAGAAATACGATTAAAAGCTGCTACATCCGGAGATGATTACGTATTAAATACACTGGCTTTCGCAGTAAATGCTACGGCACCTGAGCTTGTCATTAATAAGGAAGTATTAAATCCGAAAGAAAAGTACGAACCGGATGATGAGGTCATATATCGCTTACGTGTGAAAAATGTTGAGCCGAATTCAACTTCAGTTGATACAAAAATTGAAGATGTTTTAGACCGTCATTTACAGTTTATACCTGGATCAGTGAAGATTATTTCTGGCCCGAACGCGGGGGATCAAACAGATTTAGTGATGGATGATCAAGTTGATTATGATGTAAAGACAAGAAAATTAACAATAAGAATTGGTGAAGGTGCTAATGCCACGAAAGGCGGAATTTATACTGATAAAACGCCTGAAACAATTGTTGAATTTAAGGCGAAATTAAAAGGAAGAAAGATAGAAAGTGAAATTCCTAATACCGCTGTTGTTCAAGGAATTGATGAGTTAACAGGAAGTCGTATTGAAGCGAATGCTTCTAATAAAGTAGTCGTGAAAGTAAAACCAGAACGAAAACCTGATATAGATCAAAAAGGCAAATTGGAAGTAGAAAAATTAGCTAGGGATATAAATGGTGGAACTCTTAAAGTAGGAGAGAAACTAGAGTATACTGTTAAAGCTAAAAACAGTGTGCAAAATTCTATCTTACAATCTGTGAAAATTACAGATAAACTTCCTGAAGGTGTAGAATATGTTCCGAATACGATCAAGGTAGACGGAAAGGAACAAACGGATGTAGAAGATGATGATCAGGCACATATAAAAGATGGAACGATATTTGCTCATTTCGGTGACCTTAAAGGTGAAGAAGAAAAGGTTATTACGTTTGAAGTAGTTATAAAACAGGAAATGGCAAATAAGAAAATAAAAAATATAGCAGTAGTAGAGTCTATTAGTGTACCAGATTCAGAGAAACCAGAAGTAGAAACGTCAGTTGATCCGTTGTATGGACAACTAGATTCGAAGAAAGAAGTAACTGGTGGAGTAGATGGAAAAGTACACGTAGATGATGAGCTTGAGTATAAAATTAAACTTCAAAATAAAGTTGAAAATGGACTCATAAAAGATGTTCGCATTGTTGATAAGCTTCCTAGCGGAGTGGAGTATATAGCAGGTAGTTTGAAAATGAACGGTAATTTATTGACTGATGATGTGGATGAAGATGCAGGATCATATGAGGACAATACAGTTAAAGTAAACTTTGGTGATGTACTTGATACAGAAGAAAGAATTGTAACTTTCAAGGTGAAAGTTACAAAGGAATCGCTAAAAACAAAAGAAATAGAAAATATAGCGATTGTGGAAGGGAAAACACCAGATGATAAAGATTTACCACCAGAAAAGCCAACATTGCAAAGTGAGAATGAAGAGTTTACATGGCGTGTAAACTATAATTTTGGAAATGACGTAATAAATCTTGAAAAAATAGTATTACAAGATGATTTAGAAGATATTTTAAAAATAGTACAAGTAAGACTTGTAAATGCAGATGGTGAAGAGATACAAGTTATACCAGAAATCGATGAGCAGTCGAAAAAGGTGAAAATCGAATTGCCGAAGCGAGAAGGCAGTTACGAGTATCTAGTTGATCAAGCATATACGATGCACATCAAATCAAAGTTGGATGTAAGTAAAGGTATGGAAGCTTATACTGCAAAGGGTAGTATACGAAATAAAGCGGAGTTACTATTTGATCAAAAGAAAATTGTTTCGAATGAAGCATTTATCATACCACCATCTTTTGGGAAAATTGAGATTGAGAAAGTAGATGCGAAGGATGAAAATCTCAAATTAGAAGGTGCAGTATTTCAAATAATTGATAAAGAAGGAAAAGTAGTTTCTGAATTAACAACAGATAAAAATGGCATAGCGATTTCTAATCCAGTGTTAGTTGGGAAATATACGTTAAAAGAAGTACAAGCACCAAACGGGTACATGCTTTTGAAAGAGCCAATTGAAATTAATGTGACCAACGATGTATCTACACAAAAGATAAAAATAGAAAATAATAAAAATGAGTGGATTATCCCGGAAACGGGTGGTATAGGAACAATTATTTTTTATGTAATTGGTGGAATATTGATGTTCATTACATCTTTCTTCTTCTTTAGAAAAAGAAAGATTATGAAATAGATTAGTAGTTTGCAAAAAAGGTAGACACAATAGGGGAGTGGAATTTGATGAAAAAGATTTTCAGCACATTTTTAATATGTATTTTAGCTTTTTCAACACTATTTAATATGACGGTTAATGCGGAATCAAAAAGTATAGGTACTTTAACAATTCATAAATATGAGCAGGGTAAAGATGCGAAGCCTGGTGTAGAGGGTAATGGGAAAGAAGGACAAAGTATTCCAGAGGGAGCAAAGCCTTTAGAAGGTGTAACGTTTGAAATTAAACGTATAGCATCATTTGAACAAACTTCTGCTGGGAATGTAGTAAAAGAAAATATTAATAAAGTAACGGATAGTGCTATTACAAAAGTAACAAATGCTAAGGGAGAAGCAGTTTTTCAAAATCTTCCTTTAGGACGTTATGAAGTAAAAGCTGTTAAAGGTCCAGACCGTATTGAATTAGATCAGAGTACTTTTATTGTTGATATTCCAATGACAAGTGCAGATGGTAAAGATTTAAACTACGATGTTCATATTTATCCAAAGAATGAAACGAAACATGGTTCAGTAGAATTAATAAAAAAAGGTGAAGAGGACAGGGTGTTACCAGGTGCTGAATTCCATTTATTTAAGAAAAATGAAGACGGCACAAACACACAAGTAAAAACACCGCATCCACTAGTAACAGGATCAGATGGTAAAATTCGTGTAGATTCCTTAGAGTATGGAAACTATTATTTTATAGAAGAGAAGGCTCCAAAAGGTTATTTAACAAGTAAAGAAGAATATCCTTTTTCTATTAAAGAAACTGGTAAACTAGTTAAGTTAGAAAAAGATGTAAAGAACTATAAAGAACCTACAATTGAAAAAACGATTAATGATAGCTCAGAAAATGCGGGAATAAATCGTGAAACAGAGTATACGTATGACATTAAAACATTGCTTCCTGAGGATATTCAAACGTATAAAAATTATGTTGTTACCGATGTTTTAGATGACCGTTTAGAGGTTGTTGGGACACCGATTGTAAAGATTGATAATAAAAAGATTGATGAGAGTATTGTAAACGTAATTGTAGCTGGACAAAAGGTTATTGCTTCAATAGAAGATTTTTCGAAAGTAACAGGTAAAGAATTACATTTGCAAATTACTGCAAAGATTAAAGGCGATGTTCAATCTGGAGTGAAAATTCCGAACAAAGCAGTACTTGATTTTGTAAACAAAGACGATGTTTTATCAGAAAAAGATGGAAAACCATCTAATGAAGTAGTGGTTACACCAACAATGGGGAATATTAAAATTGAAAAAGTCGATGGTAAGGATAACAACCTGAAGTTAAAAGGTGCAAGGTTTGAATTACGAGATAGTAAAGGTAAAGTTGTAACAGTAAAAGAGAAAAAAATGGATGATAAGACTGATGCAGATGGTATTATTACATGGAATGAAATCCCGTACGGTGAATATCAAATTGTTGAAACAGAAGCACCGAAGTATATAGATGAAGACGGTGCAGTAGAACAATATCAAAAGTTAAGAGATCCGATTGATATTAAAATTGATAAAGATCATAAAGTAGTTGAGCTAAAAGTTGAGAACAATAAGAGCGGATGGATTATTCCAGCAACAGGTGGTATAGGAACAATTTTCTTCACAGTGGTTGGTCTGTTATTAATGGTGACAGCAGTGTTTATTTTCTTTAGAAAGAAACCTGTGAAGAATTCCTAATTGATATTTTTATAATAATTGAGTGTGGAAAAGAGGAAAGGCATATTGCTTTCCTCTTTTCCACATTTTATCTGTAGTGAAAGAGGATGTTATGAAACGAAATATTATTTTTGGAAGTATATTTTTGTTAGGCTTAAGTATATTTTTATATCCGATGGTAAGTAATTGGTTTGCAACGAGAACGCACTATTCGGAAGTAAGTATGTACGATGAAGCAGTAAGTAATTTACAAAAAGAAGAAATTGAACGTAAGGAAAAAGAAGCGCGGGAATATAATGAAAAAGTTCAAAGTACGATGCAAACATTTTCGGACCCATTTCGTGAAAATAGCGATGAGAACAAGAGTTCTTATGTAGATATGTTAAATATCGGTGATGTTATGGGATATGTAGAAATCCCTAAAATTGATGTGAATCTTCCGATTTATCAAGGAACGACTGAAGATGTGCTGAGCCGCGGGATTGGACAACTGAACGAATCTTCATTACCAGTAGGGGGGAAAAATACGCATACAGTTTTAACGGGGCATCGTGGCTTACCGTCAGCACTAATGTTTACTCATTTAGATAAAGTTGAAAAGAACGATATATTTTATATTCATTCATTAGATAAAGTACTTGCCTATAAGGTAGATCAAATAAAAGTTGTATTACCAAATGAAACAGAAGATTTATTAGTTGTACAAGGTCAAGATTATGCAACATTAATTACATGTACCCCTTATGGAGTGAACACGCACAGGTTACTAGTGAGAGGACACCGGGTTCCATATGATGCTGGAGAAAAAGAAATGATTACAAAACCTTTCATTTTAGAAGATTGGATGATTGTTTTTCCTATTGTTATCATTTGTATCGTCCTTCTAATGATTTATTTGAAAAAACGAAAATAGTATGTATTGAGTGGTGAGTATGTGAGAAGGGGATTTATAAGTTTAGTATTGTTCCTTGCAGGTTTATCTCTATTTCTATATCCATTGGTGGCTAATTATATAAACAATTATGTATATAAAACAAGAGTAATACGTTATGAAAAAATGGTTGATGATTTAAAAGTAGAAGATGTGAATGAGAAGTTTCGGAAGATGGAAACATATAATAATTCGTTAGGAAAAACTACTTTCAAAATGAGTGACCCATTTGTTAGGGATGCTGAAGTAAATAAGGAACCGTTAAATTTCATAAACAAAGATGAGATATTTGGCACGATTTCTATTCCAAAAATAAATGAGGAGTTGCCAATTTACTTAGGTGCAAGTCAAGAAAACTTAAGTAGAGGGGTAGGACAAATTGAAGGGACTTCTTTACCAATTGGTGGGAAAGATACACATACTGTATTGGCAGGACATCGTGGGTATCACGGAGCGACGATGTTTCGCCACCTTGATCGATTAAGTGATGGTGACATATTTTACGTAAATGTGCTTGGAAAGCAGCAAGTGTATAAAGTAATTGGCCGTGAGATTATTAATCCAAATCAAGTAGATAAATTAAATGTAATAAAAGGAAAAGACAAAGTTACATTGCTTACATGTGAACCATATACATCAAGTAAATATCGTTTGTTAATATATGGAGAGCGAGTAGAAACGGAGCGAAATGTAATTGAACGACAAAATAAAAGTATAGGAGACGTTAGAAGTCATGAAACAAGAGAATTATTCAAAAAACTGGCATTTGTCGCAGTGGGTCTCATTGTAATTTTCATTGGTTTGTATGGCTTATTAAAAAGGGGAAACTAGATATAAAAAAAAGAAAAATGCCACTTCAGAAGGTTGAAGTGGCATTGCTTATATTTCCTCTAAGCTATTAACTGGAACTGTTAATTCGCGTCTTGGATTTGTTACTTCATATATGCGGGCGGTTTCGTTGTTTTCGTCAACGTGTTGAATCATAACAGGCATGCCTTGAAAACTGACATTGGCTTCTTCTGATGACTCTGAAAGCTCTTTTGCGCGTTGTATATTCATTTATATTCCTCCCATTATTATTATCTTTGCTAAAAAGGAGGAATAATATACCATTTCGAGACATTCTTAAAGTTTTTGTATTATTTGTAATGTTTCTTTAATAAAAGAAGAAAAGATGGAATCCGGATAGCTATCTATCGCTTGAACTGCTTCTTTTGCTTCTTTCAGGGCAGATTTTTTATCTTGAAGTTCTATATAGCAAAGGGCACGATAAGATCCAGCTGTTAATAACCATGATTGATCAAGTGGATGGCTCATATAATCTGGTATGATAGCACGTTGTAATGTTTCCAAAGCTTCTTCGTAACGTTTTAAACCATACAAAGATTTTCCTTTTTCAAGATAATATAATCCATCGTCTTGAAAAATTGGTTCATCTTTTAGTTTTTCTCGAAATTGTTCTAAATGTTCTAATGCGATTGTATATTCATTCGTAATTGTATTGTAGTAATAAGCTTTTAATATATCTATATTTGCAGCGGATAAAGTATCTTCTGTAAAAATGGCAAATTGCTCAGATTTTTTTATGTAATATAAATATCTTTCTTTATCCGCCGTAATGATTTTTTGATAAGATAAAATACGATAAAAATCATCTGTTTTATAATACACTTGATGTTTTTTGGAAAAGGCAAGTGCATCTAAGATGACTCTTTCACATTTTTCATAATTGCCATATGCGAGTAAAATAATTGCTTCTTTTAAGTATAACTGTATATGTGTAATAAGATCCATTTCTAAATTCTTCGTTTTATATTCATCACGAATAATGGTAATCATCTGTAAACATTCTTTATATTTTTTACGTTTGAAGAGCATATAGTAAAACAGTAGTTTCGTTTCAGTGCTTTCTCGATATAAAGTATATTTTTCAAATATAGAAATAGCGGTTTCGACGTAATATTCAATATTATAATCGTTCATAATAGCTGCTCCAGTTATGAACTGTTTATATATACGAGCCGTATTTAAAGTAGAAGGTAGCTCTTTTTGAACGATAGGTAGTAAAGTATCATATACTTCATCGCATTTATTTGTCTTTATTAGTTCCTCCATTTTTTGAATGAGTTCTACAATTTCTCCATCATCTTCTTCTAATAAAAAACTCGTTTCACATTCAAGTTTTTCGGCAATATATTGTAATGTTTTCATAGAAGGTGTAGCTTTTCCATTTTCAATTTGACTAAGCATACTTTTTGTCAGTTCCGAACCTGCTAGTTCGGTTTGCGTAAGCTTTTTTTCTTTTCGTAACGCCTTAATTTTTTCGCCGAGAGTTGCCATAACATTGCTCCTTTATAATTGAAAAGTTAAATGTAATTTAACTTTTTGTTGTAAAAATTGGAAAGTTGATTATATAATAAGTTTAACACAATTTAACTTTTAAGGGGAGAGTGTCATAATGGAAGATGTAAGTATAGGTCAAAATGATTGGAAAATGAAGATTGCAACGAGGAATATTATTTTAATGATGATTGGAAAGATGACGTCCTTGCTAGGAGCAGGTATTTATACGTTCGCAATGGGGTTATACGTATTAAAGACAACTGGTTCAGGAATGGGGTTTGCAACTACGCTTATTTGCGGATCACTTCCAAGGATGATCTGTGGCCCGATTGCAGGTGCTGTAGCTGACCGTGTTAATCGAAAATGGCTTGTCATTGGCACTGATTTATTAAGTAGCTTAACGATGCTTATTATGTTTATTCTTACAATAATGCTTGGACCATCACTTCTTTTTATTTATGTATCAGCAGCATTATTATCAATTTGCGCAAGTTTTTATTCTGTTGCGTTTACTTCATCTATTCCTAATTTAGTTGATGAAGGGCGTATTCAAAAAGCGAGTGCTTTGAACCAGACGGCAGCTTCTTTATCAAATATTTTAGCGCCGATTATTGGCGGAGTTGTATTTGGTTTCTTTTCAATTAAGTCGTTCTTTCTGTTAAATAGCATTACATTCTTTTTAGCAGTTATTGTGCAATTATTTATCGTATTTGATTTATATAAAAAAGAAGTGGCTGAGAGTAAAGAGCATTTCTTGACGAGTATAAAAGAAGGTTTTTCATATATAAAACGACAGCATGAAATATATGGTTTAATGAAAATTGCGCTATGGGTAAACTTTTTTGCGTGTGGGCTAACCGTTACACTTCCATACATTATCGTCCAAACATTGCATTTATCTTCAAAGCAACTCGGTACTGTAGAGGGAATGCTAGCAGTCGGGATGCTAATTGGTGCGATTGCTTTATCAGTGCGTAAAGAAGTGAATAATCCGTTTCGTTCTATTTATATTGGGCTGTTTTTATTTGCGGGTTTGAGTTTATGTACAGTCTTCCCGTTGTTAGTTACCATTCCGAAAGTAGCAAGTTTTATTTACTATATGGTTTTTATGATGTTAACTGGTATGTCAATGATGATCGTAAATATCCCGATGCAAGTACATATGCAAAAGACGACAGATCCAAGCTATTTAGGGCGTGTATTCGGCCTACTTGAAACTATTGCTACTGCAATCGCGCCGCTCGGTATGATTGTATATGGATTATTATTAGATATGTTGCCAACTAGCATTGTTATGATGACATTAGGTGGAGGATTATTGTTAGTTGTATTAGTTGGAGTAAAGCAGCATATGGCGAAAAAACAAGTGGATGTATCGGCTTAAAAGAAAATTTTAACAATATAAAAATGACCAAATTAGTATTTTAGTTTTTGAAACTCCTTTTCATGTATGTTACAGTAAAGTGAGCAGGCAAAGAAAAGGAGAAAACATCATGAAAAAATTAAGTTTTGTTATGCTTTTTCTGTTAGTCGTAATGACTGGATGTAGTAATTATGACACGTATATTGAAACAGGTATGCAATCATTGAAAAATGAAAAATATAGTGATGCGATTATGTGGTTTGAAAAAGCGGAAAAAGAAAAATCAGGAAATGAAGCGAAGGCATATAAAGAAGTCGCTCAGTTACTAGATCACGGTGCGACAGCATTAAAAGACGGTAAGTATTCAGAAACGAAAGATATTGCAAATGAAGTATTACAAAAGAAAAAAGATGATGCACTTGAAAAGGCTGTGAAATCAAATGCAGAAAATATGCTTCAAAAAGCAAAAGACGTTGAAGAGAAAGTAAATGAAAGAGTAGCGAAACGAAAAAAAGTAAATGAAGAAGGAATCGATAAATTAATTAAAGCTGTCGATAGTATAGATGATGTAAAAGAAAAAGAGAAGAAAGTCTCAGAAACATTAGATAAGGTTGAAGAGGCGCAAGCAAAAATTGAGGAAAAGAAAAATAAATAGAGATATAGTTTAAAAGGCTGTCGTTATAAACGACAGCCTTTTAAACTATATCTGCTGATACGAACATATCATTATTTTGAAGATTTTTAGAGCGTAAACTATAAGCAACTATCTTCTTTTTATGTTGTTTGATAACATCAACATGCTCTTCATGACTATAAATATAAAATGTAAAATCCTTTTTACCACGTTTTGCATTGATAATTAAAGGAGTTCCCTCATTTTGTGGTGGTGCATAATAACGATCTAAAAATAGACCTTCGTTAAAATCAGTAATAATTTGAGATTTCTTATCGCCTTCTAAGCTATTTCCATTGATCGTTACAGTAACATTCTCTTCATCAAGTTGCGGATGTGTTTCATATCGGCTAATAATTGATTCAATAACGGAGTTTGGAAGACTAGAAACGATAATTTTAAATGCCCCAAATACAACTAACAGTACAATAAACCAAGTCGTCATATTGTATCATCCCCTTTACACTATTAAATAATATAACCCATATGGTAATAGTACATATGGTGAAGTTTTGTATATTTTGTGAAAAATTTTCCTTTTTCGAACGTTTTTTAACAAATGAAGATGTTTAAAGAATATAAGGTGATATTTGGTAGGATAAAAATATAAAGTTTTTTTATTTATTTGTTAGAAAAATCAATTTTGTTACAAAAAGTTGAAATCGAAGTATTTTAAAAGAAAAAGGTTTATAATAAAAACATAACTAATTACAAGGAAGTGTAACTATGAGTACTGTAGCTATCGTGTATGGTATTATTCTTTCCACAATTATTATTTTATTTTTCGTTGGGGTTTCACGTTATATTCATAAATGGAAAGAAGGCGTTGCGAAATTAAATCACATTGAAGAAGAACTCAGTGATTTAATGTTACATCATGGTAAGTAAAAAGTTTATTTTTTAACTAAATAATGTGAAAAAAATCACAAAACATGCTCTCATAATGAAAGCATGTTTTTTTGTTGTTTAAGAAAAGAAACGTTTTTGTATAAATACTCTAATTCTTACTTAAAAAGGGAAATTTATTTAGTATAATATATAATATGTTTATTTTAGGGGGAGTATTATGAGAGGGTTAAAAGTTGTTGGAATTATAGCTGGAATTACTATAGTAGGTTGTATAGCTTTCTTTTCAGTGAAGGAATATGTCAATTCAAAAGAAGATCCTAGTTATGTGCTAAATTATATAAAAGAACATAAGGATGATAAAACAGCTTCTTTAATCGTTAAAAGAAATGGTGAGATATTAACATCACTAAATGAAAATGAAAAATTACCACTAGCAAGTATGTCGAAAATCGTTATAGCAATTGAATATGCTAAGCAAGTGGCCGAAGGAAAGGTAAGAAAAGACGAGCAGATTTCATTGAAAGAATTAGAAAAATACTACGTGAAGAATACTGATGGTGGTGCACACCCTGTATGGCTAGATGATGTAAAAGCTAGAGGGTTAGTGAACAATGGGCAAACTTCTTTAGAGGAAGTAGTTAAAGGAATGATTCAATATAGTTCGAATGCGAACGCATCATATTTATTGGACAAGCTTGGAACAGCACGTGTGAATGAAAGTTTGAAAGAGTTAGGCTTAAATAGTCACGAGGAATTTTATCCGGCGTATACAGCGGCATTGTATATGAGGGGGTATGTTGAAAAAGAAATGCATATTCCTCAAAATAAAGCATTGGACAAGCTACGTAATATGTCTAATGATGAATATGTTAAGCATGTATGGCAAATACATGAATGGATGAAAGACGAGAAAGAATGGGGAAAACGGGAGATATCGTTAAAAGCCGATATGGACTCCCAACGTATTTGGTCAGATCGGTTAGTAGGTGCAAATGCGAAAGATTACATGAGTTTAATGGAAAAGATAAATAACAGAAACTATTTTACACAACAAATGCAAGGTGAGATTGAAAATATATTTAAAGGAACAGTAGGGGGTGGAATGTTTGAATATGCAGGACAGAAAGGTGGTTCTACGGCATTTGTATTAACAAATAGTTTCTATGGTACTGATAAAAAGGGGAATAAGATTGAGATTGTCTTTATGATGAACAATTTAAGGGAGAAAGAATTTGAAAAACTTCTAAGTAATATGGATTACTTTATTCGAGATATCGTCATAAGCGAAGAATTTAGAAATAAATTATAATGAAATAATTTTATTATGTAAACAAAAGAGCACTTTTTAAAAAGTGCTCTTTTCTATAAATGATACAGGATTTCCTAATTACTTCATTGAATATAGATTGAAAATAAGAAAGGAAGTTGAATAATGACTACAATATATTTCGTTCGCCATGCCCACTCTACATATACAAAAGAAGAAAGGGAACGTCCTTTATCTGAAAAGGGGTACTTGGATGCAGAGAATGTAACACATTTATTAAAAGATGAACATATTGATGTTGTGATTTCAAGTCCTTATAAAAGAGCGATTCAAACTGTGCAAGGAATTGCGAATACATATAATGTATCGATACAAATAGAAGAAGCTTTACGAGAAAGGTTATTAAGTAAAGGGCCAGTAACAGATTTTAATGATGCAATCCAGAAGGTGTGGAAAGATTGGAGTTTTGCATACGAAGGCGGGGAATCAAATGATGTAGCGCAAAGGCGTGCTGTATTATGTATGCAAAATATATTGGGAAAATATAAAGGGAAGAATATTGTAATAGGCACTCATGGGAATATTATGGTTTTACTTATGAATTATTTTGATTCGAAATATGATTTTCAGTTTTGGAAAACACTTCACATGCCCGATGTGTACAAATTAACTTTTAACAGTGATAGGCTAGTTTCTGCTGAAAGAATAGAGATTATTAGCCTTCACCAATCGGGCTTTTACGGGCAGTCCGACTCCCACCTAACTTCCTCGTATTCGCCGAAGTTTGAGGTTGGAGTTTCACTGTCCGCAAATAGCGGGAGAAATATTTTGTAAAAGTTTATCAAAAAAAGAGGAAAGAGAGAAGGTATTGTAGAAGTATGACTTTGTAACATAAAAAATATTGGTTAAAGGAGGCTGTTTACATGTTTGAGAAAGAGAAAGAAGGGCTTATTGAAGTTCACAACGTATATGAAATCGCACCAGCAGATGGAGCAATTATAGGTATGGCAACGGAAGAAGAAATGGAGATTGCTGCTGAACTAGAGTTACAGTACTATGCCCATTCTCGTTTATTAGAAGCAAATATTCAGTTAGACGGTTCCTCCTATAAAGAGTTACTTCAGGAGTTCCAGGAGTACGAAAGAAAATCAATGAATTTTTGGAGAGCAATACATAAACGTTTAGCTGTGCCATGGGCATGGGTACTACGTATTGATGTTGCGAATGGTCCTATATATGTAAGCAATGGGAGTTCGTATTATGAAGAAGTTGATGATGACGAAGAAGACTATGAATAGATAAGTAAGGAAGCAGCGTTAGTTGCTTCCTTTTTTTGTGTGTAAAGATTGAATGACTTGAATGATAATATCTGGTCGATCATTTTCTATTCCGTGACCAACATCTTCAGCCAAAATGTATTGGCTGTTTATTGAGAGATTTAATTGTTCACGAATAAGTTCTTGCCACATATCTTCAAGTTGTGTAGCTTCTTCTTTTGGCATACCGCCCTCAATCAATTGAGCAATAGAATATTGAGGATCTCTACCGATAACGATTAATGGTATTTCTAATGTTTTATGTTGTTTTTTTATTGAGCGAGCACAATATTTCCACTCGGACAGTTCAGAAGCTGTCGCTTTATATAATGAAGGAGATGTAGAAAAATTGATATGCTGTTTTGTTGTATTGACGAGCATAGGTTTTAGTTCAGTATAAAGCGCGTCTGCATCCATGTTGGAGTAAGTATGATATTTTTGTAGCCAAATATCGTCAGAATCAGTTTGATCAGAAACCGGTAAATGAAGCTCATCTAATCGGTGTAAGTTCATGGAAGTAGAATCAACTAAAATAAGTGCTTTAATTTGGTCCTCATGTAATATCGCAAAATGTTGTGCGCATAAACCTCCATAGGAATGACCGATTAAAATGATTGGCTCGTAAATAGCTAGTTCATGTAGTAACATATGTAGTTCTTTTACAACTTGCATTGTTGTACGTGGATTAGTTCCTAGCTCACTTTCTCCGTAACCTGGGCGATGATATGAAATGACTGTAAAGTTTTGTGAAAGCTTTTCTATAATAGGAAGCCAATCATAAAATGAGCATCCCATTCCTGTTTGAATGACTACAGTTTGTTTACTACTACCTCTCATATATACTTCTACATTTTGTCCAAATATCTCTACTGATCTATTAATAGTAATTCCCCCTAAGCTTGAAATACTTTTTGGCAAGTAAAGACGATACACCAGGCACATATGCCAAAGAGTATAGATGTACTAAGTGAAAAGGAGTTCTTTAAACCGATATAAACAATACATAATAGTAGTGCAGATGCAGGAAATCCATATAATACGCCTAAAGCGAATTGACTTAACTCTTGTTTACTCCCACCTTCGAAAGAAATCCAAAATAAACTAAGTAAACTAATAAGAGGAAGAGCTGCGATAAAGCCACCAAGTGTACTATAGTATTTAGCAAATTCGGTTACACCCCCAATAATGAGGGCGGAGACGATGACCTTAACGAGGAAATGCATATTTTGCCTCCTTAGCTAATAACGAAAAGGCTTTTGCTATTAGTTGTTGCTCTTCTTTTGATAACTGTGATTCTAATATTTGTATCTTTTCTTTATCTAGCAAAGTATGCTTTTCTAATGCTTCAATTCCTTCTGCCGTTAATGTAAGGTTCACAACTCTTTCATCTTGTTTATTTCTTTCTTTAATGATAAATCCTTTTTGAATAAGGCGTTTCACGTGTTCAGACGCTGTGTTATGAGATAAACCGAGTTCAGAAGCAACTTTTCCAATTGTTATGTCATTCTCACGAGAAATGATTTGTAAAATGCGAATTGCTTGGTGAGAAAGATTGTCTTCATACTCATATCGTAAGTGGTAGTAAATTGTCTCCCAATGTGGATTAATATCTTTCATATTATAAATCCCCCTAACTTTTATATCGTATTATAAGATATATTCGCTTGATAAGAATTAAAATCCTGTTATTTTCATAATAAATGTTGAAAAAGTTTATTTTTATTGAAATATAAGGTAATCTATGTGTAAAGGTATACATTTAGCAAGAGAGAGGATGATAGCTGTGAATACATTTAAATGGATTAGTCATGAAAAGATGTATGTAGATCAAATACATGTTGAAAAATGTGGTCCTCTTTCAGTCGGCGTATATGGAGGAAATCAAGAGAGTGATGCATATGAAAGAGGAGATGCAGTGCTAGCTTGGTGGGATCCGAAATTAGAATTTGAATTTGTTATGATTTTTGATACACATCATAAAACAAAAAATATACATTATATAATAGAAGCGATTTCAGAAAGAGAAGAACAACTAAAAGAATTATTTTCATATCCAATCCATTTAGCTTTTCATCATACACATATGTATTTATTAGCGTTATTTACAGATGAGCTATTTATCGAGAAATGTGACCAAGATGATGAGGAACTTGCATGTTTAATTTGTTTACGGAAAGGCGAGTTCTTATATTGGCTATCAGTTGGTGATTGCTTCGCGTATTTATTCCATTCGGAGCAAACGGAAAATGGAAAAGGTAGGCTAAATAAGCGTAAGAACTATGAATATATAGGAAGAAAAAATGTTTTTGCAGCGAATACCCCTTGTTTTACATCAGGGATAAGGGGATTAGAAAAAGGTCAGAATCACATTGTAATGGCAACAGATGGTATTTTAGAATGTGATAAACGAAAGTTTGATGATGATCAATCTTTAGTAGAAATATTACACGACGGAACTTGTTTACAGATTGAGCCTGTATTAACAAATGTACTTCAGTGGAGAGGTAGAGATTGTGCCACTATTATTGGATGGTCCATCGATACTGAAGATAGACAATGTGCCAATTAATAAATGAAAGGGAGTTCAAGGGTTTTTGTCCTTGAACTCTTTTTTGTTAAGCGATATGAATATGATACGTTTTTAACCATTCATTTACTTGTAGCATATACTCCATAGCACTTCTTGCTTCAAAATTGTTAACCACGTTATTACTTTGATCAGCAATTGCAAGTAATATGGAATGGTTAATAAGTGAGAAAACAGGATTGTTTTTATTGCTGCACATATCAAGTGTTAAATTACGGATTGTTTGTAAATAATGTGGATCTTGTGAAGTAGGATAAGCGCTTTTTCTTCTATTTCGCACATCATCAGGTAAAGCAGGTTTCAGTGCTCTACGTAAAATACCTTTTTCAATATTATCAATACTTTTTATGTTGAAAGGAACGTTCCATAAATATTCAACTAATCTAAAATCGCAAAATGGTACACGAACTTCAAACCCTACAGCCATACTCATACGGTCTTTACGGTCAAGTAAGAACGGGAGAAATCTCGTTAAAAATAAATAAAACATTTGGCGTTGTTTCGCGGATTTTTTACTTTCTCCTTCAAGAGTAGGTACTTCAAGAACAGCTTCATGGAATCGTTTATTAATATAATGCTCAGGATTACATTGAGTTGTTACGTCGCTTAATAATAGAGAAGATGTGTTTTTCCAGTTTGTTAACCACGGAAACTTATCTACATATAATAGTTCTTCTTGATGAAACCAAGGATATCCCCCGAATACTTCATCAGCAGATTCTCCAGATAAAGCTACGGTTGCATCTTTTTTCATTTCGCAAAATAGTAAATATAGTGAAGTTTCCATTTCGCCAGCACTTGGTAAATCTTTTGCACGGAGGGGAACGAATAAGTGATTTGCTAATTCTTCAGCATTCACGATAATATCATGATGCGATGTCCCTACATGTTCAGAAACACGTTTTACCCAAGGAGCGTCTAAATCAGTGCGAGCAAATGTCAGCTCGAAATCTTTTGCGCTATTTACAAAGTCAACGGAATACGTATGAAGTGTTTTATTTTCCGCTGCAAATTCTTTCCCCGCTAGTGCAGTAATACCGCTAGAATCTAATCCGCCTGATAACATACAAACAAGAGGAACATCGGCAATTAATTGTCTTTTTACTGTATCTTGTAAGATAGATAAAATATGTGAAGATGTGTCTTCGATAGATTCTTTATGGACCTTACTTTCTAAATTCCAATACTTCTTAACTACCTTTTTATCACGTGTAAAAGATATAAAATGTCCAGCACGTACTTCTTGAATATGTTTAAAGACGCCACATCCTGGAGTTCGAAATAATCCTAATCCAAATATTTCATTTATGCCATCCGCATCAATTTCAGCAGGAACAGAGGGGTGAGCTAATAATGCTTTTATTTCAGAGCCGAAAATAATACTGTCATTTCTTTCTGTATAAAAAAGTGGTTTTACCCCTAAATGATCTCGTGCTAAAAACAATTGTTGCTTCTGATCATCCCATATTGCGAAAGCGAAAATTCCATTTAAACGTTGCACGCAGTCTTCTTTCCATTCTAAATAAGCGTGTAGTAACACTTCTGTATCCGAGTGAGTTTCAAAGGCATGCCCACATTTTTGAAGTTGTTCTCTCAGTTCACGAAAATTATAAATTTCTCCATTATAAGTAAGAGCATACGTATAATCACCAGCACGGAATGTCTTCGGCTGTGTCCCGCCTTCTGGGTCAATAACAATTAAACGCCGGTGTGCAAAAGCCGCGTGAGGTGAAAACCAAAATCCTTCAGCATCCGGACCGCGATGCTGAATACTATTTGCCATCTTTTCTAAAATAACATGTTCATTGGAAAGATCCTTTTTCCAATCTATCCAGCCTGTAATTCCACACATACACATCTCATCTCCTAATTTTAAATAGTAGATTAACGAAATAAAATGTACACCAAGTTAAAGAATGGTTATGTAAATAGTGTACTACATTAATTAAATTGTAGACTTGAGAAAATTTTCTTCAAATTCAAAGTTATATGAGACAATAGGTAAGGAAAAGTATTCCATTACATACAAAAAATAATAAAAAAGATGAGAGAAAACTTTTTTCTGGACGTTATATAGAGTGTAAAAGCTTTTACAAAAAAATAAGGGGAATCGCTACATGAAATCAAATGAGAAAAATTTTATAAAAAGATTACAGCGACAAAAAGAAGATGCGCTAGAATTTGTTGTCGATACATACTTACCACTCATAAAGGGGATTACGCATAAAGTTCTTCTTCCAGTTCAAAATGATGGACTGATAGAGGAATGTGTAAATGATATATTTCTTTCCATTTGGAATAACGCAAATAAGTTTCATGGAGAGCCGAGTGATTTTAAAAAATGGATTGCAGCGATTGCAAAGTTTAAAGCAATTGATTATTACCGGAAAGCAACTAAAAAAGTAGAAATCATTTCAGATGAGTTTCATATAAGTACGGAAAAATCGGCAGAAGACGAATTAATTGTTATGGAAGATAGGGAAGAATTATTGAAGCTTATTAATCAATTAGAACCGTTAGATCAAAAAGTGTTCATTATGAAATATCTACTCGGTATGAAGACAGAAGAAATAGGTGACAAGTTAGGATTAACTCGAGCGGCGATAGATAATCGTGTGTATCGCGGGAAAAAGAAGCTACAACAAAATGCTACGAATATTAGTTTTGGAGGTAGTGTAATATGAAAGATATTTATGAATTATTAAATGATATTGATATAGATGAAAAAGAACTTGAGGAAATTGAGGCTTCTGAAATTGAAAAAGAAAAAGTGAAGTGTAATTTAAAACAATCTATACGTACGAAGAAAAAGGTGAAAACTTGGAAAAAAGGTGTCGCTGCTGCATCTATTTTAGTTGGATTATCAGTTGCGACACTGGGTATCGGATTTCCTACATATGCTGGGGGATTGCCAATTGTAGGTGACATATTCCGATTTTTAGATAATGGTAGAACAGGGTTATATCAAAATTATAAAGAGTTTTCGACTGAATTGAATATGACGAGAGAGAGTAATGGGGTTAAGGTTACAATTAATGATGTAATTTCTGATGGCAGAACATTATCTATAACGTATTCACTGGAAAGTGAGCAAGACTTAGGGGATGATCCTATCATATTAGGCGGATTGGATATAATGGACGCTCATGGTAGTTCAGGAAGTGGTAAAATGACTAAAGTTACTGAAAAAAAGTATGTAGGTATGGTAACAACGACACACCATGATAGTAATAAAAAGGACAAAGTAAACTTTAGATGGAATATAGAGAGAATAGAGATGCCGGATAGGAAAAAATCAATACAAGGTAATTGGAATTTCGCGTTAACTGTAAAATCAGTGGATAGTAAAGAGAGAACAATTGGTGGGAGTTCGGAAAAAGAAGGTATAAAAGCAAATATGGAAAAGGTCGCAATATCGCCGGTTTCATTTATTCTTTATTACAATCAAGAAGTTTCTAAGGGTGCGAGGAAAGAATGGGATAGTGTAGATGTTGAATTGACGGTTAAGGATGATTTAGGGAATGATTATTCGGGTGAAGGAAATGGGGGAAGTGGCAACGATCCTTACAATATTCGTTGGAGTGCTACCTTCCAAAAATTGAACGAAAATGCTACAAAACTTATTGTCACACCTCACGTGCACTTGCAAGTTCATACACCTGAAAATCATGGTGGAGTGGAGTATGTGAATGGGAAAGAGAAGAAAATAGAAGTGCCGAAAAAAGAAGCGAAGAGTAAAGATATTGTGTTAGATGATATTGTCATTGATTTAAAGAAATAAAAGAAAGACTGCCTGAAACCATTAGGCAGTCTTTTTTTCGTTAAGAACTAGTAACGAGTAACGCATGCGGATGCTGCGTTTTATATTCACCTTTCCAAGGAATATGTAGTTGTTCCCACGATTCGCCGCTATCATTGGATTGAAACATGCCATTGTTATTTAAAGTGTAAAATGTGTGAGGTTCTGCCGGATTTGTCGCAAACATCGAAATGACTGTACCAATTGCAGAAGGTAGTCCTTGCTGTACTTGCTCGAAAGGAGTATCTTTCGTTTTTCGATAAATATAAGATTCATAAGGAATACGGTGATGAGCGAGATCAGCACTCGGTGCGGCAGAAACGAGAATTGTATTACAATCAGCTGGATCGATAGCCATGCTGTATAAATAATAATGTTCAAGTCCTTCACTACATGAGATCCAGCTGTTTCCACTGTTATAACTTTCAAGATAGGCACGATCAGGTCCGCCCATAAACCCATCACCACATGATGCATAAAGGCGATTTGGGGCTTCAGGGTGCATGAGTAATTGATGAGCATCGATAGGGGCACCGAATTTTTTATCAATCCATGTATGCCCTTTATCGTTACTTTGAATAACAGCACCAGCTTCGATTGAAACGTGGATTGTATTTGGATTGTTTGGATCAATTGTAATCCAGCGTACGTGATGGGTAAAAGGTCTAGGCGGGAAAGCCCACGTATAAGAAGATAATAATGATTTCATATTTTTAAGTTCAGTCCACGTTTCACCACCATTTTCTGAACGGAATAAAGCACTAGGTTCTGTTCCTACATAAACGACGCCATATCCGTTAACTTGTTCATTAGGGCTTATCGTAATGGAAGTGATCGAAGAGTGTAAAATCCCATCTTCTTTCGGGAAATCAAAGTAACGATATGAATCTCCAATTGGTTTCCACGAATCTCCGCCATCGTCACTTAGCCATAAACCTCGTCCAAATGTGCCGCAATATACACGATTCTTTTGGAATGGATCAACTGCGATACAAGTAGGTTGCATATTTTGTAAGTGATATGCGGTTTCATAGTTACCATATCGTTCTTTTACAACAATAAGTTCACGTTCCATACAGAGAAATAGTCGTTTCAATTCAATAACCCCCTTCAAATTTCTTTCATTAGTAAACAATATGAAGCTGAAAAAGAAGTAGTCTTATTTTTTGTTGAGAAAAAGGACTTGTTTGAAAAAAAGCGAAGTGTGTATACAGAGGAAGCGGGATAAAGTGAAACTTTAATCAGTGGGGTATTGTTCATCTTCTACAGATTAGTAGCATTCACTATCGGGCGTTAATGGGGGATAAAGATAGGGAATGTGTTTCATACTAACATACAGAAATTGCACTTAAAGGAGCATTTGTATGGGACACTCACATGATCACGGTCATTCAAAAAATAAAAAAGCGTTATTAATTGCCTTCTTATTAACAACAAGCTTTATGATTGCTGAAGTTATTGGGGGATTTGTAACAAATAGCTTAGCACTATTATCTGACGCGGGGCATATGTTAAGTGATGCAGTATCTCTCGCTTTAAGCTTACTTGCCTTCAAGCTTGGAGAGAAAACGGCAACGGCTGCAAAAACATACGGGTATAAGCGTGTCGAAATGTTAGCGGCATTATGTAACGGTGTCGTTCTTATTGTTATTTCGATATATATTTTTATTGAAGCAATTCGTCGTTTTAAAGAGCCAGTGGAGATTGCTAGTAATGGGATGCTCATTATTGCTGTACTTGGTTTGCTTATTAATATTGTATCAGCTTGGATATTAATGAGAGGCGGAGATGTGAAAGGGAATTTGAATTTAAGAAGTGCTTTCTTACACGTACTAGGCGATTTATTAGGTTCAGTCGGAGCAATTATTGCTGCGTTGCTTATTAAATTTTTTGATTGGAATGCCGCAGATGCGGTTGCTAGTATTCTTGTGTCTATTTTAGTCATTATAAGTGGATGGCGTGTAACACGT
This sequence comes from Bacillus sp. RIT 809, assembly GCF_016892495.1. Taxonomy (NCBI): domain Bacteria; kingdom Bacillati; phylum Bacillota; class Bacilli; order Caryophanales; family Bacillaceae; genus Bacillus; species Bacillus sp. RIT 809. Next base: position 150,143 of record NZ_JAFEMR010000001.1, on the reverse strand, counting down.
GATACAGTTCATATACTAATGGAAGGCGCACCACAGCATATAGATGCTGAAGAGGTGAAAAATACATTATTAAATATTACTATTGTAAAAGAAGTTCATGATTTACATATATGGTCTGTAACATCAGATTTTCAAGTATTAACTTGCCATCTTATTATTAAAGGTAATGAAACGCAAAGTGTATTGAAAGAAGCAACGGATGTATTAAAGGAAAAATTTCATGTAGAACATGTCACCATTCAAGTTGAAATAGAAGGTGAATTTAACCATAGTGAGACAACTTGCAAAGTATGAAAGAAAAAGGATTATAAAAAGTGTCATAACATTTTTCGCACAGCATACATATATATAATGTGGCCACAAATACTTTGTAAGGTAAATATTTCATAAGATTACTTTACTTATTAAGAATCATCTTTTATAATCAAAAGTGGTAATTGATAAAGATTATCATTTTCAATGATCGTAGAAAGGAGTTTTTTAAAAGATGAGTAGTCAACTCCGTTTTGCTGTTGAAAATCGTAAGAGGCATTTAATTGATGAGTTAATTGGAGCAGGTGTGTTTAAGATTCGCGAACGACAATTATACGAGCTGTCTTTAGAGGAATTGGAAAAAGAGTATGAAGATAGGGAAGATTACGCAGATATTCAGGCATAGCATATAGATTATGAAAGAAGGCGCTGGTTACACTTTTGTGTAACCAGCTTTATTATTTTATAGAAATTATTTTTTGTATTTCTTTCATGGGACGGAGCTAGTTTTGAGACATTATTTGTTCCATTCGTTTTTCATTTTGCTTTTGGAGTGCTTACTTTCCAATAATTGAGTGACGACCAGCCATCGTCTCATAAATGATAGATATGTCTTCTACTTTAATAGGAGCAATTTTCGTTTTTTGCCAGGTACCATTTCCACTAGACTAGAAAGCTCTAAAATTTGTAAAGCCTCTCTAACTGGCGTTCTGCTTACTCCAAGTGCTTCTGCCAATTCCCTATCATTAATTTTTTCATCAGGCTGTAATACACCTTCTATAATCCAATCTTGTATAAGTATTATTTGATATTTGATAACACCTAAAAGTGTGTTTATGGTCAGGTTTCCACATATTAATAAGATATGGGGGACAAATGGGCTCATGCGAGATAGGTATCTGTGAATACAATGCCTAGAAAGAGGTATGAGGAAAACGCTTTTCAAAATGTTTATGGGGGTAAACGATGAAAAAAATGAGATGGATGATTCTATTGGTAATGATGATGGCGAATAAAAAAGAAAAGATCGTGCTCACGAAATAACAAGCAATCTTTCAGTTGAGATATTCGTTATTTCAATGATATGAGATGAACGGTGATAGGGTTTCAAGAAATTTTGTTTGTATCATTTTGATAGAACCTATTCACTTGAAAAAGTTGGTTGAACGTAGTTTTGGTTTATGTGATTAGTGTATATAGAGGAGGAAAAGAATGAAACGTTATATAGGGATTTCACTTCTAACGATTGCGACGGTTTTTGGAATGGCAGCTTGTGGAAGTCAAGAAAAAGAGAAAGTCATGAAAGAATCGAAGCAGGAAGAAACGAAAAAAACAGATGGAGTAAAAGAACAAAGTGAGAAAGTAAAAGAAGTGAAACCAAACGTTACATATGCAAAAGCTCCATTAGAAATCCAAAAACAAGAACAACTTTTATATGAAAATGAAAGTGGAGCGATTCGGTATTTAGGGTATGCAAAAGATAAAGCAACAGGGTATACACTATTAGCATTACGATATGAAGGGGAAATGGCTCATTTAGATGAGGATAATATGGCAGTTACTGTTATTGCCGAAGATAGTACAAGTGATGTATTTGTAGATAGAATGAAAATAGAAACACGTGTTACTGAAGAAGGAGAAGTGCATTTATATAAACTGGATAAGGATTTTAGTGGTAAAAAGCTTGTTCGTATGGATGCGGTATTCGAAAGAAAAGCAGATGGTCGTTATGAGGAAAAAGATAAAAAAACAATCCAATTAAAACCATCAAGTGGAACATTGGACATTCCAGGTATTGAAGCAATTGATACACCATCATATAGTGGTCTATCCATGAAAAAAGAAGGGAAAGACATGGATGTGGAAGTAAAAGCAATTGAATTGTCGCCAAATTATAAAGAGATAAAAATTGCAGGTATTTTAGATTTGAAAAAAGATATACAAGACCGCCCTGAAATTTCTTTCTATCAGCCTGTTACACGTTATGTAAGTTCAACAAAGGTAGGGATTAAATCTGAAACAAGTTCTTTATTTGCGGGAACAAAAATCCCATTTGAATCTACAATTAGTTTGAAAGAGACAATGGGTAAAAAAGATGGTGTCATTTATTTCTCTGTTGAAAGCACACTGTATGCCTTTAATTTAGCAACAGGAAAAGAATTGGATGAAGTATCATTGACTGGATTCCCCGCGATAGAAACAAATCGGAGTAATAAATCCCCTTCTATTTATGGATTTAAAGATGTGAGTGGAAAATCGCATTATGATGCTGTGAAAGTAGTTGGTGCCGATTTTGATTTAGGAAGTGATACAAATAGATATGGAATTTATCAATATCAAATTGCGAGTGATTTCAAAACTGTAACATTCAATATGGGGGCTGGAGAGGGACAAAGTGTTCATACAGGTGATTATATTGTTCGTGTATATGGGGACGATTATAAAGTGGATAAGGTAACGAAACAAATTGTAGGAACACCAATTTTCGAAAAGAAAATCAACAAAAATAGTCCGATGGAACCAGTTGCAGTAGATGTAGAAGGAATAAAAGTTCTTACCATTCATTATGATACGAATGTAAAAAGGCCCCAAGGGGAAAGTTCCTATATTCCAATGATTATTTCTGATGTGACCTTGAAAAAATAAAGTTCATCGGATTGAATATTCCTATGTAACAAACTATGTAAATGAAAAAATGTTGAAATTATATGGAATTGGAATGTGATTTCCAAAAGGTTATAGTGATAAGTTTGCAGAAATACTTAAAAATAAAGAAGAAATACAAAATATGTATAGATAATAGTGGAGTACGCATCATGGTAATGATGTGTGCTTTTTTTATGGGGAAATATAGCACTTCTTATAAGGGGAGGATCATAATAAAAAGTTTTGTTAAGACAAATATTAAAAAAGTTATTATTAGGAGATTTTTACTTGCTACAAATAGCGTGATAAATAAAATACAACATTTTTTATATTTTTCATTGCGAAAAGCGCAATCTACTTTTACAATAGAAAGGGTTGTGAATATATTATACTGGAAAAATAAATCGAAATAATATGAAAATTTTGTTTTGTCTTCGCTAATTGTATACTACATACACGTAAGACTACATACATCATGTTATCGACTTGTAAGGAGAGAAAAAAATGAAAAGTGTAAGATTACCCTCGATGCTAGAAATCATCATTCTTTTATTCCTATTTCTTGCTGTCGTCTTTTCCTTCCAAACGTTTTTTAATCTCCCAATTCAATTAGCGCTATTTATTTCATGGTTTTTAGTTATTGCGCTTGGATTAAGGTTAGGATTTCGTTATCAAGAATTGCAAGATGCAATTACGAAAGGGATTTCTAATGGATTAGAAGCAATTCTTATTTTAGTTGCAGTTGGAGCTTTAATTGGAACATGGATTGCTGGTGGGGTTGTACCTACATTAATTTATTATGGATTAGAATTCATTCACCCTAGCATATTCTTATTGGCAACTTTAATTATTTGTTCAATAACTTCTATCGCGACAGGAACATCATGGGGAACAGTTGGAACAGCTGGTATTGCTATGATGGCGATTGGGGAAGGGCTTGGATTACCACTTCCGCTTGTTGCAGGTGCAGTTCTTTCAGGAGCGTATTTTGGAGACAAATTATCACCACTTTCTGATAGCACAGTTCTTGCAGCTTCTATGGCAAAAGTAGATGTTATTGCTCACGTTCGAGCTATGCTCGTATTAGACGTTCCAGCTTTTATTATTACCAGCATTATGTTTACTGTTGCTGGATGGATGTATGGCGGGGATAATGTAGATTTAAATAGAGTAGAGTTTTTAAAAGAAGCTTTATTAAAGCAATTTGATATTAAAATATGGATGCTTGTTCCGGCTGTAATCGTTATTGTGCTATTGGCGCTGAAGAAACCTTCTATGCCAACAATTGCTATGGGAGCTTTAATTGGTGCAATTTGGGCAACTCTTTTCCAAGGGATGCACTTTGGAGAGGCAATTGGAACAGCATATAACGGATTCTCAATTCAATCTGGTGTCGAGTTTGTTGATAAGTTATTAAACCGTGGTGGAATTAACGGTATGCTTAGTTCAGTAGCCGTTATTATTTTCGGCTTAGGTTTTGGTGGACTACTTGAAAAGCTAGGTGTTCTAAAAGTAATCGTATCAAAATTTGAGAAGAAATTAAATTCTGCAGGTAATGTAACATTGTCTACATTAATCGTGGCATTCTTAGCTAATATATTTGGTTGTGCGATGTATGTATCACTTATTTTAACACCGAAAATTATGGAAGATAGCTATGATAAATTAAAAATAGACCGCCGTGTATTAGCGCGTAACTCAGAAGTAGGTGGAACGTTAACTTCTGGTATGGTTCCGTGGTCGGATAATGGTATTTTTATGGCTGGTATTTTAGGTGTAGCAACGTTCTCATACGTTCCGTTTATGTGGTTAAGCTTCGTTTCATTAATTTTGGCGGTTATTTACGGATATACAGGGAAATTTATTTGGTATGTAGATGACGTTGAAAAAGGGAAGCAAGCATCATAAAAAAATACCTTCTGCCACCGCAGAAGGTATTTTTTTTATACATACGAGTGAGAATTCTTATCATTTGTATGGAAGTCTGTTAAAATGAGAAATGTAGGTATTTTATTTTCAAGGGGATGAAAAAATGGAGTACAGAATTGAAAGAGATACATTAGGAGAAATGAAAGTTCCAGCTGATAAATTATGGGCAGCACAAACACAGCGTAGTAAGGAAAATTTTCCGATTGGAACAGAGCATATGCCGCTTGAAATTGTAAAAGCATTTGCGATTTTAAAGAAGAGTGCAGCGATTAGCAATCAAAAATTAGGGAAGTTATCAGAAGAAAAAGCACAAGCAATTGCGGAAGCTGCTGATGAAGTTATCGCAGAAAAATGGAATGAACATTTTCCACTTGTCGTATGGCAAACAGGTAGTGGTACACAATCGAATATGAATGTAAATGAAGTAATTGCAAACCGCGGTAATCAAATTTTGAAAGAAAAGGGATCTGACGTACATATTCATCCGAATGATGATGTGAACATGTCTCAAAGTTCAAATGATACGTTCCCAACAGCACTTCATGTAGCGTGTGTAATTGCGGTAGAAAATCATGTATTACCAGCTATTACGAAATTAAAAGAAACATTAGCAGAAAAAGTAACTGCATTTGAACATATTATTAAAATCGGTCGTACGCATTTACAAGATGCAACCCCTTTAACGTTAGGGCAAGAAATTAGCGGATGGCACCGTATGCTTGAAAAAACAGAGCGTATGATTGCAGATAGCAATACATATATGAAAGAATTAGCAATTGGTGGTACTGCGGTTGGAACTGGAATTAATGCGCACCCTAAATTTGGTGAGATGGTAGCAGAAGAAATTAGTCTGTTTACAGGTAAACAATTTGTTTCTGCACCAAATAAATTCCATGCGTTAACGAGCCATGATGAAGTTGTATTTGCACACGGAGCATTAAAAGCATTAGCTGCTGATTTAATGAAGATAGCTAACGATGTGCGCTGGCTTGCAAGTGGTCCACGAAGTGGTCTTGGGGAAATTATTATTCCTGCAAATGAACCAGGAAGCTCTATTATGCCAGGGAAAGTAAATCCAACGCAAAGCGAAGCGCTAACAATGGTTGTAGCACAAGTTATGGGGAATGACACAACAATTGGATTTGCTGCGAGCCAAGGTAATTTTGAGCTAAACGTATTCAAACCCGTTATTGCTTACAACTTCCTGCAATCTGCTCACTTATTAGCTGATGCAACAGTTTCATTTAATGATAAATGTGCAGTTGGTATTGAAGCAGATGAAGAAGTAATTAATGAAAATGTAAATCGTTCATTAATGCTTGTAACAGCACTAAACCCACATATCGGGTATGAAAATGCCGCGAAAATTGCGAAGCATGCCCATAAAGATGGATTAACTTTAAAAGAAGCAGCACTGCAATCGGGATTACTAACAGAAGAGCAATTTGATGAAATTGTAGACCCGAAAAAAATGATCGCTCCGAAAGAATAATAGAAGAGGCCAAGGTTCTTAATTTAGAATCTTGGCTTTTTTATCCCGCATTAACGGGCAGTAAAACCTCCACCTCAAAATTCGGCTGGAGCAAAGAAGTTAGGTGGGAGATCAACTGCCCGTAAACGCCCGATTGGTTCAACTAATAATCAGTGGGGGATGAACAAAACCCCCACTGATTAAAGTTTCACTTTATCGCATATTAATTTTTAATTCCTTGTGGAAAAGTAAATACGCATAAAGGGTCATATTTTTTACTAATTTTTCTTAATTTGTTCGCGTGTGTTCCGTAATAAGCGTCCATATAATCTTTCAAATCGCTGTATGGGAAATTGACGAATGAGCCTTCTGTTATGGATTCTATATAGTCAAATCGTTTTTCTAACCATTGGGAGTTATCCTTTTTAAAGATTGGATCTTCCCATATAGATTGAATGCCGATAATATAATGTGCATCACGGTAATAAAAAGCGGTCGCATCTTGATCTACATCCTGAACTTTTCCTCCAAGTGGATAGAGGCTTAAAGCTGCAAAAATACTGCCGGAAGCTCTATCTTCAATAAGACTAATAATTTTTTCGATTTCTTCCTCGTTATATTGTTTATGAACGAACCGGCCTGTAGATTTAAATTGTTCATACGGTGGATATGAAGATTGTACAATGTCCATTGCTTCAAGAAAGCTGATATATTGTAAATTCACCTTCACCCCGTTTATATTGACTAAATCTTGTAAAATGAATGCTGCATCTTCAGGGGTACCATAATATAAACCTCGTCCATATATTGCAAGTCCTTCCGCAGCAGAGTTGTATATGCTCGCACCAATTGTCATTTTACTATTTAAATTTACTAGCCAGCTTTGCCATGTGTGAAGAAATTCCTTTTGGATGTCTACTGAAGCGTTAGGCCAATATAGTTCAACGAAAGTAACTTTATCAACTATTGGAGGGAGCTTAAAAGTTAACGAAACAACGATGCCAAAATTTCCGCCACCTGCCCCGCGACAAGCCCAAAATAAGTCTTTATGGTAAGTTTCATTAGCTGTAATTACTTTACCTTTATAGTCGATTAATTCTAACTCTATTAAATTGTCACAACCAAGGCCGAAATACCTACTAGAATAGCCCCAACCTCCGCCTAAAGTGTATCCACTTACTCCAACAGTTGGACAAGTTCCGCCTGGAAATGGATAACCTTTTGAAGAGATAAGGTCATAGATTTGTTTATTTTGAACACCACCTTGAATGACTAATGTATTTTTATGTTCATTAAGCTGCATACAGTTCATTTTACTTATATCAATTACGAGGACGTTGTTTCCGGCAGAATATCCTTCATAATGGTGTCCACCAGAACGAATGCGAATAGAAATTTCATTTTTTCTCGCCCAAATAATCGCATTACTAACATCCCATTTCGTAAAACAATAAATGATAGCTAAAGGAAACTTTTGAATAGCTCGATTCCATTCTTGTCTAGCTTCTTCATACTCACAATCATATCTTGTAATAATTTCACCTGTTAATCCTTCATAACTTAACTCATACATAATAAGCACCTTTCATTCATTTTGTGTAGAAATTTACTTTTTTAGAAATAGTGTATGTTCGTATCGTTTGTTTGTGATGGAGGGGTAGTATCTTTATGTAATAAAAAATAGACTAACTATTGGGTAGTTAGCCTGAGGGGAGAATAAATATGTAAACGGCGGTTTTGCTTGGGGAGGATATTCAATTCTTATATAGTTATCCTAATAGAAAAGAACTGTCTCAAACAAAACTATTCATTTGAGGTGCTATTGATTATTTTCACATTTGGCCAGTTTTCTTTTAAGAGTGAAATGAATTTCTCCTCTTCTTGTGGTACGAAAGATGTTACTGAGTCGAATAAATTATAATGAATTTCTATTTGCTGTCTTGTCCAATTTTCTGAACGAAGCTTTTTACCAGAGTATTTAATGTGGCGTATATCTTCAAATGGAATTTCAGTACGGAGTATGAAACCATGTTTAACAACAAGGGCAGATTCCGTTATTTTGTAATGAGAAAAATAGAAAGAAGAGAGATTCACGATATTTAAGAGCATCATGAGAGTGAAAAAAATGGAATTCTCATTTTGAAAGAATAGGGAAATGAAAAAAACAACTAAAAACAATGAGATTAAAAGGATATGAAATGGATTTTTTTTCGCTTTAAATTTCAAGTGAATCACCTCGGTATACCAGTTATTAAAATAATTAAATCACAATATTGTAATGAAACGTAAAAATATGCAACATTACATATTTTTACGTTTCATTATTCGTGTAAACTTTTTTTGATGGGGTAAATTTAAATGAAGTTTTACAAAAGTGGAGTTGCATACAATGATTTGCAGAAAAAGCATTAAAGTAATAGTCATAATTTGTTCTATGATGATGATTAGTGGTTGTTCAAATAGATTCGTTGAGGATGGAAATCGAAAACATGTATTTGTACAAGCAAGTAAAGTTTTAGTAGAGGTTGTTTATAAAATATATAAAAGGTAAAAGGTGTTTCCATATACGGAAACACCTTTTTGGTAGTTAAAATTGAATGCTGGAAGGGTCTTGAATAGTAGTCATGTTTTGTTTCACATCCCATAATAATTAGTTTGTTAAAATACATTCGTTTTTCGGTGTGATAAGTCCTATTTATCATAGTTAGATAAACATTTTTATAAAAGTTTGTAAAATAGGTAAACGAAACATTGAAACGTTTACTTTTTATATGTTAAGATGATGAAGTGATAATAAACGTTATTGTAATTTGTTTGTTTTTAAATAAACATTTTGAAGGAGTGTTTAGTATGAGTGATATATCAGAGAAGTTTTGGGATGCGTCGGTAGAGGAATTGAAGAAAGGGTATGTATTTGACGAGGTAGCAGAGGAGTATATTTGTTTAGCTTGTGGAGAAACGTTTATTAAAGGGGTTATTTATCAAGAAAATCAAGTTTTGTATGAAGCAGAGAAGTTTGTACAGTTGCATATTCAAAATGAGCATACGTCTATGTTTGAATATTTATTAAATCTTGATAAGAAGTTTACAGGTTTAACTGATTTGCAAAAGAAAATGGTTCAGTTTTTCCATATGGGACTTAACGATAAAGAGATTGTAAAAGAAATGGACGGCGGGAGCACGTCGACGATTCGCAATCATCGATTTACATTGCGCGAGAAAATGAAGCAAGCGAAAGTATTTTTAGCGTTAATGGAATTGTCAGAAGAAAAATCAAAAGTTCAAACTAAATTTGTACCGATTCATAGAACAGCTACGATGGTGGATGATAGATACAATATTACAGAGGAAGAAAATGCTGAAGTTTTAACAGTGCATTTTACAGAAGGTTTGGATGGACCGCTTTCTAAATTTCCGAAAAAGCAAAAGCGTAAATTGATTATATTACGTCATTTAGTGAAGAAATTCGATAGTAATAAAAAGTATACTGAAAAAGAAGTGAATACAGTTTTAGAAAATATATATCCGGATTTTGTAACTTTGAGAAGATATTTAATCGAATATGGTTTTTTAGATAGAACAGCTGATGGAAGCCAATATTGGGTGAAGTTATAAGAATGAAGAGAAGAAAATGAATAGATGCACATAATAAAAACAACTATACAAAGAGATAGAGGATTACAGATACGAAAAATATGTTAAAGTTCTATGATGGATTTGAAAATAGTGAGTGGAAGAGGCAATTACTTTAACGAGCAAACAGTATAGAAATGGTTGGAGTAATTACAACTATTTGAGCACGGATTTAACTGTGCAGATTTTAAATAAAAGGAGAAATGAAATTTGAAACCACCTACAGATAACAATAAAGAAGGTGTAGAGTCACAGAAGTCAGAAACAGAACATAAGCCGATATGGAAATCGATGTCCATGTTTTTAGTGCCGTTACTTTTAAGTAATGTATTACAATCAGTTGGACAGTTATTTGGAATGGTAGTAGTAGGAAGATGGCTTGGCGTAAATGATCTAGCAGCTATATCGGCATTTTTCCCGTTGTTTTTCCTACTCGTTTCATTTGTAATTGGAATTGGTTCTGGTAGTTCAATTTTAATTGGTCAGGCATTTGGTGCTAAAAATGAGGAGCGCTTAAAAGCTATCGTTGGTACGACGCTTACGTTTACTTTTATTATCGGAGTCGTGTTGGCGATAATAGGTAGTATTTTTGCGATGGATATTATGCGTCTTATGGGAACGCCAGAAAATATTATTGAAATAAGTGTGCATTACGCAAGAATTTTATTTATATCTATGCCAGTGTTATTCTTATATTTTGCATATACAACATTTATGAGAGGTACAGGAGATTCAAAAACGCCATTTTACTTTTTAATCGTAAGTACAGCGCTAAATATGATTTTATTACCAATTCTTATTTTTGGCTGGTTAGGAGCTCCGAAATTAGATGTTTACGGAGCAGCCTATGCTTCAGTTATATCTACAGTTATTACGTTTATTGTCATGCTATTGTATTTAAAGAAGAAAAATCATCCACTGCAATTAGACGCTACAGTCAGAAAATATCTTCGTATGGACTGGGAGTTATTAAAGTTATTATTACGACTTGGTATTCCAGCGAGTATTAATATGATATTAGTTTCATTATCAGAAATTGCGGTAATCGCATTTGTGAATCGCTATGGATCAGATGCAACAGCGGCGTATGGTGTTGTGAACCAAGTTGCAAGTTATGTACAAATGCCAGCAGTTAGCCTCGGCATTACCGTATCAATTTTTGCAGCGCAATCAATTGGTGCAAACCAATTTGATCGATTACAGAAAGTTGTTAAGGCCGGAATTATCATGAATTATATCATTGGTGGTGTATTAATATCGCTTATTTACTTATTCTCAAGAGATATTTTAGCACTATTTTTGACAAGTCAAACTACAATTGAAATTGCTCATAGCTTAGTTATGATTACTTTATGGAGTTACTTAATTTTCGGTCATGCACAAATTATTAGTGCGACAATGCGAGCAAGTGGTACAGTACTTTGGCCAACTGTGATTGGTGTTGTATCAATCTGGCTTGTTGAAGTACCTGTAGCGTATTATCTTTCTTATCATACGAGCCTTGGTATAGAAGGAATATGGGTTGGATATCCAGCGGCATTCATCGTCAGCTTAATATTACAGTATGCATATTATAAGCTTTCATGGCAGAAGAAACGAATTACAAGATTAGTGAGTTAAAAGATAAAAATGTCCCTAAGCCTATATACTTAGGGACATTTTTTGTTAATGAATGCTTATAAATAACTTTTTAAAGTTATGTCAAAATGTTGTCTAATGAGTTTTCCATTATCCATATAAAACTCCCAAGCTGTATCTGGCTCACCGATAATTTCAAATGAACCTTCTGTAATATATAAAGCGCAATTATCTTCTAATGCAATGCCTTCTATATTACCTTGGTGAGTTTGTAAAAATGTGTGGAAGGCATTCATTCTATTTAATTGATTGTAATGGGGGCAAAATCTTTTGTTAACAATACTCCAGCCACTGCTTTCTATATAACCAGAACCTTCATAATCTGAACGAATGCTAGATGTGAACCAGCACATCGCACCGGCACTATATCCTGCAATAAGTGTTCCACGTTTTAAAGCAAATAGTAACTTTTCATCTAGTTTATGTTCTTTCCATTGTTCAAGCATATGAACGTAATTCCCACCGCCAAGATAAATTAAATCGGCAGAATGAATCATCTCATCTATTTCATATTTAGTAGGTGTTTCGGTTATAAAGCGTAAAATTTGAACCTCACAATGTAATCGCTTTTCAAACGTTTCTAAAAATAACTTTATATATCCTTCATCATCACGACTAGCTGTTGGAATGAATAATACTTTTGGGTATTGTTTATTTGTTAATTCTATAAGTCGTTCATTAATATGCAAGTGATTTGGATCTTGTAAATCACCGCCACCAATGACAGCTAATTTCATAGTAAAGCACCACCTAATAATATTTGTTATGTAAAAATTCGATAGCGGTGAGTTACATTCCTTCTGTGATTTAATGAATAAGGGTAAATAAAGTGAACAATATATTGAAATAGCATAAGGAGTCGATAGCTGTGATAGAAAGGAATTAGAAGCAGTTTATCCCGCTATTTGCGGGCAGTAAGACTCCTGCCTCAAAATTCGGCTGGAGCAAAGCAGTTAGGTGGAAGCCCTGCTGCCCGTAAACGCCCGATTGGTGTGGGCTAATAATCAGTGGGGGATGAACAAAACCCCCACTGATTAAAGTTTCATTTTATTGATATATAATACTGGATAATATTGTTTCAAAGTATGGAAACAATATGTTTAAATGAATATAACGACGTACTAATTAATATTGAAAGAGTGTTTATATTTAAAAAGTACGGGGAATACCAGAGGTTTTACAAAAGTAGTTTTTACTTTTAATGGGAAATTACTTCATAATATGGTAAAATTATATTAATATATTTATTAGCGTAGAATGAAAAGAGGGAGCGTGAAAGAGTGGATTTTCGATTTGAGTTTGCAGCGAAGGTGAAAGAATATTTAGATGATGAAAAAGATGAAAAAATAATAAAAGATGGACACAGAGATATAATTTTTAAATATTTATATCCGTTAGAGAGTGAAATTGGCATTTTTAAAAACCCTAACTTTACTTTTTTTGCATCAGGAAGACGTTCACATATAGTATTAGAAAATATTGAATTTAAAACAGAAGTAAACGTAGAAAGTAATATAATTGAAATTACAAAAATAGTGGATAATGTGGTAATTCCATTAGATACTGTCGTAGCAAAAGATCGGGAATTATTTGCACTCGGGCGTAATGAGAAATTTAGTGCGCAAATATTAGAATATTATCTCTATGATACATTTGGAGAGAAGTTAGGCTTACAATGAATCGAACGCGGTACAGATAACTAATTAGTGGAGATGAGGATCCATTTAAGTATCAGTTAATATCATTCATGTTTGACCTTCTATATATTTTATACTACAATCTGTAGTGTGAAAGGGGCCATACGATGTTTACTCAAAACTACAAGTTAAATGAGCAAGGGTTAAATCACTTTTTCGGACCGCTTGAAGCGAAAATAATGGAAATTATTTGGGCTACTGAGGGTATTACCATTAAAGATGTGCAACAGAAATTAAGTGAAGAATCCCTGGTGAATTTTAATACTGTAATGACAGTTATGAACAGATTAGTAGAGAAAGCACATTTAGAAAAGCATATCGTGAAAAGAAGTGGTATGTATCGTACTACACAAACGAAAGAAGCATTTTTATCTAATCAAACGAAGAAAATGACACAGGAATTAATGGGTGAATTTGGAGATCTTGTTGTGAACCATATGATAGATGAGTTAGAACAAGCTGATCCATCTTTAATAAAAAAATTAGAAGAGAAATTAAGTCAGCTAAAAAAAGAGGACAGATAAAATGAAGTGGCAAATGCGTAAAATCATTTTGTTAGCAGTGACTATTAGTGTTCTTTTTTTTAGTATGTTAGTATACTACGTCACATACCCATTTCTTTTTCAAAATAAAGCATTTTTTCTTTCACAGTTTTGTTTATTTGAATTGCAAAAACATATGAGGGAATTATCAACACTCCGCATTATGATAGCCGGATTACTGTTGTTTACTGTAATCATTATAAGTAAAAGAATTTGGAAGCAGTTTTTTTATAGTAAAAAATTGAAAAGAGATCTCGTGTCTATTACTAGAAAAGGAAAGCAAGTGTACGTATTATCAACGTTACAGATTACGGCATTTACAATTGGATTATTTCGACCGAAAATTGTCATTTCAGAAGGAATATTTCAGGCGTTTTCAGAGGGAGAAATTGATGCGATTGTATTACATGAGGAATATCATCAAAAAAATCGAGATCCATTAAAGTTATTTTTCTTTACATTGTTAGCTGAAGGAATGATGTACATTCCTATATTAAAAGGAATGCTGCAGCGTTATCATGTGTATCAGGAGCTATCAGCTGATAAATATGCGATGCAAAAAATGAAATCTTCATTTGAGCTAGGTAGTGCATTATTAAAGTTAATTAAAATAAAGACGATGGAAAATCAATGTATTACAGCTTCGTTTGCGAAAACTGCAATTAATTTACGAATTGAGCAAGTGTTGAATGAGAAAGTTATTAAGTTGAATATACCATTACATACGAATTCAGTATATGTAACGTTAGGGCTATTTTGTATGTCGATTGTACTTATTGTTGGAGAGTGCATATAGCCTCTTTTTTTTAATAGTTAACACTACGATTTGTAGTGTGTTTAGGAGGAATAAAATGAATGCGGCGGATTTAACAATTTGGCTAGTAGTAGGGGCTGGGATACTTTCATTTATATCACCATGTTCTTTACCGCTATATCCATCTTATTTATCATATATTACAGGCGTTTCTATTCAAGATTTAAAAGAAAATCGTGGAATTATGCAAAAGTCAGCGATTATACATACAGTATTTTTTATGATCGGTTTCTCGGTTATTTTTTATGCGTTAGGTTTATCAGTAAGCTGGATTGGGATCACTTTTTCATCTAATCAAAGGCTAATTCAGCAAATTGGTGGGATATTTATTATTTTGATGGGGCTATTTATGACTGGAGTGATTCAGCCTAAGTGGCTTATGGCAGAGAAAAAAGTACAATATAGAAGTAAATCGACAGGATATATTCGCTCAGTTTTGGTCGGCATGACATATGCAGCAGGATGGACACCGTGTGTTGGACCGATATTTTCTGCAGTGCTTATGCTCGGTGCGACCAATCCTGAAAGTGCGCTTCTGTATATTACAGCGTACACCCTTGGATTTGCAGTTCCGTTTTTCGTGATGGCATTTTTTATTGGAAAGATAAAATGGATTGTTACATATGCCAATGTCATGATGAAAATTGGCGGTGGAATGATGATACTAACAGGGGTTTTATTATATACAAATCAAATGACGAAAATTACAGCATTCTTTATTCGTATATTTGGTGGATTTACAGGATTTTAGAAATGAGGAGGAAGAAAAATGAAGAAACTAATTGCTATTATACTGGCCGGGGCACTAATTTGGGCAGGGGTTAATTTTTATAATACAAAGAAAGAAGAAAAAGAAAGAAAAGCGAAACAAGCGGAGTTACAAGAGAAAGAAGTATTGCCACAAGTGGGATTTAAAGCACCAAACATAACATTAAAAGGATTGGACGGGAAGCTGTATTCGTTAAATGATGCAAAGGGAAAACCATATGTTATTAATTTTTGGGCATCATGGTGTGGCCCATGTGAAATGGAGGCTCCTGACCTAGTTCGTTTGTATGATAAATATAAAAAGGATGTTGAAATCTTTGCGGTAAATGCAACAATCGGGGATCCAGTACAAGAAGCGAGCGCATTCGCAGATCGCCATGGATTTAAATTTCCTGTTCTATTAGATATGGACGGAGTAGCTGGAATAGATTATAAAGTATTTTCTTTACCAACGACATTTTTTGTTAATAAAGATGGAATTATTGTAGATCAGGCACGAGGTGTATTACCTCCAGATCAATTAGAAGAGAAGTTTAAGAAAATAATTGAGAATTAAGAGGGGATTTCATAGTGATGGAGTGGATGGTGAGGCTACAACCAGTTTCTCTTATAATAGGAAGTCTATTTGGATTTACTCTGATGAAACTAAGGATGAAAAAGCAAAATATTCAATATGAAAAAATGATGGATGCAGTAACGAATGGTTTTCTTATCATTGTATTAGTATGGAAATTCGCACCGGCAATTTTAAATCCAGTATGGGCCATTGGGGCGCCGGTGCAAGCATTATTAGCTGTAGGAAGTATTCAACATATTATAGTAGGTTTTATTATGGCTAGTATATACATTGTTTGGAAAAGTAAAAAAGAGCAATTTTCTCTTCGAATTTTACTTGATACATTACCCTTTGGATTGTGTGTAAGTATTATCTTTTATTTTCTATTCCATCAAGAAGTAGGTATACAAACGACACTCCCATGGGGGATGAAAATATATGAATCAAAATTTTCATATCATCCTATTTTCGTGTATGAGATTATACTCGCACTCTGTATAATTGGCTCGTTATGGATTAAAAATGAAAGATTAGGAAATGGAAAGAATATAAGTGTTTTTCTAATTTGCGAAGGAATTGCTCATATCATTATTTCGCTTATTAGTGAACAAAATTCAGTTCTATTTGGTCTTTCAATACAGCAAATACTCAGTTTTTTTGTTATTAGTTTAGGGATTTTGTTAGTACCAAAAAAATAAAAATAACCATGTACGGAGAGCATCCATGCATGGTTATTTTTTTATCATCACATGAATTAAAAAATTGGCGGAGTAACAGAGAATAAAACAATCGCATTTTTCTCGAATTGATTTACCCATTTATGTTTTAAATAAGCTGGTATTTTTACGCTATCACCAGTTTCTAATGTGTATTCTTCTTCATTTAAGTGCAATGTGATTTTCCCGTCTAATACAAATGCTAATTCTTCTCCTTTATGTTCTAGAACATTTTCTGATGAAGCAGTATTCGGTGGGATAGTCATAATTGCTGTTGCTAAATTTCCTGTGAAATCAGGTGACAACAATTCATATGATAAATTATCGATAATCATTTTTTTTCTTTTATTAGAGCGCACTATTAGATCGTCTGTATTATTTTCCTCAAGTAAAAAACTAAATGTTGGAACGTCAAGAGCTTTTGCGAGTACCTTTAATGTTTGAATGGAAGGGTTAGCAGAACCACGTTCAATTTGACTAAGCATTGATGGTGTGATTTCGGCCATCTTTGCTAGTTCTTTACTAGTTAATCCTTTTTCTTTTCTTTGTTTTTCAATTTTTTTACCGATATCTATATTTTCCATAATAAATGCTCCTTAATTATTATTAAATTATATTTAAATAAATTAAATTAAAATTAACTAAAACTGAATTTCATGTTAAACTATATTAAAATTAATTTAATTATAATTTATTATATGGCTAGCTACAAGAATATGAGGAGGAAGAGAAATGAAGGGGATAGAGGCATTAAAAGAGCGATACCCATTATTAAACAACCTTATTGCCACGGAAGAAGTATTTTGGATGAATCCGAATACAGAAAAGTATGAAACGGCTATAAAGGGTTCGCCGCTAAATGAAGAAAATGTAAAAGATGCGGAAGAGAGATTAAAGCGCTTCGCACCATATATTGCGAAAGTTTTTCCGGAAACACAAGAAACGGGCGGCATTATAGAATCTCCTTTAGTGAAAATACCTTCTATGAAACAGTCTTTAGAGAAAAATTACGGGCAGCCAATATTGGGAGAACTATTATTAAAATGTGATAGTCATCTTCCAATATCAGGTTCAATAAAAGCTAGGGGCGGCATTTATGAAGTGTTGAAACATGCTGAACAATTGGCACTTCAGCATGGAATGTTAACGGAGGAAGACGATTACTCCATTTTAGATAGCGATACATGTAGAGAGTTTTTTGCAACATATTCTATTGCAGTAGGTTCGACAGGAAACTTAGGACTGAGCATTGGGATTATGAGTGCAAAACTAGGATTTAATGTAACTGTTCATATGTCAGCAGATGCGAAACAATGGAAAAAAGATTTACTAAGAAGTAAAGGTGTAAATGTTATTGAATATGAAGCGGATTATAGTAAAGCAGTAGAAGAAGGAAGACTGCAAGCAGATGCAGATCCTAGCTGCTATTTTGTTGATGATGAAAACTCACATGATTTATTTTTAGGATACGCAGTAGCAGCGTCGCGTTTACAAAAACAATTAGAAGAGTTAGAGATTGCAGTAGATGAAGAACACCCTTTATTCGTTTATCTTCCGTGCGGAGTCGGCGGGGGACCTGGCGGAGTAGCATTCGGCTTAAAGTTATTGTATAAAGACAATGTGCATTGTTTCTTTGCTGAGCCTACGCACTCTCCGTGTATGCTACTCGGCTTAATGACTGGACTTCATGATAAAATTGCCGTTCAAGATATCGGGATTGATAATGTAACAGATGCGGATGGACTTGCGGTAGGAAGACCCTCTGGATTTGTCGGTAAAACGATGGAACCATTTTTGAGTGGAAATTACACAGTAAGTGATGAAGAGTTATATAGATTATTAAAAGAACTGGCTGATACTGAAAATGTTTATTTAGAGCCTTCTGCGTTAGCAGGTATGGTAGGGCCATTGAATGTATGTAAAGCTGAAAATGAGTATTTACAAAAATATAGGTTAACAGAAAAGGTGAAGAATGGTACTCATATTGTGTGGGGAACTGGCGGTAGTATGGTTCCAGAAGACGTGATGAGTGGTTATTATAAAAAAGGTTCGGAATTAACGAAAGCAGAGTAAGGAAGAATGAGGCGATTTAAAGCCTCATTTTTTCATGTACATAAAAATCTTTGTTATTTTCACATTAGTTCTTTATAGTATAGTTATAAAGGATTATTCATATCGATTAAATATAATAAAAAAGCGTTATTTTACATAATAAGAGGATGTGTGTATACGATGTCATTACAGACAAAATATATAGCGGGTATTTCGCTTGGGGTTATGGGCGTAGGTTTTGCGGCTTCGATCCCTTTTCAAGGAACGGTAGCTGGAGAGATTATTCAAGGGGGATTTGAAGCGGGGTTAGTTGGTGGACTTGCGGATTGGTTTGCGGTTACAGCTTTATTCCGTCATCCGTTGGGAATCCCAATTCCGCATACAGCATTATTACCTAAAAATCGTAAGCGGGTAACAAAGGGGCTCGTTTCTACGTTAGAAAATGAATGGCTGACGAAAGAAAGTATTACAAGTAAAGTAAAAGAAATGCAGCTAGCACAAATGGTACTGGAAATTGCTGAGAAAGAGTTACAGTCTGACGCTGTGAAAAAAGGAATTGTAACAATTGCTGAGAAAGCGATTCTTCAAATAGATACGGAAAAATTAGCAGTTATTATTGAAAAAGAATTAAAAACGTATTTGCATACAATTAATACAAGTAACATATTACAAGTGCTTGTTGATCAATTAGTTGTGCAAGAATATGATGAAAAAACACTTGATTACATATTAGTAAAGGTGAAAGATTGGACAGCTCAAGATGAAGCACGTTATCAGCTAGGAAGCTTAGGTATGAAGGCGATGGAAAACATAAAAGTAGATGGATTCCTGCAGTTTACTTTGAAATCATTTATGAATATTGTAGATGAAGATAAAATTGGAGGCATTTTGCAAAAGTTTATTATTAGCAATATTAACAGCTTGCAAGATGCTGATAATAGCACAAGACAACTTATATTAGCGAAGATTCGTCAAGAAATTATAAATGTAAAAGAAAATGAATCTTTATTACAGGAATTAGAGAATTGGAAAGAAAAATGGATTACCAATTGGGATGCTACTGACAAAATAAAAGAGATGCTTGAGCAAGTACAACAAAGGGCAGTTACCTTTGTCAAGAATGAAGAATTTGCCGATAAATATGTTGTTCCATTCTTACAAACACAAATGAATAAAATAAAAGAAGATGAACTGACTGTTCAAAAAATAGAAGATTGGTTACAAAAACAAGTTGTTACTATTGTTGAAAAAAATCATTCGAAAATTGGAAAGCTTGTGCAAGAAAACCTTGATAAGTTAGATGACAAAACATTAATCGAAATGATTGAAAATAATGTTGGTAAAGATTTGCAGTGGATTCGTGTGAACGGGGCTGTTTGTGGTTTTATGATTGGATTAGTTTTAGAAGGAATAAAAGCGATTATATGAGAGAAACCTTCCACAATTGTGGAAGGTTTCTTATTTTTCGATAATACTCATATTTATATTATAAGCTTTCTCGATATTTAATTTGTACGTCCCATTTCCTGTTTTTATCGAGTTTTTATACCAATGTTCTTGCGCATTTAATTCTGGATTTTCTTCTGAAGAATTATTTTCTTTTTTCGTTAAATCTTCTACTTGTTCCCAAGGTGTGTTTCCGTGAGTTTCTTTTTTGTTTGTTATGGCGATTAAAGATACATCACTTTCTTTTGCTAAATGAACAGATACATTTGAACTTTCTTGTACAAACCAATTATTTTGTAATTGACCTGGATAAAGAGATAGTTCGTTATTTGAAGCGCGAATCTCTACATTTTTATTTTGCGGAAGAACGAGCGTTTGTTTCACCTGTGGTGCGGAGTTAAATAAGGTATGCTGAACCGGTAATGATTTTAAAGTTATATACATCGTTTCTCCAGCTGTTTGAACTGAAAGGAAATCCTCTTGTTTTAAATTGAGTTTTTCATTTGCTTTCGTCGTCATTTCATATGTTCCAAGAAGGTGAATTTGATTTGTATTATTTCCCTCTATTGTTAGAGGGTGATGCCCCGCATCCACTACGATTTTTTTGATAGATTCAGGTATATCAAGTTGTCCGTCTGGAATATTACTCGTTTGCCTAGTTGTGTTAATAGAATGACGAACTTCTTCTAGTAATCCAGTAGATAATAAACAGTAAAAAGCAATTCCAACGCTTCCTAAAACTCCGATAAAGAAAATACTAAAAATATCATATTTAATAAATGAATGTTCCTTCTTAGAAAATAGAAGGTATAGTAAAATTTCAGCGCCAAGTATAATAAGTAAAACAGGCCACCATGCTGTTAATGTATCCAATACTTGAGTGCCTTTAATGACTGAAAATAGTAAGAAACAACCTAATGTAATAATGGAAAGCCCCATTGAGAATGTTCCAACGCGCCATGTTCTCATTCGTTTGTACCACCTTTTCTTTCTTTATTTCCAAGTAACAATTTAAAGCCGCCGCCAATTAAAAGGAGGGAAACGATAGATGTTTGGAAATAGCGATAATATAGTTCGCTAAGATGAATATTAAATATAGTTACAAAATAATCATTCAAAATAGGAAGGACTGTTTGATCTAATAAATAATAACCACCGAGTGTAATTAAACCAATACCGATCCATCTTTGATGATTGATAAAATAGTCAATGATAGGTTCGTCATTTACACGTTCTTTTCCGGATTTTGCAGTTTGCTGTAACGCATCAAAAAAGCTATAGAACCAAATGATTGGTACTAAAAATAAAAACGCAGAAAGTCTTAATAAGTCGAGCAAATAAATAGATAGTAAAAAGGCTGCCATAAGCTGAAGACCACGGCGCTGTAAGCCTAAATACATATGTCCTGCTCCAGGAAACATTGCTAAAATGGAAGCGAATGTTTTATTTTTCTTTCCTTGTTCTCGGTGCTCTTCAAACTCTTCGAAAATAGTACGGTCATCTAGTTGCTCTCCGCGTTCTTTTTTCTGTAGTTGTTGAACAACATCAAAGAAGTTATAAATCCATAAAACAGGTAGCGTAATAAGGAAGATAAGGAAACTTTCTTGAGATGTTAAGAGTGCAACGAATATAATCATACTTCCTATTCCTGTACAAGCTACTAAAAATGTAAGTCCTCGCTGCATAAGTCCTAATTGGAAATGTCCAAGTCCAGGAATGATGGATAGGAGAATGATATAAAATCGTTCGCTCTCTTTAGAGGACTCTGTAAATTCTCCGGCTGCTTGTTTTTTCGATTGATTAATAATAGTGATAACTAAATCTAATAAATTGATTACCCATAACACGACTAGTAAAAATAGAGAAAGAAAAGCAATATCACGCGCTCCTAATGCTATTGTACAAAATGCTGCAAAGATAAATAGAAATAAAGCCCCTCCGCTATATAAAATAAATCGTCCAAATTTCTTTAAATATAAATGTCCAAGCCCAGGAATTAGCCCTAATACAAGTGCTAAAAAGGGATTTTTATTCATGCTTTGAACCTCCGTCCTTTTTTGATGTGTCTACCGATTTGTTTACAATTTGTTGTGAGATAGAAGACTCGTTATGTTTTGAGGATTTCTCGAAATTTGATGTCGCTGTGAAAATATACTGGAATAAACCACTTACCATAAAAATAATTGTAGCCGCAGTCGCAATTATGTAGTGAATAATCGTGCGCTTTAGTGAGTTTGTTTTTATATTTTCATTAGGCTGTAACGTTTCAAAATTAATTTGCGTCATAACTTCGTTCGTAAATGAATCATCATTTATCATTGGAAGGTTTTCATGTTGTTCATCAATACTTTCCATATAAAGTGCTAAACAATGATCACATTCATAAAGATGTTCTTCCATAGATTCACGTTCATTGTTTGATATAACATCTAATGTATAATTGCGCCAATCTTCTTTTGAATAATGCATCATAGAAACTCTTCCTCCTTCCAATGTTTTTTAATCCATTTTCTTGCCCGATACAGTTTCATTTCGACCGTTTTCACTTCGATGTTTTCCTGAAAAGCAATTTCTTGATAACTTTTTTCTTCTAAGTAATGTGCGAGAACGACGTCACGATAATTGTCGGGAAGTTCTCTCAGTTTTTGAGCAATGAGCAATTTTTGCTCTTTCGTCAATAATAAAGCCTCAATATTATGAGAGGATCTTATATTTTCCGCAGTTTCTTTACATAAGGAGAGTTCTTCGTTTTCTCTAGCTTTTTTTCTCTTATAATCAATAGCGTGATTGGTGGCAATACGTGCCATCCACGTTTTTAATCCGCGAAATTGATAATTTGGGAGAGAGGCGTGAATTTTTACGAATACTTCTTGTGTAACATCTTTAGCATCTTCTTCATGTCTTAAAATGGAAAAGATAACTTGAAAAATATAATGACGATATGTTTGTACAAGGATACGAAAAGCATGTTCGCTTCCTTGCTGTGCTTTTGCAACTAATTGTTTTTCCTCAATCGGTCTCTCCCTCCTTTTTGACGCATTCTATTATATAGACGTAAGAAATGATAAGTCACCCTACACATGTTATAAAAAAGAATAATATATTTTTAGCAGGAGGGCTATATGAAAAAGGTGTGAAAAAATGGTAAAGAGAAGTATATAATGAGCAAAGAGGAAATGCTACATGGAGAAAGGATGTGAATGTTAGTAGGATAAGGTCCATACTAACAAACATGAAAATTAAAATATTAATAGCCGATGATAATTCTTTTATTAGAGAAGGTATGAAAATTATTTTAAATACATATGAAGAGTTTGAAGTATTAGATACCGTAAATGATGGAAAAGAAGCTGTAGCGTATTGTAAAAAGCATGAAGTTGATATTGCGCTTTTAGATGTTCGTATGCCAAACATGAACGGGGTAGAGGCGACGAAGTTAATTTGTGAAGAGACAAAAACGAAGCCTCTCATTTTAACGACATTTGATGATGATGAATATATTTTGGACGCAGTAAAAAACGGAGCGAAAGGTTATTTATTAAAAAATAATGATCCGGAGCGTATTCGTGATGCAATAAAAGGCGTATATAACGGCCAAACTGTCATGCAAGATGTAGTGCTTGATAAAATTAAGTCTAATTTAATGGAAAGTAAAGAGGAAGAATCTAAAATTGATAAGAGTCTTTTTACAGAAAGAGAGCTTAGTATTATCGCACTAATTGCGAAAGGGTTCTCAAATAAAGAAATTTCGAAGCAACTTTTCATATCTGAAGGAACGATAGCAAATTATATTACATCAGTTTTAGGGAAAACTGGACTAGAACATCGCACGCAAATTGCGATTTATTACTTAACAGGGAAAGTAGATTAATGTTATGGAATTTTGGTTAACTGTAAGTAAATTAATTGTATTTATATATATTGTGTTTAGTTACATTCACTCAAATGTTGCAAACTTACCATGGTTTATATTTACGCTACTTATATATCTTTCTGTAAACGTAATGATCTCTATATTAAAAAACGATACGTATAAAAGGGTTTTAATTTGCGTGTCAATTGGTGTAGTAATTTTATTTACATGGAAGGTGCATCCATTTTTTATTTTGTTTTTACCTTTGAACTTATACGAAATTACATCAAATTATATAGAGAGGAAATGGCAGCTCTTTTTCATTATGATGCTTCCTATTACTTTTACAAATGAAAGTATTCAAATGACATATGGATTAATTGTTGCATTTTCTTTTCTCATTTTAACTATGGCAAATCGCTACATCGCTCGTGTATTAAAGCTTGAATCACAAAATGATAAGATGCGAAAAGATATGCAGCGACTGACGAAAAGCTTACATGAAAATAAAGAGTACATAAGGCAATCGGAGTACACATTTAAGTTAGAAGAGAGAAATCGGTTATCACAAGAAATTCATGATAAAATTGGTCACTCGATGACGGGTGCACTTATTCAAATGGAAGCAGCGAAGAGACTGATGGAAATAGATAAAGTAAAATCTGCGGAGTTATTACAAAATGCAATTCATATTTCGAAAGATGGAATTGAAAGCATTCGGATTACATTAAAAAATATGAAGCCACCAACAGAGCAAATTGGCATTCACCGCATGAAATTATTCATAGAGGAATTTGCCGGTAAGCATGATGTGAACATTCCTTTCGTATATAAAGGTAACTTAGATATGATCTCTCCAATTCAGTGGAAGATTATCGGTGAAAATGTTACGGAGGCACTAACAAATACGATGAAATACGCTGATGCGACAGTCATTTCAATAGATATTCATGTACTTAATAAGATGATCAAAGTACAAGTGAAGGATAATGGAAAAGGTGCAGCTCTTGTTAAAAAAGGCCTCGGCATTATGGGGATGGAGGAGAGAACAGCGTCTGTAAACGGGAAAATTATTGTAGATGGTACAAGTGGTTTTTCAGTAACAATGTTGTTGCCGATATAGTAAGGCAGGATGAGGATGAATCATCTCATATGAAAAAAGTGAATATTCTCATGTGAAAAGAATGAACTTCTGCACTGAGCAGGTTCATTCTTTTTGTTTATAATAAAGTGAAACTTCAATCAGTGGGGGTTTTGTTCATCCCACACTGATTGTTAGTTGAACCAATCGGGCATTTACGGGCAGCCCGACTCCCGCCTAACTTCTTCGCTTCAGCTGAATTTTGAGGTGGGAGTCTTACTGACCGCAAATAGCGGGATAACAGCAGAGAAACCGAAATAGGGGTGAAATGATGAATACATTGGAAATTAAAAATTTAACGAAAAAATTTGGTGACTTCATCGCGGTAGATAATATGTCTTTATCTATTAAAGAAGGAGAAATATTTGGATTTTTAGGATCGAACGGTGCTGGTAAGAGTACAACGATAAATATGATTGCTGGATTGTTAAGAAGTAATGAAGGTGAAATCAGCATACTAGGAAAAAATATAAAGAAACATAATCGATTTGCGAAGATGAACATCGGTATTGTTCCGCAAGATATTGCGATTTATGAAGAGCTAACTGCCTATGAAAATGTGAAATTCTTTGCCGGATTGTACGGATTAAGAGGCGCTGAACTAAAAGCGAGAGTAGAGGAAGCACTTCAATTTGTGGGGCTTAGCGATAAGCATAAAAGTTATCCGAAAAACTTTTCTGGCGGAATGAAAAGAAGATTGAATATAGCTTGTGCAATTGCCCATAGACCAAAGCTAATTATTATGGATGAGCCGACAGTTGGAATTGATCCGCAGTCAAGAAACTATATTCTCCAGTCTGTCCGGAAATTAAATGAAATGGGAAGCACAATCATTTATACGAGTCACTACATGGAAGAAGTAGAAGAGATTTGTACGAAAATAGCAATTGTAGATCACGGTAAAGTGATTGCAGAAGGAACGAAAGAACAGTTAAAAGCGATTATTACAGATACGAAAGATATTTGGATTGAAGTGAAGTCAGTAGAAAATTTAGACGTAGAAAAATTAAAAGAGATAAACGGTGTGAAAGCTGTTCAAATTGAAGAGAGCGTAATTAAAGTGAATTCTGATGCAGGATTAAATAATTTAAATAAAATTATTCAACACTTTATTAATCATGACATTGAAATTCGTTCGTTAGAGGAGCAGGCTCCGAACTTAGAAACTGTATTCCTTACGTTGACTGGAAGAAACTTACGAGATAAATAAAAGGTAAATGAAGAAAAGGTAAAGGGAGGTTCATCAATTGAACATCTTTAATATTGCAGTGATGCACATTAAAAGAGATTTCAGGGACGTAAGAACTTTAGTTTTTATGTTAGCATTTCCGATTGTGCTTATGCTTGTGTTAGGAACAGCGTTAAGTAACGCATTTAATAGCGATAGTCAATCGATTAAGGATATACAAGTGCTATATAAAGATGAAGCGAGTAGCACATTTTCTCAATCATTTGAAGCATTTACGAAAGAAGTCGATAAATCAGGTATTCACTTTAAGAAAATTTCCGTAGGTATAGATGGGAAAGAAGAAGTGAAGCAAAATAAATATGCTGCCTATGTAGAATTAAATAAAGATGGTGCGAAATTTTATGGAAGTGACAGAAGTAGTATTGAAGGAAGTATTGTTGAAGGAATGCTTACGACATTTGTTGATAAGTACAATGTAGCGGCCGAAGTTGCAAAAGTAGATCCAAGTAAGGTTAACGCAGTTATTTCAAACGGAAATCATAATGATTATATTAAAGAAACATCTTTACAAGCTGCTAAAAAACCAGGTTCTATGGATTACTATGCGGTTGTAATGACAACGATGATAGCACTGTATGCTGCGATGGGAGCGAGTTTTTTAATTCGAGGAGAACGAATACGTAAAACAGGAGATCGTCTCATTGCGGCACCTATAAGTAAAGCTGAAATTTTCATTGGGAAAGTGCTAGGTAGTCTTGTAGCGAATGCACTTTGTTTACTACTTGTCGTTTTATTTAGTAAATTTGTTTTTCAAGCGAATTGGGGCGACCATCTTGGAATCATATTTATTATTTTACTAACAGAAGTCTTTCTAGCAATTAGCTTCGGTTTAGGGATTGGATATATTACAAAAACAGGTGAATCATCTAGAGCAATTATTATGGTAGTTGTGCAATTAGCTTCTATTTTTGGGGGTGCATATTTCATAGTGGAAGAAAATGTCGTAACGAATTTATCACCATTAACGTGGGCGAATACAGCCATTATGAAAATTATTTATGCAAATGACATAGGGGCGGCGCTTCCGGTAATATCTTTAAACCTAGGAATTTCAGCACTCTTTTTATTAATTGCGATTATTGCATTACGTAGACGGGAGGGGCTATAGTATGAAAGACATTTTATGGCTCATACAAAAAACGTTATCTGTACTTCTGAAAAATAAAAAAGGTTTATTAATTATTATTAGCTTGCCGATAATAGGAACACTCATCTCCTTTTCGATATACGGAAATGTAGGGCAAGGAACGTTAAATATCGGGGTTATAAATAAAGAAAATCAGCCAATAGCAAATGATACAGTAAAATTTTTAGAAGGATTAAATCATGTAAATGTAAGTAAAGTTAAGGAGTCTGAAGTAGAAGATAAACTTACTTCAAAAAAACTTGATGGTGTTATTACATTAGATTCTGGTTTTTCCGAAAGTGTTCGAGAAGGGAAACCGAGTCATATTGAGATTTCATCGATTAAAGGCGATCAAGTAACGGGGTTTATAAAATCATATTTATATAACTATGTTGATAATATTGCCGCAATTAGTAAAGTGGCAGGGACGGATCAAAGTACGTTTGATAATATGTATGCAGGGTATCAAAAAAGTTCATTTAAAGTAAAGGCTGAGACACTTGAAGATACTTCGAAAAATAAGGATATGACAAATCAAACTATGGGTTACCTGATCATGTTTATGCTATTTTCAGCAGTGAACTTATCAGGATTTATCTTAAAAGAAAAAGAGAATAGAACGTACTTTAGATTATTATCAACGCCGATAGATGGGAAGAAATTTATATTATCTAATGTTGCAGTAAATATGATGATATTAACAGTACAAATTGTCATTGCAGTATTATTTATGACGAATGTTTTTCACACAAATATAAATATGCCTTTCATAGTGATGATTGGTGTACTCATGCTATTTGCTTTAATAGCAATTGGTTTGTCATTAGTCATTGTGTCTTTTTCGAAAAGTTCAACTGCTTCAAATGCAATGCAAAATATAGTTATCGTACCAACATGTTTGCTTGCTGGATGTTATTTTCCATATGATATTATGCCGAAAGCGGTACAAAAGGTAGCTGATTTTCTTCCGCAGCGTTGGTTACTAGACACAATTTCAAAATTACAGCAAGGAATTCCGTTTTCTGAGTTGTATTTAAACATTTTAATTTTATTCGCTTTCGCGATAGCATTCTTCTTAATTGCTATTTATAAGTTTGGAAGAAATAATGATGCGAGGAATTTTGTTTAATGAGAAAAGGTGTGGCGTAATGCCACGCCTTTTTTGTTCGTAATTTAGAGTATCTTTTGTAATATAGGAATGCTTTTGTAGAGCACTTCATTATGTGAAGCACACACAACATATTTATTGCCAACTAAAAGAAAAACGCTATGCACAACAGCGTTACCATCACCATGTTTTGTTAGTATATCACCGACGACGTTTCCATCTGCCCATTCCAGTTTTGAATGTGAAGGGACGACTTGTAAATATTGAATTGTTTCCACTCCATCTCCTGCAATGAGTGTAGTTTCAATATTTCTTTTCTCTATAACAAATCTATTTTCATTTAATATATCGAGGAAGGGGTTTTTCGTTTGCATCTTACTATAAGGAAGAAATGTAATAGAAGAGCCGGATCTTATAAATAAATAATTTCCGTAATCTTTACAAGGAATAACATCTTGTAATCCTGGAAAGTAAAGGTGGATCGCTTCGACTGGATTCATTTTATACAAGGTACTTAAGTAGTGTACGTACTGTTCCATATAGGAATGAACGATATTTATTTTAGAAGAGGCATGAACAGGGAGACTACCTCCAGTCCAATAACTATAATTGGGAGGAGATCCAGCGCTTGGTGTACAGAGTATAATAAGCTGCTCCACATCATTTTCACATTCTTCACTTTGAACGTAAGAACGTGCAAGAAGTCCGCCCAAACTATGACAAACTAAATTTAGTTTATCGCAACCTGTAAATTCTTTAACATAAGCAATCGTTTTTAATAAGTATTTTTGAGTAGAAAAAGCAATACGCTGACGCCAGTCATAAAAACAGATAAACAAGTTTTGATTTCGTTCATAGCCTATACTTTCTAACATCATAATGAATGGTTCATAAATAAAAGCAGAAAGGCCAAAGTCCCAATTACCGGTACCAGGAATAATAATATTACTCATTGAACCGAAAAGACCTGGGATAAAAATAATAGGAGTTTTTCTTATTTTCATATTCTGCTCTCCTTTAACTTTGTAACATCCAAAAAGTAGGAAATGCATTTTGAATGAAAATTTATTTTAATGAAACACTACGAAATAGTAAGTAATATGAGTGGAAGGAAATCAAAATGATTAAAAAAATATTGCGAGTCACTTCTATTATTATTGCTATTTTCGTTGTTATTTTAATTTGGATGCATATTGACGTTACGCTCGGAAGGAAAATGGAAGCCGGGAAAAATATGCCGACAGAGTATGCGCCTCATTATAGTGACTTTCAATTATATGTAGAAGGGAAGTCGTTTTATAAACAGTTATTTACTGATATAAGTGAAGCGAAGCAATCTATTTACACTTATTTTTATATTTTATCGGATGATAAAAGTAGCCATACTTTTTTAAACTTATTAAAGGAGAAGGCGAAAGAAGGAGTAAACGTATATTTATCGGTTGATTTAATTAATGATTTATCATTTGAAAGAAAGATGAAAAATGAATTGCGGGAAAGTGGTGTTCATTTTACATATAGTAGAAAACCTGAATTGCCATTTGGATTTTATTCACTTCACCATCGTAATCATCGTCGTATTACGACAATTGATGGGGAGATTGGCTATACGGGTGGCTTTAATATGGGGGATGAGTACTTAGGGAAAGATAAGCGATTTGGATATTGGCGTGACTATCATGTGCGGCTTAGAGGAGAAGGAGCAAAAGATTTAGAAGAGCAATTCGCTTTAGATTGGAAACGAGATACGAAAGAACATATAAAAAGAAGTACGAATAAAGCGAGTAAAGGGAATACATTACATACGATGGTTAGCTACAATGGACATCACGTCGCTGAAAAATATATAAAGTTAATAAAACAAGCGAAACATTCAATTGTAATTACAACACCTTATTTTATAGCGAAAAATAAAGAATTAATGAATGCTTTAATTGGAGCGCAAAAACGTGGTGTTACAGTAAAAATACTATGGTCATATAAACCAGATATTCCTCTTATTAAAGAGGCAGCGTATCCTTATATTCGTCAAGCTGTTAATAACGGGATTACGGTATATGGTTATAAAAAAGGTATGTTTCATGGAAAGTTAATGCTGATTGATAATGAACTAACTGTTATCGGTACTACAAACTTTACTGCACGTAGCTTCTATATTAATGATGAGATGAATTTGTATATTCATGGTGGACCTATCGTATCAGAAGTGAATGAGGCGTTAACACAAGATTTTCATGACTCGAAAGAAATGACGAAAGAGTTTTTTGAGAAGTTATCTTTTGGGGAGCGTTGTAAGGAGAAATTTGCGGGATTGGTTGATTTTTATTTGTGATGATTTAACTGGAATACTGGAAATGTAGAATATAGTAAATAGAAAGCTGTATTGTTTATTCAAAAAGTTGAGAAGTAAGAAAGAACCTTCAAAAACAGAAGGTTCGTTGTTATTTTATAATTTATTATTGGTAGTTAAAAAATAGTCTGGTCTGGCGGGTGCCCCTCCGTCTTCATTTGCGCTTCGGTAAAAAATTCAATATGTAGTTAAAATAAAGTTAAGCTAATGTCTCTATTTTGATTAAGGGTTCTAAGTGAGTTCTAGTTGAATGCTTAAAAAACTGTAGTTTTATAACTGGAATTTTCGATAAATCAAAATAATTAACGTGATATAATTTTATTAATAATTTTGAAACTAGAAGGGGTTTAAATGATGGGGAACTTTCAAAGTAATTTTCAAACGGCTACACAAATTGCTACACAAATGAAAAATCCATCGGATACAATTCAAAGTGCGACAAATCGTTCTATAACAAAGGCGAGCCGTACTACACTATCTGTAAATGCCCAGGCGCAAGAAGCGAATCAACAGATGCTAGATCTGACTAGACAATTTTGTGGGGCCTTTCAACAAGCAATTGATAATATTCATTTAGCAGCTAAGGATTTTGAAAGAATGGATAATGAACTACAAAATACATTTCGCTAATGTGACAACCTACGGTAAAGGGAGAAGGGTAGGAAGAATAAGATGAGTCAAGACATTGAAAAGCAAGTAGACCAATTAAATCAAGAATTACGGATAGTATTCGAGAAACAAGGTCGAAATCAAGCTGCGATTCAAATCCAGAGACAAACAGAAATGGACTTTCATGAATTGAGAAGTCGAAATAATCGTTTATTTAATAGAGTTTTAGAAACATGGCATGGTGATAAAGAAGTTTCTAATTTTTTTATGAATAAGCTTCAAGAGTCGCAGCATATTGAGCGGAAATTAACATTTGAATTGGAAAACCAAAAAGAAACATTACTTAAAGAAAGACGCAATCTTATTGATTTAGAAACCGACCTTACCTATCGGCAACAGCGATTAAAAAGGGAGGATAAAGCATGAGTTTAAATATGTATGTAGGGGAAGTACAAAATCAGACCCAAAGCATGAATGCTGTATGTGTCGCTACTATCCAAGCTATGGAGCAAGCAATCCAATCAATTGATACCTTTGCAACTGATACGGTTTTGCAAGGAAAAACATATAGTAGTGCAAAAATATTTTTTGTCCAAACTTTTCGTCCTTTAGCACAAGGTATCATTTATTTATGTGAAGAATTAATTCGTCAAAATGATGCGTTTCCAAGTGATTTTCAATCACAAGTTGCTTCCACAGATGTCATCGAACAAGAAATAAGAGAGCAAATTCAAGAAATTAATCGAATGGTCTCAAGTATAGAAGCAATTAGTATTGCTACAGTATTGCCTGGAATAGATGCCATGGTTATTGTTTTAGTGGAGATGAGAAAAAAACTGCAAGAAAAATTAGAGCATCTATATGAATTTAACTACACGTCCAGTAATAACTACAACACAGCCCTTCAACTAGTGGCTAGCATTACTGCCGGCCTTGCCGAAGTCCAAGGCGGGAAAGGATTTAGTCCTGTAAGTGGTACGTTTAGTACACAAGGATTAAATATGGATTGGACCGCTTCGATTCAAGAAATTGCTGATGAAAGAAAACGTCAAGTTGATAATCTTTTAAAGGAAGGATCAATGGAAGAGGGAGCGGTGTGCAAGAAACCTCCCGAAAAATCTACATCCGAAAAAATTATAGATGGTATTTTGGAAGGTACGGGTCAAGCTGTTGAAGATACAATAGATGGTGTTGTGGCACTTGGTAAATGGGAAACATGGGAGAACATGGGCTACGCTGTTACTCATTTAGATGAAACCTTACCTGCTATGTGGAACACATTGTCAGATTCATTTATTAATGATGTAATAAATGGAGACGCTGAAAGTCGTGCTAAGTGGGGAAGTTATGCTTTTACACAAATTGGACTTGGACTTATTGGTGATAAGGGGATAAGTAAAGTCACTACATTAGCAAAAGGTGCAAAATTCTCTACAGGAATGTCTTCTTTCGCAAATAAATTGCCACTGACGGATCGGTTGGCATTTGCAGGTGCAAGTGGATTTGGAAGCAATCAAATAAAAATATTTGAAGTTTTACGCAAAGCTCGTGAAACATTTATGTTTTCAAAAACTGGTGGAAGAAGTAAAGTTAAAGATGTACAAGAAGTAATACAAGATTATGCAGATAAGGTTCTGGATAAAGTTGAAATAAAAAACGAATATCCTGATTCTTATACCGCATCTAAGGTACTGCGTGAAGAACTTAAAGCTGCAGGTATTGAGCCACCACCATATCCAAATGCAGCACATCATATTACTGCTTGGAATGACAAAAGGGCAA
Source organism: Bacillus sp. RIT 809 (assembly GCF_016892495.1). Classification (NCBI taxonomy): domain Bacteria; kingdom Bacillati; phylum Bacillota; class Bacilli; order Caryophanales; family Bacillaceae; genus Bacillus; species Bacillus sp. RIT 809. The sequence goes on along the minus strand of NZ_JAFEMR010000001.1, from coordinate 116,765 downwards.
TTGAAGCACAGGAATTACTTGAAGAGTTTGGGATACATCATAATTCAGCTGCTAATGGTGTGTTTTTACCTTATAAAGTAAATGACTATGTGACTACGGAAGTGTTACACGTAGGAAATCATAGTACCGAATATATGAAAGAAGTAACCAAGATATTAAAGGAAATCAAAGAATATGGTGGTACTCAGGAAGATGTTGCCGCAGCGTTACATGATATTAGAATACGTCTATTAGAAGGTAGTTTAAAATTAAATAATCCAAAATGATTTACACGCATATTTCTAATATTAAAGGAGAAAAACTATGAAGATATGGGAATTAAGAAGTTCTTCTGATAACTATGAGTCTTTTCAATTATTAAAGTATAAAGAAGATAAAAAGTTTTTTGAAGGGAAATTTAACTCTACAATAAAACTAATAGATTCATGGAGAAAGTTACCTATTGAATGTTTAGAAGGAGGAAAGGCCAGTGATTTTCCACACTTCTGGGGAGAAATTGGTGCCCTAATGGTTAGTGAAAAAGCAAAAGCATTATTAGAACCTTCAATAGGCGATAATGTTGAATTCTTACCACTTTTACGCGATTCAACTAGTGAGGTATATTACTTGGTCCATGTGTTGAATGTACTAGATGCAATTGATAGTGATAAAGCAATTTTAAAAAAACTGATTACAGGTTTAATAATAGGATGCGAAAAATTCGCATTTGATAGTAATACTGTTCAAAATGAGATGATTTTTAAGGTTTATATAAATGGGAAAATTCATCCCACGGCTGTTTTTATTTCAGATGAATTGAAGGTTCTTATTGAACAAAGTGATTTAAAAGGTTTTGAATTTATTGAAATATGGGATTCAGAAGAGCTTTCGTAAAGAAATTTAATAAAATCACATCAGATTAATGATGTTAATTAATACCTAAGAGAGTAATAAATAAAATAGAAGAAGCTTATGTATTTGCATAAGCTTTTTCTTATGGTTATGTATAAAAAGGCATACTAATCAATATTAAACATATATTTTGAGGTTGCAAAGTAAGTGGTGAGTGTGCTCCAGGGCATAAAAATATAGCTGCTGATAATCGAATACAATCACATCATCCTATACAAAATGAATGGGCTATTAAGGGTGGGTTTGATTATACCGAAAAGAAAGCACAAACAATACTTTTACCATCAAGTTCTGGTTTACCTCATGCGAAAATTTCCGCTATGCAAAGAAAGCGAAGAAGGCTTGAAGGATATGATACTGAAATAAATTATGAATTTAATGTAAGCTATAGAGAAATGATTGAGGCAGGAGTTGATCAGAAAACTGCAAGAAAAGTATTGGTAGATACTTGTAAATATTTTGATAGTTTGGGGGGGTGTTAAAAAAGTGATAAATTCACCTAATGTTTCTGGTTTAATAAAAAATAAGCCAGCAAATGACATTGAAATTCAAGAAATAGAAGATGTAATGAAAGTTGAATTACCAAATGTACATAAAGATTTATTGAAATATACAAATGGTTTTTCTATAGGTGGAGGATTAATAATTTATGGTACTGATGATATTATAGAACGAAATGAGACTTGGGAAGTAACAGAATATGCAAATGGTTATGTTGCTATTGGTGATGATGGTAGTGGCAATGTTTTTTTTATGTCGCAAGGTGCAGATGTACGAGAAGTAAGGGCTGTTGATTCTGGTGATATGAATCCAAATCATGCCACTGTAGTTACATTAGATTTTATTGATTGGGTAAATACGGGGTGTTTGAATCAAAAAATACAGAAAATAAAAGAAGAAATCCCTGATACGTGTAATATAGTGTTAATAGAAATTCCTAATGGAGGATTAAAAGATTTAGTAAAGATAAAAAGTGTACTAGCACTTGATATTTCAACAGGGGAACTATTAAAAGGATCGAAAAACCTTCCTTTTACATTAGTAAAAGGAGCTCCATATGGTAAAGCAAAAAAATTAATTGAAAAATTAGGATCTATTGGTTTAGCACTAAATACAATACCAATGGATAAAAATAATTAATGTTAAATATAATTTGAAATTCATTTTTAATTGCCTGATATTAATTTAATGATTTATTAAAAACGAACTAACATTTTAAAGGTTAGTTTGTTTTTTATTTTTTTACAAGAATTAAATAAGGAATGTGAATCCAAACAGTGTTACATGGAATAGGAAGAGATTTATTAGAAGGTAATTTACGATTAAATGAACCCAAGAAATAACTATATAAATGGTAATAATAAAGGAGAATATATATGAAGATTTGGCAATTAAAAAGCTCGACTGATGATTATGAAACCTTTCAATTATTGAACTATGAAGAGGATAAAAAATATTTTAAAACTAGTTTTAATTCTATGGTGAGTTTGTCAGATTCATGGATGTCTAAGTTTATTGAGGTAACAGATGAAGGAAAGTCAAGTGATTCTCCTATGTTTTGGGGAAAGTCTGGTGTACAAATAATTAGCGAAAAAGCCAAGGATGTTTTAGAACCTATAGTAGGAGATAATATTGAATTTTTACCATTAATTCATAAACAAACACACAAAAAATACTATGCTATGCATGTTTTAAAGGTGTTGGAAGCACTTGATACTAATAAAACAATCTTTGATAAGTTAAGTTCAGGTTTAATAATAGGATGTAAAAAATTTGTATTTATTTCTTATGTTGTTCAGGACGAACCAGTTTTTAAATTGAATATAAATGGGAAGGTGCATCCTAACTATCTTTTAGTATCAGATCAATTTAAAAATGCAATTTTAGAGAGTGAATTAAAAGGTTTTGAATTTACTGAAGTGTGGGATTCAGAAGAGCTTTCGTAAAGGAATTCTAACGTTATTAATGACCCAGATAAGTTTACGATAAAAATTCAAGTCCCCTTGTTATACGAAGTAGGGGACTATTGATCTTGCATTAACGAGCAGTAAGATTCCCACTTCAAAATTCGGCTAAAGCAAAGAAGTTAGGTAGGAAATCAACTGCTCGTAAAAGCCTGATTGGGGAAGATTAATAATTCGTGGAGGTGAACAAAACTTCCGATGAGAAATAATTATTATTCATGCACAAGCATCGAAGCATCATCATTAATCAATGTCCCTACATGTTCTCCTAAACATATTTTCTTCATTACTCCAGGCTCATCAAAGTTAAATACATGTGCCGGCAAATTGTAGTCCCGAGCAAGTAATAAAGCCGCTTGATCCATTACTTGTATGTTTTGCCTAACAACATCGTTATAGTTCAGTTTTTTATACATTTTCGCTGATTTATCATATTTTGGATCACTGGTAAAGACACCATCTACCCCTTGTTTTGCGACTAAAATGGCGTCACTATTCATTTCAATTGCTCTCTGTACACTTGGGTAATCTGTTGTAACGAATGGTTGCCCGTTACCACCACCGAATATGACAACATAACCGTTATCTAAATGATGTACTGCTCTGAGGCGAATATAAGGTTCGGCTACTGCATTAAATGGGATGGATGTCATAACGCGTACTTCTTTCTTTGTTTTACTTGTTAAAACGCCGCGTAGCATTAAGCTGTTAATTATTGTACCTAAAGTACCAATATTATCAGCTTCTACACGGTCAATTCCCCATTCCTCAGCTAGATGGCCTCTAAAAATGTTACCGCCGCCAATGACGATGGAGACCTCGATACCTAAATCAACAATCGATAAAATTTCATTTGCAATATGTTCTAATCGTTTGGAGTTAAAGCTATTTCCCGATTGATCGGCAAGTGCTCCGCCGCTTAATTTAATTAAGACACGTTTATATGGCTTCATAACAATTCCCCCTATATAGATTGCAATAAAAAAGGAACAAAGGCGAATGCCTTTGTTCCTTCGTAAGAAAATGAAATAGAAAAGAAATAGATATGATGAACTTCTTCACGTGATTTTTCATAACATCCACTCCTTTTCATCTCCATTTATTTTGAATACGTATATCTTTTAGATTATACGAAATAATCTGATGTTTTATCAAGGTTATTTTATTTCTTTTTTATAAAAAGTGTCAATGAATATTATAAGAAAAAAATTTGAATTTTTTGTGACAAACTTGTAGGTTTTTGTATGATTTTGTAGGTTCGCCTATATGATGTGTGAGTAAGCTTTTATAAATACTAAATGAAAGCGTTCGCATAAAGGGGATGAACATAAATGAAAAAATTCGGATTGGCAACACAAATTTTTGTCGCACTTGTTTTAGGGATTGTAGTAGGGGCAATCTTTTATGGCAATAAAACGGCGATTTCTTATATCACACCAGTTGGGGATATATTTATTCACTTAATTAAGATGATTGTAGTACCTATTGTTATTTCAGCATTAATTGTTGCGGTAGCTGGTGTAGGAGATATGAAAAAGCTTGGGAAACTGGGCGGTAAGACAATTCTTTATTTCGAGATCATTACGACGATTGCTATTTTAATGGGATTACTTGCAGCGAATATATTCCAACCAGGTACTGGCGTTGATATGAATAATTTACAGCAAAGTGATATTTCTTCTTATAAACAAACAGCAGATGCTACAGAGAAGAAAGGTTTTGCTGAAACGATTGTTCATATTGTACCGAAAAATATATTTGAGTCTATTACACAAGGTGACTTATTACCGATTATATTCTTCTCAGTACTATTCGGTTTAGGAGTTGCGGCAATTGGAGAAAAAGGAAAGCCTGTTTTTAACTTTTTTGAAGGTGTACTCGAAGCGATGTTTTGGGTTACAAATCAAGTTATGAAATTTGCACCATTTGGTGTATTCGCATTAATTGCGGTTACGGTTGCAAAATTTGGTGTGTCCACACTACTTCCTTTAGGAAAACTAGTGCTAGCTGTATACGTAACTGTTATACTATTCGTTGTGATTGTATTAGGTATTAATGCACGAATGGTAGGAGTAAACATTTTTACATTAATGAAAATTTTAAAAGAAGAACTTATTCTTTCATTTACGACAGCAAGTTCAGAAGCTGTTTTACCTAATATAATGAGAAAGATGGAAGAGTTCGGTTGTCCAAAGGCAGTTGCCTCTTTCGTAATTCCGACAGGTTATACATTTAACTTGACTGGGTCAGCTATTTATCAAGCGTTAGCGGCATTGTTTGTTGCACAAATGTACGGTATACACATGTCACTGACAGAGCAAATAACGTTATTATTCGTTCTCATGTTAACATCCAAAGGTATGGCGGGAGTTCCGGGGGCATCATTTGTTGTTGTATTAGCAACGTTAGGATCAATGGGCTTACCGCTAGAAGGCATCGCATTAATTGCGGGAATTGATCGTATTTTAGATATGATTCGCTCAGCTGTCAATGTATTAGGAAATGCATTAGCTGCCATTGTTATGTCGAAGTGGGAAGGCGAATTCGATGATGAGAAAGCAAAACAATATGTAGAAACAGTCAAACAAACAAAAGCAGCATAAGAAATCGTTAAGGAGTGAAAAGTCATGGCAACATTAACTGAAGTTAAAAATGGAGTACGAATTGAAAAAGATTTTTTAGGTGAAAAAGAAGTGCCAAATTATGCGTACTACGGTGTACAAACAATGCGTGCAGTAGAGAATTTCCCAATTACAGGATACAAAGTCCATGAAGGTTTAATTAAAGCGTTAGCAATTGTAAAAAAAGCGGCAGCACTTGCTAATGCAGATGTAGGAAGATTGGAATTGAAAAAGGGTGGTGCTATCGCAGAAGCATCACAAGAAATCCTTGAGGGGAAATGGCATAATCATTTCATCGTTGATCCAATTCAAGGCGGTGCAGGAACTTCAATGAATATGAACGCAAATGAAGTCATTGCCAATCGTGCCCTTGAATTATTAGGAATGGAAAAGGGAGACTATGATTATATTAGTCCGAACAGTCATGTAAATATGGCGCAATCAACAAACGATGCATTCCCAACAGCGATTCATATTGCAACATTAAATGCATTAGAAGGCTTATTACAAACGATGGGTTATATGCATGATGTATTTGAATTAAAAGCAGAACAGTTCGATCATGTTATTAAAATGGGTCGTACACATTTACAAGATGCTGTGCCAATTCGTCTTGGACAAGAATTTAAAGCATATTCTCGCGTACTTGAACGTGATATGAAACGTATCAAGCAATCACGCCAACATCTATATGAAGTAAATATGGGAGCAACTGCAGTTGGTACAGGCTTAAATGCGGATCCAGAATATATTGAAGCAGTTGTAAAACATTTAGCTACAATTAGCGAACTACCACTTGTTGGTGCAGAAGATTTAGTAGATGCAACTCAAAATACGGATGCGTACACTGAAGTATCTGCAGCACTTAAAGTATGTATGATGAACATGTCTAAAATTGCGAACGACCTTCGTCTAATGGCATCAGGTCCACGCGTTGGATTAGCGGAAATTATGCTACCAGCTCGTCAACCAGGTTCATCTATTATGCCAGGGAAAGTAAACCCTGTTATGCCAGAAGTAATTAATCAAATTGCGTTCCAAGTAATTGGTAACGACCATACAATTTGCCTTGCTTCAGAAGCAGGACAATTAGAATTAAATGTTATGGAACCAGTACTTGTTTTCAACTTACTTCAATCTATTAGCATTATGAATAACGGTTTCCGTGCCTTTACAGATAATTGCTTAAAAGGAATTGAAGCGAATGAAGATCGCTTAAAAGAGTACGTTGAGAAGAGTGTAGGAATTATTACAGCCGTGAACCCTCATATCGGTTATGAAGCAGCAGCTCGCGTTGCGAAAGAAGCAATTGCGACAGGGCAATCCGTTCGAGAACTATGTGTAAAAAATGGTGTATTGTCACAAGCAGAATTAGAGTTAATTCTAGATCCATTCGAAATGACACACCCAGGGATTGCAGGAGCAACTCTTTTAAAGAAAAATTAAAAGAAGAGGGGACAATCCCCTCTTTTTTGTTTACAATATAGAAATGTTATATATGAATAGAGGTAGGGATGTTATGAGTAAGTTTACAGTGGCTTCTAATGGTTCGTTAGAAACGACATTAAGAGGAGTAGAAGTATTATCAACACCACTTTTAAATAAAGGGGTAGCTTTCACGCAAGAAGAAAGAGAAGAATTAGGTTTAAAAGGGTTATTACCGCCAGCAGTTTTAACGCTAGATGAACAAGCTCGTAGAGCGTATGAGCAATTTTGTTCTCAGCCGGATGATTTATTAAAGAATGTATACTTAACAGCGTTACATGATCGAAATGAAGTATTATTTTATCGTATTTTAACAGAGCATTTACGTGAAATGTTACCAATCGTATATACACCTACTGTTGGTGTAGCAATTCAAAGATATAGCCATGAATATCGTAAACCACGCGGTGTTTATTTATCAGTTAACGATCCTTCGGGTATTGAAGAAGCGTTCTCAAATATCGGTGCAACAGCTGAAAATATTGACTTAGTCGTTGTAACAGATGGAGAAGGCATATTAGGAATTGGTGACTGGGGTGTTGGTGGTATTAACATTGCGATTGGAAAGCTAGCTGTTTATACGGCCGCAGTTGGAATCGATCCTAGTCGCGTGTTACCTGTAATTTTAGATGTAGGTACAAACCGTGAGGATCTATTAAACAATCCGTTTTATATTGGAAATCGCCATCCACGTGTAACTGGTGAAGATTACGATGAATTTATTGATACATTTGTACAAGCTGTAGGCAATAAGTTCCCGAAAGCACTTTTACATTGGGAGGACTTCAGTTCTCGTAATGCACGAAAAATTTTAGATAAATATCGTCATGATGTATGTACGTTTAATGATGACATTCAAGGTACAGGTGCAGTTTCACTTGCTGCAGTATTATCGGCAGTGAAAGCTTCTGGTGTACCTTTAAATGAACACCGAGTAGTTGTGTTTGGTGCGGGTACAGCTGGAATCGGTATCGCAGATCAAGTGAGAGATGCGCTGGTTCGCGTAGGATTATCAGAGCAAGAAGCACATGAGCGTTTCTGGTGTATTGACCGTAACGGGTTAATTACAGATGATATGGAAGATCTTCTTGATTTCCAAGTTCCATATGCAAGAAAAGAAGCTGAAGTGAAGGATTGGAAACAAAGTGATGCTATCGGACTTGCTGAAGTTGTGAAACATGTAAAACCGACAATTTTAATCGGTACATCAACTGTTGCTGGTGCATTCAAAGAAGAGATTATTAAAGAAATGGCTTCTCATGTAGAAAGACCAATTATTTTACCAATGTCGAATCCAACGCCACTTGCTGAAGCGAAACCAGTAGATTTAATCGAGTGGACAGAAGGAAGAGCGTTAGTTGCAACAGGAAGTCCGTTTGATCCAGTTACATACAATGGTGTAACGTATGTTATCGGGCAATCAAATAACGCACTTATTTTCCCAGGGCTAGGTCTTGGTACAATTGTTGTGCGTGCAAGCGTAATGACAGACGGTATGTTTGCAGCAGCAGCAGAAGCGGTTGCAAGTATGGTAGATACAAGTCAGCCGGGTGCACCTATCTTACCAGAAGTTGAAGAGTTACGTAATATCTCGGAAATGGTTGCAATTGAAGTAGCGAAAGTTGCAGTTGCAGAAGGTGTTGCTAGAGAGAACTTAAGTGATAACGATATCAAAATTGCAGTGAAAGAATCAATATGGAAGCCTGAGTATCGTCAAATAAAAGCGGTAGAAAAGGTTAGAATATAGAAAAAAAGCCCGTTTATTATAATAAGCGGGCTTTCCGTTTACATTTTTGAAAAAATACATAGGAAGTGGCATCTTTGAATTGGAATCAATTATGGAAGAAAGATATATCTCTTTTAATTATTTTAATGATTGTTGTCCCAATTGCTGGAGAGCTAAATTTTCATCCTTTCAACGATACGTTTCGTGTTAGCTTCGGGACACCGCTTTTCTTCTTTTTATTATTATTTTTAAGAAGAGTACCAGCGGCGGTTGCAGGTATTCTTGTTGGTATATCTGTAGTCTTATTCCGTGTATGTCTTGACTGGGTGTTGCAAGGGTCTTTTTATATGACAGAATCATTTTATTTGCGCTATCCTGTGTTCTTTTATTATTTTATTTATGGAAGTCTTTTTTCGCTTTGTAGGGTGAATAAGTTCCATCAGAAGCCAATTATAATTGGCTACCTTGGGATTACAATTGAAATTATTGCAAGTATGTCAGAACTTGCAATTTATCATATGGTAGTACTTGGTACAACGATAACAATTTCTGAAGTGAATAAGCTAATCATTATTGCTATTTTCCGTAGTTTCTTTGCGCTTGGTTTTTTAAATATGATGAATTTGTATGAAACGAAATTAAAAGAATCACAAGTTCGAAAAGAAAATGAAAATATGTTGATGCATCTTTCTAACTTATATGTGGAATCTGTTCATTTGAAAAAAACGTTACAAAATGCGGAGTTAATTACACAAGAAGCGTATCAATTATATCGGAATTTACAAGCGAACGATGATTCAAGTAGTAAAACAGCATTGAAAATAGCGGGAGAAGTGCACGAAATAAAAAAGGATAATCAAAGGATTTTTGCGGGATTATCTAAACTGTTATTAGATAAAAATGTAGCTGAGTATGTAGAAGGACATGAGCTTGCGGAAATGATTGTGAGAATAAATGAGAAGTACGCTGAAATGTTGGAAAAAGAAATACGTTTTTCTAAACATATTGAAGGTGAGCATGCAGAATATCATGTGTATACGGTCTTATCAATTTTTAATAATTTAGTTGCAAATGCGGTTGAAGCAATTGAGGGTAGTGGTGCTATCATTATTAAGTTATATAAACTTGATAAACGTATATTTTTTGAAGTAATTGACGATGGGCCTGGTATTGCGCAAAAATATAAAAAACTAGTATTTAAGCCAGGATTTACTTCAAAGTATGATCAAACGGGAACACCATCAACAGGAATTGGACTTTCTTACATAAACGAAATGGTAACAGAGCTCGGAGGAGAAGTAAGATTGGAAGACCTGGAAACTGGTGAAGGGTGTAAGTTTGTCGTTTGTTTACCGGAGTGTAGTTTAAAGCAGGAAGGGGAATAAAGTTGTTTTATTATATCGTAGATGATGATGAAGTTTTCCGATCCATGCTTTCACAAATCATTGAAGATGGCGATCTTGGGGAAGTAATTGGAGAATCGGAAGACGGAGCTTTTATTGAAGCAGATCAACTAAATTTTAAAAAAGTAGATATTTTATTTATTGATTTATTAATGCCCATGCGAGATGGGATTGAAACAGTTCGCCATATTGCATCCTCTTTTTCAGGGAAAATCATTATGATCTCTCAAGTGGAATCGAAACAGCTTATTGGTGAGGCGTATACACTTGGTGTTGAATATTATATTACAAAACCATTGAATAAAATTGAGGTTATATCTGTTGTACGTAAAGTAATGGAACGTATTCGTTTAGAGCGCTCTATACATGATATTCAAAAATCATTGAATAACGTTTTTAAGTGGGAACAGCCGCAAGTTCGAAATGAGCCAATGCAAGAAGGAAAAAGAATAGCAGATTCAGGACGCTATTTATTATCAGAACTCGGTATTGCGGGAGAGAATGGAAGTAAAGATTTACTTAGTATGCTGGAATATTTATATGGACAAGAAAAAGCACAAACATTTGAATTTGGATTTCCTGCGTTAAAAGATATTTTTCACCATATAACTATAAGGAAATTAGAGAATTTAGCTTCAGATACACATATAGATAAGGAGAGAAAAGCATCTGAACAAAGAGTACGTAGAGCGATTTATCAATCGTTAAATCACTTAGCTTCCCTTGGATTAACAGACTTTTCAAATCCGAAATTTGAAAGCTATGCTCCAAAGTTTTTTGATTTCACTGTAGTTAGAAAACGAATGACAGAAATGACGAAGGATGAAGTGGCAGCTTCTGGGCATATACGTATTAATACGAAGAAATTTATTCAAGTGTTGTATTTTGAGGCGAAACGGTTGATGGAGATAGAGTGAAAAAATACGATATAGGGTATGATTAGTAACAAACCAAATCTTACATAGATTTGGTTTGTTTTATGTCGAAAAGTATTTTTGGAATAAATGAACAATTTGTGAAAAATGCTATTGAATTTGATAATAGGAATAGATTAATATATTTATGAGTTTCCAATAAAATGAAAAGAAAGGAGTTAATAACGGAAACGTTTGTATTTGAAGAAAAGGAAAGGGGATAAGTAGTTGGGAGGAAAATATAAGCAGTTTAAAAGCGTGTTAACAATTTGTATAGTTGCTATTTTATGTTTACAGTTACCAGGTTTTTATGTAAAAGCAAATGGGGAAGAAACAATTAAAGAAGACAGAAAATTTGAAATCAAAAGCATACAAGAGGCTGGTAAGAGTAATAATCCGGACATTTCAGTATCTACATTAGATGATAATGTGAAAGCAGAACAGCTAGCGAAAAAACTCGTTGGCGATGGTGTGGAAATTCGAAATGTGAAATATAAAGGTGCAAATCAAGCAGCTGGAACAGTTCAAGCGAAGCAAAATATTTTTGGGATTGAAGAGGGAGTTATATTAAGTACAGGTAATGTGAAAGGAATTATAGGACCTAATAAGTATAAAAGTTATACACAGATTAATAATCAGCCCGGTGATAGTGATTTAGAGAAAATACTAGGGAATGGAATGAAGACATTTGATGCGAGTGTTTTAGAGTTTGAATTTAAGCCGTTGAAAGAAATAATGAACGTACAGTATGTGCTTGCTTCAGATGAGTATGAGGAATTTTCGAATTATAGTGATGCGCTAGGGGTGTTTATTAACGAGAGAAATATAGCTCTTGCAGATAGCTGGGCCCCAGTGTCAACTTCAACCATTAATAATTGGGTTAATAGAGATCATAACTATATTTCAAATACAAATGGTGCTAGAAATACGGAAATGGATGGAATGACTAAAGTATTAGATGCTAGGTCAAACGTAAAAGCTAACGATTGGAATAAGCTGAAATTAGTAATTGCGGATGGAAAAGATAATGGTGTAGATTCGAATGTGCTTATTAAGCCGTTTGCATTTGAAGATATACCCTCCCCAGTAGAGTATGATGATGTTGCTATGCAGAGGAGAGATGTAGTAGATATAAGTGCAGATAAATCAAAATTTATAGTGGGATTTGTAAGACATGGTAAAGGTAATAAGGAATTGAGTATAGACTGGAAAGTAACTCTTCCTAAAAATGCTACAAGTTCAGCAGAAGTGAAAAATCAAGGGAAGGTAGTTTTTGGGAAAGATGAGTTTGAGAAAACGATAGAAATAGAAGTAAATAAACAAGATCGTGATTTGCAATTTTCTTTTTCGGGAAAGAGAAATGACACAGCAAGTTGGCAACGTACAGTTGGTATATTTATGGATAGAATAATAATGACTCCTGAACGAGTTAAATTGAAATTTGGAGAAGAACAAGTTTATAAAGTTATAGCTAAATATAGAGATGAAACAGAAGAAGATATTACTGATAAAATTAAATTAGAAGCTAATAAACACGAAATTGTAGAAGTTAATTCGGGGAATAAAATAATAGGAAGACAAGCTGGTGTAACAAGTGTAACTGCACAGTATGGAAATATGTTTGGTTGGAGTACTGTAGAGGTTGAAAAAACATTAAAAGATATTGAATTAGAAAGAGATAATTATGTATTAGTGGATAAGGCTAAAGGGCAAATTTTAGTAAGGGGTGTATATGAAGGGGGATTAAAGGAAGAGATAAGAGGGGGATTAAATGTCACTAGTTCAAATGAAAAAGTGGTACGAATACTAGATTTGAGAACGTTTGAAGCAGTTGGTGAAGGCGAGGCAGTTCTTACAGTAGAGTATGGTGGATTTAAGAAAAATATTAATGTAACGGTGAAAAAATCGAATCGTAAATTGACGCAAATGCATTTCTATCCGGCCTACGAAAATCGTAGCCGAGTTATGACAGAAGGAAGTAAAACACAATTAACTCTTTTGGCGCGATATGATGATGGGTATGTAGAAGAGGTTACTAGGGTTGCTGAAATGGTGTCTGCAAATCCAGAAGTTGCTGGAATTGAATTTGAAAATGAAGAGATGTATTTAATTGGAAAAGGAGTGGGAGAAACAGTTATAAAAGTATCGTATAAAGATTTTAAATTTGAAGAGAAAATAAAAGTAGAAAAAAGAGTAGAAGAATTATTAATAAATAAAAATCAAATTAATTTAAAGGAAGGCGTTAAAGAGAAGATTGTTGTAAAAGCAAAATATAATGATGGTGAAAAGGATGTCACAGATCAAACAAACTTTTGGATAAATGATGGAGATATAGCTAGAATTGAGAACAATGGAGAGATTAGAGGACTCAAACAAGGGCAAGCCACCCTTGTAGCAAATTATAAAAATCATGAGGTGCGTGTTCCTATATATATTGAAAATGGCCTGAAAGATATTGAATTTGAGGAGTCAAATATAACGTTGCGTATTAACGGTATGAAAAAGATACAAGTAATAAGCGTTTATGAGGAGAATTATCGTTTCGTTAGTAATAAAGAAGCAACATTTTCTAGCAACAACGACAACGTGAAAGTCGATAAGTTTGGAAATATTGTAGCGCAAAAAGAAGGAGAATCTATTATTACAGTATCTGTAAGAGATATAAAAAAGGAAGTGAAAGTAAAAGTAGAGAATCCGCTCGTTGCATTACAAGTTGGTACGAAGAAAATTGCATTAAAAACGAAAGAAGTATATGAACTAAAAGTTACAGGTTTATATGAAGATGGTTCGCTGAAAGATGTTACGAAAAGTGTGAATTTTAAATCTTCTAATTCATCTGTTGTAGAAGTAGACGCTTCTGGGAAGTTGATAGCTCAAGATAAAAAAGGAACTGCAACTGTTACGATAACGAAAGATAAACAAAGTTTGAATATTCCTGTTGAAGTAACAGAGAAAGAGACTGGTTTATTACTAGAAGTACAAGATGGAAATGGACGCGGAATGGATAGTGTTAATGTTGTGTTAGAAGATTCGAAAGAAAATAAACAAAAGTTAATAACAGGTAGTAATGGTACTTTATCGTTAAAACCACAAGAAGGTGCTTATAAAGTATACGTTTATAAGAAAGGATATAAACCTGTTTCTGTAGACGTAGTTGTAAAGAATGATGAGCGGACGAAGCAGAAAGTCATACTAGAACCTTCACAGTTATTTGATGGGAAGATGAACGTAACACAAATGTCAAAAGAGGAAATAGAGAAGGCAGGTATTGATGTCAATCATCCGGATAATCGCCATGTGTATAAGTTTGAACTGCATTTGAAAATAGATAATGAGGATAAAAAAGTTGATTACATCATTAATAATGTAGGGAAGATTATACAAGGTAATTTAAATGTGTCGATTGGTAGTGGTGCAAGTGAGGTTAATGTGTACCCAGTTGTTATTCAAAATGAGCGTTTCCAAGAAAAAGAAGCTCCTCCTGCAGTTGGATATATGGTAGTTCCAGGAAAAGTAAGTTGGTTGAAAGAGTTCTTTAAAGTGGAAGTGATGATTCAAAGTTTTGCGGATGAGCCATTTGAATTAACAAATACAAATATATCGCTAAAGTTACCAGAAGGATTAAGTTTAGCTCCGATTTCCGAAAAACAAAGTGAAACAATCCATTTAGGAGCGATAGGTGGAAATGAGGTTAAGAAAGCTGAGTGGTATATTCGTGGAGATAAAAAAGGTGAATATCATTTAGGTGCTAATTTCTCATCTACATTATACCCGTTTGATGAGCCACTTTCTGCCGAGTTTAAAACAGCTAAGCCAATTGAAGTGTACGGGGAAGATGGAGTGAAGATGCATATTAAAGTAGATAAAAAAGCATATAAAGGTCTTCCATATGTAGTCAAGGTAGGAATTGAAAATAAATCGCCAAACGTTATTTATGATTTACATGTAGAGTTAAATGAAGCGGACAAGAAAAACTTTGTTTATACACCAGGAACAGAGTTGAAGCGAGTTGTTAATTCTATTCAATCAGGGGAAACGGTATGGCTTGATTATTTATTGTTACCTAAAATCTCAGGAGATTTAAATATGGGAAAATCATTCATTAAAAAGGTTGGAGACGGTATAAACATAGAAACTGTTCTTTCAACAATTGATGAATAATTCGATGCGGTTATCTTTATTTTATTTTGAATGCAAAAGGGGAATACGGGATGAAAAATTGGCTTAAAAAAGTAGCGCAATTGAGTATACTGTTTGTACTATTTATAACAGTGATATTTGATGGTGCAATAGCGTACGCTGCTAACGAGGTAAATAAAAAAACAAATCAGTTTAATAGTGCAGCTGAGAATACAAATGAGCTTGTATTCAAGGATGTACCACCTTCTTATTGGGCATATAAAGATATAAAGAGATTAAAAGAGTTAAAGATTGTATCTGGTAAGGGAGACGGGCTATTTGGTCCAGAAGATCGCTTAACGAGAGAACAATTTTTATCGATGGTCGTGCTACAGCAAGGCTATAAAATTGTAAAAGATCAAGAGACATTTAAAGATGTACCAAGAAGTAAATGGTCAAATCAATACATTGAAACAGCAATAAAAGAAGAGATTATTGATAAGAAAGAGTACGGAGATAACTTTAAGCCAGAGCAAGAAATCTCAAGGGAAGAAATGGCGATTGTGATCGCAAAGGTTTTAAAATTAAAAGAAGTAGATGAAGAAATAAAATTTGGAGATAAAGGTGAATTTACGAAAAATCCTAAATTGATAGCTGCATTAGTAAATGCAAAAATCATTTCAGGATATCCAGACGGAACGTTCAAACCGAAACAAACATTAACAAGATCGGAGTCGGCAGCAGTCATCGTTAAATTACTCGATTATGGATATGTATTTGATGATGTACCACCTTCCTACTGGGCGTATAAAGATATAAAAAGATTAAAAGAGTTGAAGATTGTATCTGGTAAAGGGAACGGGATTTTTGGTCCAGAAGATCGTTTAACGAGAGAACAGTTTTTAGCAATGATTGTGCTACAACAAGGCTATAAGGTTGTAAAAGACCAAGAGACGTTTAAAGATGTACCGAAAAGTAAGTGGTCAAATCAGTACGTCGAAACAGCGATAAAAGAAGGGATTATTGTAAAGAAAGAATATGGAGATAGCTTCAAACCAGAGCAAGAAATCCCAAGGGAAGAAATGGCGATTGTTATCGCGAAAGTGTTGAAGTTAAAAGAAGTAGATGAGGAAATAAAATTTGGAGATAAAGGTGAATTTACGAAAAATCCTAAATTGATAGCTGCATTAGTAAATGCAAGAATCATTTCGGGATATCCAGATGGAACGTTTAAACCGAAACAAACATTAACGAGGGCGGAATCGACAGCAGTCGTTAGTAAAGTTATTGATTTCAAGAAAGATGAGCCGACTACTGGGGATGGAGATACTGGTGGTGGTACGGGTAATGGAGGAGACAGTGAAAAAGCAAGTATCGTATACAAAAAGAACGTATATGAAGTGAAAGAACAATATAAAAACGACATAGTACAAACTCAAACAGATACTTTCACGTTCAAAAAGGAAGCAGCAAAATTAAAAGAGTTGAAAAATGATAACATTTTAATTTTGCCACCAATCCCAAATAATCCACTTGGGGTTGTTATTAAAATCATCTCTATAACGGATGGGAGTAATGGGGAGAAGGTTGTAAAAGCGGTGCAACCAGAGGCTAAAGAAGTAATTGAAAAAATAGATGTGAAGGAAAAAGTGTCAGTTACAAGAGACAATGCAGAGATTGTTTATTTAGCAGAAGGTGTAACATTGAAAAATAATCAATCTAAATTTTTAAATTCTATTGAGCGAAAAATCAATGAGGAGCAGAGAAGCAAGCAACCTTTATTGATTGCACCATATCAATTGCTGAAATCGCCAAGTGGTGAATATGATGTAGATAAAAAAGAATTTGCAATGGGATTTGATGTAAGTATTAAAGGTGAGGATCTTCAAGCTGAAGATGCTGAAGATGTGAAGAAAGAAGAAGGAAATAAAGGTGATTTGACTTTCGCTATAAAAGGTGAAATGAAAGTTAAAAATGTAGATTTTGATGTGGAATATAAAAACGCAACTAATTTAGATGATTTGAAATTTATTATTAAAAGTGACATTGAGCGGAATTTAAAGTTATCCGTAGATTATTCTAAATGTCTCGGTAATAAAAAGGCATGTGGAAACGAAAGTTTAGAAGATAAGTCTATTGATGAATGGAGAGAGATTATTAAAAAAAGAGGTATTTCTCTTAAGACATTCAAAAAATCTATGTTCGTTTTTCACGTGCAAAATCCGACTACTCCATATTTAGGATTGATGGTTGAAGGTTCGATAGTAGTAAAAGCAGACCTGTCATTAGGTGTAGAGATAGATGTTACACAGGTTGACTCATACCGAGCGGGTATTGAAAATGGTGGGATTGTAGATGAACATAAGAAGCTGGGACCTAACGTAAGCTATACTGGTGAAGCGAAGTTTAATGGGAAAGCTGGAGTCGAAGTAGAAGGTGGTTTGACACTTGCTAATTTAGTATTAATAGGGGCGAATTTTGAAGCTGGACTGAAATTAGATGCTGAGGCGAGGGCGTTTGCCGGAATAAAAGAAGTTGATTCAAATATATGGAAGGCTGATGGAGAGATTTGTGCAAGAGGTTCTCTTGATTACTATGTGCAAGCAGGCTTAAAGGCAAGTTTAATTCATTTTGATAGTATTTCTATTGAAAAGACATTATTAAATTTAGATGGGAATATAGGTAAATTAAAAAGTTGTGAAAAAGTAGATTTACAATCAGCACAAGATTATTTATTACTAGAAGAAGGAGAAGAGACAAATTTAAAATTAGTAAAAAGAGTTCTTGATGAAGAAGAGTTAAAAATGAAGGTAGCGGATTTATCTAAAAAGGAAGAAATACGAGTATCAAGTAAAAATACTGGTGTAGTAGAAGCAAAAAGAAAAGATGCAAATAATTTTTCAGTTCAGGTGAAACAAAACGTAAAAGAGGACCAAAAAGTAAATCTGTTATTTGAGTTAGTAGAGGGTGAAAAAGTACTGGCTGAAATAGAAGTTCCAGTTTATATCGTGAAGCCAACAAAGTTACAAGTAGATCCTGAAAAAACATTTGTAATGAAAAAGCAAAAAGAACAATTGCAAGTACGTTTGGCAATACCTGTGCCGGTAGAAGTAATGAAACAATACGAAACATTAGGATTACCGATTGAACCGTATCGCTATAAAAAAGTAACTCAACCGAACCTACTTACTTTCAAAAGTTCAAAAGATTTCGTTACCGTGAATGAACTTGGAGAAGTGACAGTAAAGGATGATGCAAAAATAGGAGATACGACTGATATTAATATCGCCTATAAAGGATTAACAGGTAAGGTGAGTGCTCAAGTTTCGGGAAGTGAAGAAGATAAGCAAGCACTATCAGGTTTATCTTTACCAAGTGCTCAGCAATTAATATTGGATGCGGAGCAGCACGCAAATAATATTTTACAAGCGGCAGTAAAATCGCCGGAAGAAGAAAAGTTTGAAGACTTACAAAAACAAATGAAAAAGTTTTATGAGCCGAAATTTACAGGGAAGCAGTTTGAAAAAGCTTATAAGTATAATAGACAGTGGATATTAAATCCGTATTATTTATATCCTGTAACGAATGTTTATAATACAGAGGCAATGAAAACATTCTCAAGAGTAAGTGAAACACCAACAACGTTAAGTGTGAAAGTAAGTGTACCAGTTCAAGGTGAGCAAGGCGAATCATTTACGTATACGTATGATTTAGTGAAAAAAGATGGATCTTGGTATTTAGATGACATCAATTAATTAAAAGACAAGCCCCTTTCGTGATATAGAGAAAGGGGCTTGTTTTTGTTTTTTGTATGTACGACTTTACTTACCGGAGTATACATGTACAATATTTATAGAGTGAAATGAGTGACGTGAGGGGTTGAACCATTGAGTTTCCATATAAATAAATCGATTATTAAAGAAGTATGCGGAGAGACCTCATATAAAAGAGGAGAAGCGTATTATAAAGCAAATAAAGTAATCGTGAATCATTATGATGAAAATAAAGAAATTTGCGAGGCGACGGTAAAAGGGAACGAAGATTTTCATGTTACAGTAGAAAAAGCTAAAAAAGGTGATGTGGTTGCGAAATGTAGTTGTCCGTCATTAGCGTCTTTTCAAACGTACTGCCAACATGTTGCCGCTGTACTTATACAAATAAATTATAATCAACAAACGGGTGGAATATTGCCCATTAATAGCGGAAGCGAACAATTAACAAGCGGGATGTTTCAATTGTTTGCAGAACAACCACTGAGGCCAAAAAGTAAACAACACCGTTTTGATACACGTGAAATACTTGATATTGAGTTTAATTGTACACCAGTAGTTACGAAAAATGGTGGGGCACTTCTTGGGGTTCAGTTGAAGATCGCCAAAACGTATTTCGTAAATCATATTAGAGAATTTCTTTCTAAAGTGGAGAAAAGAGAGGCTTTTAATTGTTCCAATGAATTTACATACACACCAGATGTACATAGCTTCAAGCAAGAAACGGATGCGATTATTCAGCAACTTATTAAAATGTATCATAACGAAAAAATGTATGAGGATACACTAGAAGTACACGCAAAACAAGATGATAGCATGATTTTAATACCGCCAGCTTCGTGGATGGATATGCTTTCTTTACTTTCTAAAACTGAGTGTGTGAGACTTAATCAAGATGGACAATCTTTTCACGGTTTACAAATTTCAAAAGGACTACTGCCTTTACATTTTGAGTTTAATAAAGGGAGTAACGGTGGGTTTACACTTTATATTGACGGCTTACAACAAGTAGAAGTAATGGATACGTATAGTTATGCTCTATTTGGAGGGAAACTGCATCAGTTGAATGCTGAGGATTGTAAGCGGCTTATCGAATTACAAAAAATGATGAATCGTTCTAGTAGTAACCAGTTGTATATTCCAGCAGATAAGATGGAACACTTTGTAGCAAAAGTTGTACCAGGATTAATGAAGCTTGGTACTGTGCGAATTGATGAAGTAATATCAAATCGTGTTGAAACGCCTTCGCTAAAAGCAAAATTATATTTAGATCGAGTGAAAAATCGTTTGTTAGCAGGTCTCGAATTTCATTATGGAAACGTCGTGATTAATCCGTTAGAAGAGGATGGGCAGCCATCTGTTTTTAATCGTGATGAGAAAAAGGAAAAAGAGATTTTAGACATTATGAGTGAAAGTGCCTTTGCAAAGACAGAAGGCGGTTATTTTATGCATAATGAAGAAGCTGAGTATAACTTTTTATATTACGTTGTTCCAACGTTAAAAGGTTTAGTTGATATTTATGCGACGACAGCAATCAAATTACGAATTCATAAAGGAGATACAGCTCCTCTTATAAGAGTTAGAAGGAAAGAGAGAATTGATTGGTTATCATTCCGCTTTGATATAAAGGGTATTCCGGAGGCAGAAATTAAAGGGGTATTAGTCGCTCTTGAGGAGAAACGAAAATATTATCGTTTAGCAAGTGGTGCTCTACTATCACTTGAGAGTAAAGAGTTTAATGATATTAATCAGTTTATAAAAGAATCTAGTATTCGAAAAGAATTTGTAAAGGGCGAAGAAATAGATGTCCCTCTTATTCGTAGTGTGAAATGGATGAATTCACTGCAAGAAGGAAACGTATTAAGTTTAGATGAGTCTGTTCAAGAATTGGTAGAGAACATTCAAAACCCTAAAAAGCTGAAGTTTGCGGTGCCAAGTGGCTTAGATGCGATAATGAGAGAGTATCAAACATACGGATTCCAGTGGATGAAAACACTTGCCTATTATCGTTTTGGTGGCATTTTAGCTGATGATATGGGACTTGGGAAAACGTTGCAAAGTATTGCTTTTATAGACTCTGTTTTGCCGGAAATTCGAGAGAAGAAACTGCCTATATTAGTTGTTTCTCCGTCTTCCCTTGTTTACAACTGGCTTAGCGAGTTAAAAAAATTCGCTCCACATATTAGAGCAGTTATTGCCGATGGAAATCAAGCAGAGCGCCGAAAAATTTTAAAAGATGTAACGAAATTTGATGTTGTCATTACGTCATATCCTTTACTACGAAGAGATATAAGATTATATGCAAGGCCATTTCATACGTTATTTCTTGATGAAGCACAAGCGTTTAAGAATCATACGACGCAAACTGCGAAGGCAGTAAAAACGATTCAAGCAGAGTACCGTTTTGGATTAACGGGAACACCTGTAGAGAATTCATTAGAAGAGCTATGGTCTATCTTCCACGTTGTCTTCCCAGAATTATTACCGGGAAGAAAAGAGTTCGGTGATTTAAGACGTGAAGATATTGCGAAGCGCGTAAAGCCTTTCGTGTTAAGAAGGTTAAAGGGTGATGTATTACACGAACTCCCAGAAAAAATAGAGCACTTACAATCATCAGAACTTTTACCGGACCAAAAAAGGCTCTATGCCGCTTATTTAGCAAAGTTAAGAGAAGAAACGTTAAAACATTTGGATAAAGATACGTTACGTAAAAATAAAATTCGGGTTTTAGCTGGTTTAACGAGACTACGGCAAATTTGTTGTCATCCAGCTTTGTTTGTTGATGACTATAAAGGTAGTTCAGCTAAATTTGATCAGCTGCTAGAAATTTTGGAGGAATGCAGAAGTACAGGGAAGAGAATTCTTATATTTTCTCAATTTACGAAGATGCTTTCAATAATCGGGCGAGAATTAAACCGTCAAGCAGTTCCATACTTTTATTTAGATGGGAGTACACCAGCGCAAGAACGTGTAGAGCTATGCAATCGTTTTAACGAAGGAGAAGGGGATTTATTTCTTATCTCGTTAAAAGCTGGTGGTACCGGTTTGAATTTAACAGGTGCAGATACGGTAATATTGTATGATTTATGGTGGAATCCAGCTGTTGAACAACAAGCAGCGGATAGAGCGTATCGAATGGGACAAAAAAATACAGTGCAAGTGATTAAGTTAGTAGCACATGGAACAATTGAAGAAAAAATGCACGAGTTACAAGAGAGTAAGAAAAATTTAATTGCTGAAATTATTGAGCCGGGGGAAGAAAAACTGTCTTCAATAACGGAGGAAGAAATTCGAGATATCCTTATGATTTAATATGGAAAAAAGCTATGCTTTCAAATTTATGAGAGCATAGCTTTTTTGTTGTAATAATTATATTTTGTTTTGAACAAAGTAAAGAAATAAAGCGAAATTTATTTTACTTCTTTGTACCTTTACTTTTGTATGGTTTTGCAGCTTTCTTTTTCGCACTTGATTGCCAACGGTTCCATCCTTTACTTCCTGTACCTTGTCCTACACCTTTTTTCGGTTTTGCTTTCGTTTTACTCATATGATCACTCCGTTATATAAAAAATCTTATTTGATAATAGCCAATGTTTTAGAAAAATACTATCGATAAATGACTATGCTTGCTTTAAATAAAAACAAACTGCTTGAATGCTATAGTATATCATGAAATTGCGAGTAAACTGAAAGGAATTATAAAGAAAATGAAAATAATAAGAAATACTGCGGATTCTATATTTCGAACAATCACACTAGTTGTTGTATATATGTTAGTTTCAATTAGTGAAATGTTTTTTGGATTGAAGAGACAAAGGAAATAAAAATGTTATATTAAGAACAATCGGTAAAGGCATAAAATAAAGAATTGAAAAATATTTTAAAACTTTTTGTTGACTTTATCGATTTTTTGTATAGAATAATCATTAATAAAATGTTTCAGAGATGTGACAATAAAACGACTATGAAAGGACGAGTAGTAGTAGGATGTAGTTTAAGCGAGTCAGGGACGGTGTGAGCCTGATACGAAGCCTATTATGAAGAACCTCCTGGAGTCGCTAACCGAAATCCTTTATAGGAAAGTAGACTTAGCCGGGAACTTCGCCGTTACAAGAAGAACAGTATCGAGATTTTTTAATCTCCGTACTGTATAAGTGAGCAACCTCTGTTGCTAATTTGGGTGGTACCGCGGAACCAAAGTCTTTCGTCCCAGTTTTTTGGGGAAGAAGGGCTTTTTTTGTTGGCTTCTTTCCACAACATCCAAACATTTTAGGAGGAAACCACCATGTATCAATCATTAATGACAGTAAGAGAGACTCAAATCGCAATTAAGGAAGTTAAAACATTTTTCGAGGATCAATTAGCAAAACGCCTTGAACTATTCCGCGTATCTGCACCATTATTCGTAACGAAAAAATCAGGATTAAACGATCACTTAAACGGTGTAGAACGTCCAATTGAGTTTGATATGTTACATTCAGGAGAAGAATTAGAAATTGTGCATTCACTAGCGAAGTGGAAAAGATTCGCATTACATGAATACGGATATGAAGCTGGTGAAGGTTTATATACAAACATGAACGCGATTCGTCGTGATGAAGAACTTGATGCAACACATTCCATTTATGTTGACCAATGGGATTGGGAAAAAATCGTTCAAAAAGAATGGCGTACTGTCGATTACTTACAAAAAACAGTACAAACAATTTATGGAATATTCAAAGAATTAGAAGATCACTTATTTGAAAAATATCCGTTCCTTGGAAAGTATTTACCAGAAGAAATTGTTTTCATTACTTCTCAAGAACTGGAAGATAAATATCCAGAATTAACACCGAAAGATCGTGAACATGCAATTGCGAAAGAACACGGTGCAGTCTTTATTATTGGAATTGGTGATGCACTCCGTTCAGGTGAAAAGCACGATGGACGCGCATCCGATTATGATGATTGGAAATTAAACGGTGACATTTTATTCTGGCACCCAGTACTACAAGCTTCATTCGAATTATCATCAATGGGAATTCGTGTTGATAGTAAAGCACTTGATGAGCAATTAACGAAAACTGGTGAAGACTTCAAACGTGAGTATGATTTCCATAAAGGTATTTTAGAAGACGTACTACCATTAACAATTGGTGGTGGTATCGGCCAATCAAGAATGTGTATGTACTTCTTACGTAAAGCACATATCGGTGAAGTTCAATCTTCTGTATGGCCTGACGATTTACGTGAAGCTTGCAAAAAAGAAAACATTCATTTGTTTTAATATAAGTGAGAGGGAGAGTAGCTGTGGAATAAGAGCTACTCTCCCTTTTTTACTTTGACGTGAAAAAAGTTATTTTGAATGAATATAGATCGTTTTTTCAAGGGAAAGAGCGAAAGAGTATATGTAATAAGAAATAAGAAGAGTCATTTATATTTCCTAGGAAAGGGTATAAAGAATAATTTAATTGTTTTATAATGATCTTCGGATATCGATAACAAGATAAAAAGCTGTCTGCATAGATTTTTAAAATTCTATGTGGACAGCTTTCTATTTATATAGGAAGGAAATAGATTAATATAATTTGTTGTAAGTTTTACTGGCGGAAATTAAATCATTTGCACTAAAGGCTCAATTTTCGCCATAAATGATTGATGGAGTGCTTCAACGCCATCTACTAAGTGAATACGGTCAATGACAACTGATACTTTAATTTCAGATGTACTTACCATTTTAATATGAATACCGCCTTCTTTTAAAGTAGTGAACATATTCGCAGCAACTCCCGGGTTAGATACCATACCAGATCCTACAATTGATACTTTCGCTAAATGATTTTCATGTTCTACAGATTCATAGTGAAGTGCCTCTTGATTTTGTTCTAACACTTCTAATGTTTCTCTTAAATCATTAGAATGAATCGAGAAGGAGAGGTGAACAGTTCCTTCATTTGTAATACTTTGAATAATAATATCTACATTAATATGTGCCGCTGCTAATGTAGAGAAAACTGTTGAAAGTGCACCTTGTTCTAATCCTTTAATTGTGACGCGTGTAATATTATCCTCAAATGCGATACCTTTAACGATTGATTGTTGTTCCATGTTACATTCTCCCCTTACAATTGTTCCGTTTTCTTGTTCCATGCTTGATCTTACTTCTAAAACGACATTATGATTTTTAGCAAATTCAACAGCGCGTGGGTGTAATACGCCAGCACCGAGATTTGCAAGCTCTAACATTTCGTCATAAGAAATTTCATCTAATTTATAAGCATCTTGTACAACTCGTGGATCAGTCGTATATACGCCTGACACATCCGTATAAATATCACATTTTTTTGCTTTTAGTGCCGCAGCTAATGCGACAGCAGTCGTATCGGAGCCACCGCGGCCAAGTGTGGTAATTTCATGTTCTTCACTTACTCCTTGGAAACCAGCTACTATAACAATCGTGCCATCAGCAAGATAGGATTGAATACGACCAGTATTAATGTCAGTAATCCGTGCACTACTATGTACAGATTCTGTCGTAATACCAGCCTGCCATCCTGTTAATGAAATTGCGTTATAACCTTTTGTTTGTAGTGCCATTGTTAATAATGAAATGGTTACTTGTTCTCCTGTAGATAGGAGCATATCCATTTCACGTTTACTTGGATTTTCAGTAATAGCGTTAGCAAGTGCTACAAGTTTATCCGTACTTTTTCCCATTGCTGAAACGACAGAGACAATACTATATCCTCGTTCATATTCTTCAATAATTAAATTTGCTACATGTTGAATGCGTTCGACGCTTCCGACAGAAGTACCGCCAAATTTTTGTACAATCGTTTCCATTACGAATTCCTTCTTTCGTCCATTTTTAAGAATAGGTTAGGACATATACAAATCCCAATATTCCTGTAGTTACCAGAGAGAAAAACAAAAAACACCATCTCAAATAAGTGAGGATGGTGCTGTTACAGGAAAAGGGAAACAGAAAACGGAGCTAATAAAAAAAACCGCCAAAAAAGGAATATCATAAAAATGATATCTCTTTTTTGTAGATAGCTCTTCATACGTACACGTCTGTACATATGACAGTTCTGTTTCTATTCGAAAACAGCCCCAATTGATAAATGCAGAGAAATTTATCAATTTCGGCAACACTTCCTTTCCTCTAAGATCATAGACATCTCTGTGTCTCCTTTAGAATACTTATAAGCGTTGCAACCTCTATCTCACGTTTTAGGCGAGAGTGTATGATTTATGAAGTTGTTGGTAACATTTGTTTTATAATAATTTAAATTTTTCAGGGAATCAAGTGTTTTTTGTATTTTTTTGAAATTCTATCTTTTTATTAAATTAGTTTGTGAAAAACGTAGCAAAATAAATTCGTTGCATGTACATTAAAAATATAGCGCATGGGAGGTGGAAGGATGGGCAAGAAAAAGCCTATTTATGTAGCAACAGAAATGAACACAAAAATGAAGAAATTATGGGAATATACGCAAGAGCCGGACCTGCATACAAAGTGGGATGCCCGTTTTACGGAAATCTCGTATTTGGAGAAAAAAGAGGGGGAGCCGCAGAAGTTTTTATATAAAACGAAGATTGGTTTCGGGCTTGAAATAGCCGGAGAAGGGGAATCGATAGGTGAAATAAGAAAAGAAACTGGAGAGCGCATTTCCTCTTTGAAATTTTGGACAGACAATAAGCTATCACTTATACAAATAGGACGAGGCTATTGGAAGTATACCCCGAATGGAGAACATATTCATTTTGAAACGCAATATGATTATGATACAAGGTTTGGTCGTATAGGGAATGTGATAGATTCATATATTTTTCGTCCGCTATTAGGTTGGGCAACTGCATGGAGTTTTGATGCTTTAAAATTATGGTTAGAAAAGGGACTTCATCCTAAGTTGCTAATTAGAAGAACGATGACGTATTGGCTCGTTTGCTGTTTAGTTGCTTTCGTATGGTTATATCAAGGGATTGTACCGAAATTGATTTTTACTCATTCAGAAGAAGTAAAGATGCTTTCTGCGCTAATCGGATCGAATGATAGTAGTATTTTTATACTTAAAATAGTTGGATTTTTAGAAATAATATGGGGTGTTATGTGGCTATTGCCATTTCAAAAACGAAAGTTGTTTATATTGCATATTGTTATGTTAATAGGCTTAACTATAGTGGCAGGAGTTACGAATATCACAAGTTTTACAGAGCCGTTTAATCCGATTACATTAAATTTTCTTCTAATAGGGTTATCGATTGTCGGTTATATGAATAGCACTAATTTGCCGAGTGCAAAAAATTGTAAGAGGACGAGAAAGGGATAAGTATATGGTTAATATTTATGAAAGATTATTAGGGGATTCTTATAAAAGGCTTCATCCAAAATTGCAGGAACGATATGCGATAACAAAGGGAAATAGCTTTATTGGGGAAGGGGAAATGGATGAAATTTATGGAGGATCTTTTTTCGTTAAATTAATATTAAAAATTACATCGAAGTTCCGTATGTTTTTCTCTGAGCGAGGGCAAAAAGTTCCGTTTGTGATACATAATACCGCTGAGCGAGATGGACAGGGGAAAGAATTTGTACGGTGGAATCGTACTTTTTATTTTCATAATAAGAAAAGATATTTTAACGCTGTTATGAAGTTGGATGAAGAGAATAATGAAATTGTAGATTATTTTGGCGAACCGCATATACTCGTTTCTACGTTAAATTTTTATATTGATGAAAAAGGCGGGATGCATATTTCTTCAAAGAAACAATGGTTTTTTATGTTTGGAAGAAAAATACCGTTACCTAGATTTTTATACGGAGAGGCAAAAATTGTAGAAAGTTATGATGAAACACTACAATGTTTTCGAATTCATGTACAAGTACGAAATCCGTTAATTGGTTCGTTATTTTCATATAAGGGAACATTTGTGGAAAGGGAATAAACGATATGAAAAATATACTATTTGGGCTTGTTTGTTATATTATATTTCTAATATACGAGTGGTCGAATATAAATCCTGTTGAAGCAATTATATTGTTATCTATCTTATTATTTATACCGATGTCATTTTGTATTATTGACAAAGAAACAAGAAATGGAACGTATTTATTATTTTATAAATTTGTATCGTTTTTATATCCAATTGCAGCAATCAGTGCAATGCTAGCTTTCGTAACAAATCACTATTTCTTTGCGCTACTTTGGTTTGCATATACAGGAATCGTTGCATTATTTGGTATAAGTAGATTGCTAGAAAGAGGATGGAAGCCGTTAGAGGAAGCAGCTATAGATAGTGCTTTTATTTATTTGTTTTTAGGTGGTTTTTGGTTTTTTGCTTCTGTAGCAAAATTCCCCATTATGCATTTTAGTTCTGACATAGTTTTACTCACAGCTGCACACTTTCATTACTCGGCATTTCTATTGCCGTTATCAGCTGGTTTACTTGGAAGGAAAAGAGAACGGGGAAGTAAGTTATATGACGCTATTATGTTTATCATCGTCATTTCTCCAATGACAGTTGCGATAGGAATTACGTATTCGAGGGTGTTTGAATTTTTTGCAGTGTTCATATATTTATGTGCCATATACGGATATGGAGTTTACGTGTGGAGAACGAAATTTAATGCTATAAGTGCAAAGATTCTCCTTACTCTTTCATCCAGTACACTTATGGTAACGATAATGTTTTCACTCATATATTCATACGGGAATTTCAAACAAGTAATGACGATTACAATTGCACAAATGGTTTGGATCCACGGTGTGGTAAATGGAATTGGAGTAGCGTTACCAGCTTTTCTCGGTTGGATGATTGAAAAGAGTACTCCGAATTATAAATATTACGGGAAACCAATGAGCAGGTTAAGAGGAAATGCGACAGTTGGTGAAGCATTTTTACATAACAGAAATTTAATAGATAACAAGGAATACAAAGGTTTAGTTGATAAAATGAATGATTTTCATAGTGAGGCATTTGACATGGCGAAGATTCCTTTAAGTATTATTCGTTTTTATGAAAATACAAAAGAGTATGAGTTACAATCGCATATTAAATGGACTCGTTGGTTTCGCCCGCTTGCATTTTGTTATGAGAAAATGAGTAAGCGTGTAGGACAAATACATTTAGGAATGGGCGGCAAGTGGGAAACTATGCATGGCTCTATCATTGGGGTAATAGATGAGAAGGATGGAAGAGAGAATGTAAGGGCTTGGCTAAGAAAAAATGAAGCAGGAGAATCTATTTTTGTAGCTCTTTACTCAAAACATACCCATGAGGATGAGAAATACATGAATATCGGATTACCTTTACCATATTCGAATATGACGGGGATTTTGAAATTATGTAATAAGAATAAAGATTTAATCATTACTAGTAAGTTGAGAAGAAATGGTAAGGGAGATGAGGGGATTTATTTACATACTCGTTTCTTTACAATACGTTTACCATTAGCAGAGACTTTTATTATTAAAGAGAGCACGGATCAAATATTAGAAGCTAATCATAGAATGTGGATATTTGGAGTTAAGTTTTTAGAAATTGATTATGAGATTAAGAAAATAGAGGAGAAGTAAGAAAAGCTTGGAGCGATTCCAAGCTTTTTTACGTATGCGTAATTGTCATCGCAACTTGTTTATCCAAGTCTCGGTCCCAAACACGTTGAATTTCAAACGTACCTTTTTCAAAAAATAATGGGAATCTCTCTTTAAACCAATCTTGCATAGGAAGATTTAGTGCTTCATCAATTGGTACCCATAATAATTCGCCTTCAGGAGGATTTAAAAGGAGTTCACCTTCAAATGAATCTGTCCAATAGTTAAATACCATATATCGAACATTTTCCTTAGGATTTACATATTCGTCTAACCCCTTGAAAATTAAATTAGAAACGTGGAGTCCGGTCTCCTCTTTCGATTCTCGTATAGCTGCTTGTAATATGCTTTCTGGGAAATCTACTTTTCCACCAGGAGCTATGTAGCCAGGAAAACCTCGATGGTCGGGGCGTTTTATAAGTAAAGCGTCATTATTTCGCTGGATCATACACATTGTATAGATGCGGTGCTCGATATTATGAGAATTTTGAGGCATAATAATGTATTCTCCTTTATCTTTTTTTGATAATTTTACCATAACATAATAGTTTCTTATAAAATTAAAAATAGAATATTATTAATTTTCGGTTATTCATTATAAAGTCTATAATCATTTGAAAAGAGGAGAGAGATATGCAAGGAGAAATACCAACAGAGAAAAATTTAGGTTATGTCGGTAAATTGTTATTGCCAGTTAAAGTGTCACCGCACTTTAAGTTTTTATGGATTGGGCAATTACTTTCGACTTTAGGTAGTTCGATAACGATGGTTATTCTGCCAGTCGTTGTGTATTCATTAACTGGTTCAACAGTTGTAATGGGAATGACTATGGCAATATACATGCTTCCTAATATTCTTGCGTTACCGTTTGCTGGATTAGTCGTGGATCGAATTGACCGGGTGAAATTGATGTTATTTACAGATATAATTCGCTGTATATTAATGCTCTTATTTGCACCACTTATATTTATGGACATTTTAACAATTCCACTTTTATATGTACTTGTTGCATTATATGGACTTATGGAAGGGATATTTCAGCCGGCATATTCAGCTGTAAGAGCGAAAGTATTTGTACCGGAAATTCGAAATGCAGCTAATGCATTAACGCAAATGAGTAATCAAGGAATACGATTAATTGGCCCAGCACTTGGTGGGTTAATAGTATCAGTTACATCTGCAGGGATAGGCTTCGGACTAGATGCAGCAACGTATTTGTTATCATTTTTATGTTTATTATTTTTAAAAGAAATTAAGTTTAAAAAAGTAAAACCCATTGAAAAGAGTAAGATCGATTACAAACAAGAGTTTATGGAAGGTATTTTAGTTTTAAAAAGTCATCCGTGGTTGTGGATTACCATTCTAGTCTTTTCTTTCGTTAATATTTGTTATGCAGGCGTTATCGTTGTATTAATTCCATGGTTGTTTAATGTTCATCATCATTTTGAAGCTTACGTGTATGGCTTAGGTATGGCTGCTTCTGGTGCTGGAGCTGTAATTGCAGCACTAATTTTTGGTGGGAGGCAGCGGTGGCATAAGAGAGGATTACTTGCGTATGGTGGTGTTTTAATTAGTGGAATGGCGTTATTAATTATGCCTTTCGTTTCTTGGGCACCCGCCTTAATTGGATTAATGGCAATTGAAGGATTCGGTATTATGATATTTGGGCTTATTTGGGAAACAAGTTTACAAGAGCTTGTACCAGAAGAAGCTTTTGGAAGAGTGGCAAGTCTTGATATGTTAGGCTCATTTGCTTTATTGCCATTAGGATATGTGATTGTAGGCTGGTTAGCTACTGTAATAGGTGGAAAGATAACAATTATAACGCTAGCTATTTTAGTACTCATAACAATTGGAATGGCATTGTCTGTACCAAGTATTCGGCGGTTCGATTGATTATGTAGGCTAAAAGGGGATATGGTATATGACTATAGAAAACCTAAACGATTTAGTAGTACATGAGTTGGGATGTAAATACGTTTTGGGAGAAAAGGTATTTGAAGCAAGGAATTTCACGGTGTATATTGCTACTCCTATAGAAAATAAAATGATATATAATCGACTCATCTTAATTAAGCATTTGTCTAATGAAGAGCCTTCCGTACATGTTTGGGACAAAAAAGTCTGTGTAGACGCTACAAAAATACATATTGCAAAAGAAGTGACAGAAGCAATTCAATCGGGTTTTGTAAATAAAGAGTAAGCCCTAATCAAATTAGGACTTACTCTTCATTAAACACAAATGTTTGCTTCATTTTTTTACTCTCATGTACTGGATGACCGTTGTAAGAGAAATTCTTTTCTTCCCAAGTAATGACAACTTTAAAATTATGGCTATTAAAGTCTAATGGGAATACCATGTAGTCAAAGCTTGTATGACTTTTTGAAACGTTGTTATTAGATGAAGTAGGATTAAAGGTAGCTTTAGATGTAGGTGTGTTATCAAGTATTTCCACCGATACATTTGCAACATCATTACCAATATTTTTTAAGAGTAAACTATACGTATCATATACACCTTGTTTTGGCTGCACGGCTTGCTTGTTTGAGTTATGAGATTTGTCAATTTCGATATACCACTGTTTAGACTTTGACGCAATTGGTAGTGATTGAAATGTGTATGCACTAGCTTGTATTGGTAGTGCTAAGCATATAAGCGTAAAGAGAGTTATTATTTTTCGTTTCATTTTGAAAAACCCCCATTCTTTAACAAAGTTATTTGTTATTATTCGCTCTGTTTGAGAAAATATACCATATAATGTAAGGGGGTAGGGGATGAGTCTCGGCTTAGGAATCATTATAGTATTCGCTACGGTTATACTTGGCACGTCTGCTTAATAGCTGGTATATACGCGATCCATATGTTGATACACATCAAATCTAGTCAGAGTGAATTGTAAGGGAGAACATTATATTGAAAGTACTAGTAAGCACGGGGAGTAGTATTTTTCTACAATTATTATTTTTGTATATATTTATTTCGGGTGTTTTATTGGAAGTTAATCCTTGGTATGCAGTAGTTGTATATATAATTGTAGCAATATTAAGTCTTTTCTTTGGGATATATTCGATTGTTCGTTCTGTAAGAAAAGGTTCGAATGCTATTTTTCTAACAATATCGGTTGGAGTTGTAACGTCGTTATTTGCAATATTAATTATCGGCTTTACAGTGTTTGCTTATTTTTTACCGGAAGCAGGTATTCCGCTGGTAATTAGTTTGTAGTATAAGTGGATGTGTCAAAAGATAAATGCTATTAAAGTGATATATTAAGGGGAATTAGATAAGGAAGCTGTGTAGAGGTTTTTCTGCACAGCATTTTTTGTGTCTAGCATTCAATTACATATGTTTGTTGGTAAGTGTATATGTCATCTTTGTATCGATTTATTAAACTAAAGATGGAGAGTCTCGCGTATGAATCAAAAGAATAATAATATGAAAAAATTACCAATAAATATGTTAAAATAACATTGTCATATAACAAGGGGGATTCGTTTGATGGAAAAAGAGCATCTTGCTAAAGTAGATTTAACGAAAAGAATTGAATCAAAATCTAAGTACAATAAGAAACTTGAAAAATATCAAATGCGCTTATTGGCACTACAGCAAATTTTAAAAGAAGAGAAAATAGCCGTTATGATGGTTATGGAAGGTTGGGATGCGGCAGGTAAAGGCGGAGCGATTAAGCGAGTGACTGAACATCTTGATCCACGTGGATTCCAAGTAAATCCAATTGGCGCGCCTGCTCCTCATGAAAAACGGTATCATTATTTGCAACGTTTTTGGCGGAAACTTCCTCAGTACGGGCAAATTACTATATTCGACCGTTCATGGTATGGGCGTGTATTAGTTGAACGTGTTGAAGGCTTTGCTACAAACGAAGAGTGGACGAGAGCGTATGATGAAATTAATGATTTCGAAAAACTATTAACAGATGATCATTACATAATAGGAAAGTTTTTCTATCATATTAGTAAAGATGAACAGTTAAAGAGATTTACAGAAAGAGAGAACAACCCTCTTAAAAGATGGAAAATTACAGACGAAGACTGGCGAAATCGTGAAAAGTGGGATGAGTATGTTGAAGCAACGGAAGAAATGTTTGAAAAAACAGATAAGCCGAATGCGAAATGGCATATTATTGCGAGTAATGATAAACTATACGCCCGTTTGAAAACATTAAAAGTGATTATTTCATTAATTGAGAATTACTTCTTAGAACATAATATAGAATTACCTTCTTATTATTATGAAATAAAAGAAGGTAAGAAAAAGGAAATTGAGTCTATGCAAGATGCAGGAGTCAAATAGTAAAAAGGTTTGTATAGGAAATATGAAGGGAAGCTGTCTTGTAATTTGGTAAAACCAAATTACAAGACAGCTTTTTAGTTGGAAGTATTTTATATATTTATATAAAGCGAGTGTACCAATTATTTTAGTTTGTGCTTTAGTAAGTTTGTTGTTTTGGGAAGGGGAAGCTTTAAGAAAGAGTAGTAGGGGAATTGTAAGGGGAATAGGCTAAATATGAATCGCATTTTAATTATGGAACATTAGCTGTCAAAAAAATTTATAGAGTTATTTTGGGAACTCCTCGGTAATGGGCGAAACGTAAACCGTGGAGTTCTTTATTTTGTGATTATAGGCATATGTATCACTGTCATTAAGTATTTGCTTTCATTCATTATCCGTCAAGATCAAGTTTTCGAAGTTTAGAAAGATAAACTGAATAATATTAATAAGTTGTATAATTGTTTTTTACATGTCATGAATGGGCACGTATCAAGTTCAAATAACGGATGCATAATATTATTTTCATAGGATTTTAAACATATTTTTCAAAGGGGTGTTCTTTAAATGTTTATAAAACCTATAAATTTAGCGATTCGATTTTTTCTAGAATTATGTGCTCTTACATCACTATGTTATTGGGGCTTTCAATTTTGGGAAAGTGTATATGTGAAATTTATTTTTGGCATTGGCTCACCACTACTTTTTGCGACAATATGGGGGATTTTCATTGCACCTAAAGCATCATTAAAACTGCCAGAACCATATAGGTTTATGTTGGAAATCATATTGTTTGCAGTTACCTCAGTTGCTCTATATGTTGTTGATCAAATAACCTTAGCTATTATTCTTGGAATGGTATTTATAATAAATCGCACTTTAATCATTATTTGGAAACAATAATTTTTTTGCTAAGTTTCTTCACGAAAGGAACTTAGCATTATTTAAGGTGTAGGAGTAACGAAATATGGATAAATTTAAGCGCTTTAAATTTTGGGATTTTGTTGTTTTATAGTACATTAACAAGAGATATTAGTTTCATAGGGAGGGTGAGGAAATGATAGATACAGCAGATGCTTTAATAAGTAAGCGTATGTATACAGAAGAAGAGCAACAAAAATTATACAAACGAACGTTAATAATCGTAAGTATTTCACAAATGTTTGGCGGGGCGGGATTAGCTGCTGGAATTACAGTAGGTGCACTTCTTGCACAGCAAATGCTTGGGACAGATGCATATGCGGGATTACCGGCTGCTATGTTTACAATGGGATCCGCTGTAGCGGCTTTCTTTGTTGGGAAGTTATCGCAAAAATATGGTCGCCGAATAGGACTTGCAACAGGGTTTATAGTAGGGGGACTAGGGGCTATTGGAGTTGTATTGGCTGCGTTAACAAATAATATTATTCTATTACTAGTCTCTTTACTCATATATGGTTCAGGTACAGCTACAAATTTACAAGCTCGTTATGCTGGTACCGATTTAGCGGATAAGAAGCAGCGAGCAACTGCTATTAGTATTACGATGGTTATGACGACTTTTGGTGCAGTTGCAGGACCGAACTTAGTAGGCGTAATGGGAGATTTTGCCCATTCAATTGGAATTCCTAACCTTGCAGGTCCGTTCATATTATCAGCAGCGGCATTTATACTTGCGGGCCTTGTCCTTTTTGTTATGCTTCGTCCAGATCCATTAATTATTGCTAACATAATAGAAACATATAAACAAGAACATACATATAAAGGGCAACCAGTAACAGAAGAAATGATAGAAAATAAACGTGGTGTTACTGTTGGAGCAATCGTAATGATACTTACTCAAATAGTGATGGTTGCGATTATGACGATGACTCCAGTTCACATGGGACACCACGGTCATGGATTAAGTGCAGTAGGTCTCGTGATTGGTTTTCATGTAGGTGCAATGTACCTTCCATCACTTGTTACAGGAATGTTAATTGATAAAATTGGCCGTACTAAGATGAGTATAGCTGGTGGGGTGATTTTACTTGCAGCGGGTGTCATAGCTGCGATAGCACCGAGTGATTCTTTACTATTATTAATTGTTGCTCTTTCTTTACTTGGATTAGGATGGAATCTCGGATTGATTAGTGGTACAGCACAAATTGTTGATTCCACAACTCCTTCTACACGCGCTAAAACACAAGGGAAAATAGATGTTTTTATTGCGTTAGCCGGAGCTTCAGGTGGAGCGATGTCAGGAATGGTAGTAGCTAATTCCAGTTATGCCGCATTATCATTAGCGGGAGGGGTGTTAGCATTATTGCTAATTCCTGTTGTGATATGGTCTCGGTTAGGTAAAAAAAATTCATGAAATTAAAAAGAGGTTCTAGTTATTTCCTAGAATCTCTTTTTAATTCGTTTAACTTAAACCCCACTCCACGATAAGCCCTAAATGCGTAAGTCCACCGCCAAAACCGTACAGTAAAAGTGTATCTCCATTATTTAAATTTCCTTCTTTTCTAAATCGTTATTAGACAATACTTGATTTGGAATATAAGTACCAATTGTAGTAATACGAGATTTAGAATGCATAGGAACATCTCCTGACATTTTTACAAGCTGATACTAATATAAGGTTGTAAAAATGTCAATAAAAACTTTTATTGTATGGAAACGATAATGTTTAATTCACTATGGAGGAATCTGGCGAATGACGTAAAAATAATATACAGAAAGCTGCTAAAATTGATAATGAAGGGGTCTGAGATTCTTGAAAAGAATCGTATATTTGTTGTCTCTTATTTTAATATGTAGCGTTACATCTTTTATTTTGCCAGAGAAGTCTTATGCATGTGATTGTGCGAAATTTACACCAGAAGATGCATTTCAAAATAATGATGTAGTTTTTGAGGGGAAAGTAATTGATGTTAGAAGTGAAGAGGGAGTTGGAACTAAAGTATTATTTGAAGTGAAGAAAATTTGGAAAGGGACAAGTTCTTCGCAAATTATCATTTATACAAGTTTTGGTAGCTGTACATTTCGTTTTGCAGAGGGGGGAGAGTATCTAGTCTTTTCTTCTTATACAGGGGAGAAAAAGTTAGGGACATCTATCTGCAGTGGAACGAAGCGATTAGATGATGCAAAGATGGAGAAACAGACTTTAAGTCATATTGCAAAAGAGTCAACTCCAACGAAGAAAGTGGATTTAAAAGGTGAGATGGTGAGCGGTTTAAGTTGGTGGCAAGTTGCTATCATTTCTATAAGTGTGTTACTGATAATTGCTGTTGTTATTTTTATTGTGAGAAGAACTCGCAAAAAATGACGATTAAAGTAAGAATATAAAGATTTTCTTTAGAGTGATATAGTCTGTTAAATCTTGTGAAAGCGAATTACTTATGCTACACTTTATATAACTTGAAATGAACGGAGGGGCTTCCTTTGATCTTAATCAGATTACGTCTCAACACTTTGTGCCAATAATTGAATAGCGCTCAAAGGCTCTGTCTGTGTACAGAGTGAACGGGATTGGTCTGCCTATTTTAAAGGAACCCTTTATTAAGCTTATATGTGAAAAAGAGGGAGGGACGAATACGCCCTCTTTTTGTTTTGCCTTTAAAAATAGAATGGGATAGTATAGGTGAACACTTGGTGTGAATACGTATATTATCTTAGGACTTTTTGACCATGTTATAGGACGAAAGCACTGCTTTCTTCTATTTCTTTGGTGAACCCTTATCCGTTTACGAAAGCACAGGCAGTGACCTGTGCTTTTTATTTACGTAATCGAAATGGAGGAATAAATATATGGAAGAATTATTACAAAGAGCAATATTAGTTGGAGTAAATTTAGGTAAGGAAGCTGATTTTGCATATTCGATGGAAGAGTTAGCGAATCTTACGGAAGCTTGTGATGTGGAAGTAATCGGTCAAGTGACGCAAAATTTACAACGAGTAAATCCGTCGCATTATATTGGAAAAGGGAAGATTGAAGAAGTAGCAGCGTATGTGAAAGAAGTAGATGCAAATATGGTCATCTTTAATGACGAATTATCTCCTTCACAAATTCGAAATTTAGAAGAGGATTTAGATTGTAAAGTAATTGATCGTACCATTTTAATTTTAGATATCTTTGCGCAACGTGCGAAAACGAAAGAAGCGCAGTTGCAAGTAGAAGTGGCCCATCTTCAGTACATGATGCCTCGTTTAATCGGTCTTCGTGAATCTTTAGGAAGACAAAGCGGGGGAGTTGGCACGAAAAATAAAGGTGTCGGTGAGAAGAAGTTGGAATTAGACCGTCGTAAAATTGAAGAACAAATTGCAGCTCTAAATAAAGAATTAGAGGCACTTGTTGCACAGCGCCAAACGCAGCGTAAACAACGTAAGAAAAATGAAATTCCAGTTGTGTCATTAGTAGGATATACGAATGCAGGTAAATCAACGATAATGAATACGATGCTTGAAATTTTTAACGGTACTGTAGAGAAACAAGTATTTGAAAAAGATATGTTATTTGCGACGTTAGAGACATCTGTACGAAATATTGATTTACCAGATAATAAATCATTTTTATTAACAGATACAGTTGGATTTGTAAGTAAATTACCGCATCATCTTGTGAAAGCATTCCGTTCAACGCTAGAGGAAGTGGCTGAAGCAGATTTACTCATTCACGTCGTAGATTACTCAAATCCCAATTATGAGCAATTAATTGATATTACAAATGAAACGTTAAAGAAAATTGGCGTGGAAAATATCCCGACGATTTATGCATATAACAAATCAGATTTGGTAGATGTTGAAATTCCGAAAGTGCAAGAAGATCGCGTTTATCTATCTGCGAAGAAACATGTTGGAATTGAAGAGCTTGTAGAAGTGGTTCGCTCACACATTTATAAAGAGTATACGAAGTGTGAAATGTTAATTCCGTATGATCAAGGACAGGTAGTTTCGTATTTCAACAATCATGCACACGTTTTATCTACGAGTTATGAAAACGAAGGTACGAAAATGGCACTAGAATGTAAGACGAGTGATTATGAGAAGTATAAGCGTTTTTCTATTTAATAAAAAAGGCGATCCTAATATGCTTTAGGGTCGTCTATTTTTTCATAGTTGCAAGCCTTCCTTTCGTCCTGCCTTAGTATAAAAGAAAATACAGAGAGTTCATATAAATAAATCCGACAAAGCATATAGAAAAAATATATTTTTTTACAAGTTGAATTTCTGGAAATAGAAACGAAACCAGTATAGAATAGAAATGTTTCAAAACTCGGAATTTATTACACTTACTGTAATAAATATATATTTTGTACAGGAAGGAGAGATTCGTATATGCAGGCAGTTTCACAAAAAAGTGCAGTGGAAACACCGACGATATATCGAATATTATTTGCGATTAGTTTCGGACATTTTTTGAATGATTCGATGCAAGCAGTTGTGCCAGCGTTGTTTCCTATTTTGGAAAAAACGATGAATTTATCCTACATGCAAGTAGGGTGGATAGCGTTCGCGTTAAATATGACGTCATCGATTATGCAGCCGGTTTTTGGTATGTATTCAGATAAGAAGCCGTCACCATTTTTATTACCACTCGGTATGTTTTCGAGCATGCTTGGGATGATTGGGCTCGCGTTTGCCCCGAATTTTATTATTGTTATTATTTCTGTTTTATTTATTGGATTAGGTTCCGCAGTCTTTCATCCAGAAGGTGCTCGGGTTGCTTATATGGCAGCAGGTGCCAAACGTGGTTTAGCACAAGCGATTTATCAAGTGGGAGGGAATACAGGGAATTCGCTAGCACCTATTTTTACAGCGCTCATTTTCGTTCCACTAGGTCAAATTGGTTCTCTAGGTTTTACTGCTTTCGCAGCGGTAGGGATTGTATTGTTACTTTTTGTTTCAAATTGGTATAAAAATGAATTAGCGACTGGTGCTGTAAGAAGGAAAAAGAGGGCTGCACTTGAGGCTGAAAATGCGATTGTAAGTACGCACATTAAATTTGTTATTATACTTCTTGTTTTTCTAACATTCGTGCGTTCTTGGTACGGTGCTGGTATCGGGAATTTCTATCAATTTTATTTAATAGAGCATTACGGTTTATCGATAAAAAATGCACAGTATTTCGTCTTTGCTTTTATGATTGCTGGTGTATTAGGTACTTTCTTTGGTGGTCCGCTAGCGGATCGATTCGGTAAGAAAAAGATCATTGTCTTTTCCATGCTCGGTTCAGCGCCGCTAGCACTATTGTTACCGCACGTTTCTCTTATGTGGGTTGTACCGTTATTTTTATGTATCGGATTTATTAGTTCTAGTAGTTTTAGTGTAATCGTTGTATATGCACAAGAACTTGTTCCAGGTAAAGTTGGAATGGTATCTGGATTAATTGTCGGCCTTGCGTTTGGCCTTGGAGCATTAGGTGCTGTAGTTCTTGGGAAGTTAGCTGATATGTATAGCCTTCAGTTCATTATGCTATTATGTAGTTGTTTACCATTAATTGGACTTACTTCATGGTTACTGCCAAGTGATAAGAAAACGATAGAATAGGGGATGCACTATGAAATTATGTGAAAACGTAACAGAATTAATAGGAGATACACCTGTCGTCCGGTTATCTAAATTTATTCCAGAAGACGCAGCGGATGTGTATGTGAAACTAGAAATGTTTAATCCATCACGCAGTGTGAAAGACCGTGCTGCTTATAATTTACTTCACGTTGCGGAGGAGAATGGTCTCATAAAACCAGGAGATACAATTATTGAACCGACGAGCGGGAATACAGGAATTGGTTTAGCGATGAATGCAGCTGCTAAAGGATATAAAGCTATTTTAATTATGCCAGACAATATGTCCAAAGAGCGTATTAATTTATTGAAGGCATACGGCGCAGAAGTAGTTTTAACACCGGCAGAACAAAGAATGCCAGGAGCAATTGCGAAGGCGGTAGAGTTACAAAAAGAAATTCCAAATAGTTTTATTCCGCAGCAATTTGAAAACCCAGCAAATCCGGATGTTCATCGTTATACGACTGCACTTGAAATTTATGAACAAATGGATGGAGAGCTTGATGCATTTGTAGCAACCGCAGGAACAGGTGGAACAATTACAGGGACCGGTGAAACGTTAAAAGAGAAACTACCAAACTTATATATTGCAGTAGTAGAACCGAAAGGATCACCAGTGTTATCTGGTGGTGTTCCAGGCCCTCATAAACTAGTCGGAACAAGTCCTGGTTTTATTCCAAAAAACTTAAATACAGAAGTGTATAACGAAATTATTCAAATTGCAGATGAAGAGGCATTAACTACAATGAGGAACTTAGCAAGACAAGAAGGATTACTAGTAGGGCCATCTTCAGGAGCTTCTGTTTACGCCGCAATTATGATAGCGAAGCGTCTAGGTGCTGGTAAAAAAGTTTTATGTATTGCACCTGATACAGGGGAACGTTATTTAAGTATGGGGCTATTTGAATAAAAGTGATAGAAGCACCTTAGTAGTAGGATGAAAATCCGCTATTAAGGTGTTTCTTTTAGAAAAATAGAGAATGGGTGAGTGGAGAGAATGACAATGAAACTATTGAAACCCACATATGAATATAGCGAACAAATTATGGAGTATCGGCAGGCATTTTTAAATTCAGGAGAACAACCGCACGGTAGTTGTTCTATACAAAATTTTGGTTCTCTTGATGAATGGTTTGAAAAAGTGAGTATACAAGAAGCCGGCGAAAACTTACCATTTAATCGAGTGCCGTCTAGTCAGTTTTTAAGTTTGGAGAAAGGGAAATTAATAGGTTTTGTGAATATTAGACATCGATTAAATCCAGAATTATTGCTGGAAAGCGGTCATATCGGTTATAGTGTGCATCCTAATAAACGTCGCCAAGGATATGCTACTAAACAACTTCAACTTTCATTGGCTGAAGCGCAAAAATTAGGATTGAAGAAAGTGTTAATAACTTGTGATAAATCTAATATTGGTTCTGCTAAAACGATTCAAAAGGTTGGCGGTGTGTTAGAAAATGAAGTAGTTTCTACTCATACTGGCGAAATTGTTCAGCGTTATTGGGTAGAAATATAATTTAGTAGGAATTTGAAAAGGTAATGTAATGCGGAATATTGAAATAGATAAATGAAAAGTAAGGGGAGTACTGCAGTTTTAGGGGGAAATGAAATGGGATTAAAAGAGAAAGCGATAAAAATGTCGGAGATTTATAGGCAAAACCCGAAAGTCGAAGCTATTATTTTAGCAGGATCTGTAGCTAGAAAGTTAGAAGATGAACATTCAGATATTGAATTACATATTTTATGGTCAGCACCGCCAGAGGATGAGGATCGTCAAGGACCTATTAACAATATTGGTGGAACGATTTTGTCATATCACCCTTACGAGGAAGAAGAATGGTCGGAAACATATTTGACGAAAGAAGGAATTAAACTAGAGATTAGTAATTTTTTAACAGTGACAGTAGAAAAGGTTATTTCAGAAGTTATAGAGCAGCATGATATAAATTATGAGAAACAATGTATTGTATCATCGGTTCATGATGGTGTGAGTTTGTATGGAGAAGTGAAAGTACATGCTCTAAAAGATAGAGTTGAAGCATATCCAGAAGAACTGGCGAAAAGGATGATTTCAGAAAACCTTTGGTTAAGCAATCGTTGGCATAATCGAGAGGCTCTTTTGAAACGAAAAGATTGGCTTATGCTTTATGATGTTATTTGTGAAGTACAAAGAAATATATTTGGGGTCTTGTTTGGAATGAACCGAATGTACGTGCATCATCCTGCATTTAAATGGATGCCAGATAATGTGGAACGAATGAGTATTAAACCTGAAAATCTATATGAGCGTATGGCAAATACGCTGATAGGGGAACCGGAGTATAGTGTACAGGAGTTAGAAGTGTTAATCGAAGAGGTATTACATTTAGTAGAACAATATGCTCCAAAATTAAATATTGCTGAACAACAAAAGCATATTCAATATGCGAAGTAAAAAGAAGAGATGTAACAACAAGTTACATC
This sequence comes from Bacillus sp. RIT 809, assembly GCF_016892495.1. Taxonomy (NCBI): domain Bacteria; kingdom Bacillati; phylum Bacillota; class Bacilli; order Caryophanales; family Bacillaceae; genus Bacillus; species Bacillus sp. RIT 809. The sequence continues at coordinate 74,019 of NZ_JAFEMR010000001.1, read as the reverse complement.
TCTTCTTTTTTATTTAACTAATTTCCCTAGTACAGGTAAACGTTGAATACGATCACCGAGAATATGTGAAGCAAGTCCACTCGTTAGTACGAATAAAAGATAAGCAAATCCTCCTGCTGAGGCGCATATAAACACAATAATCAGTGATTCTACATAAGATTGACCAGGGATAATCCAGCTTATAAATGTTCTTAATGCGATTACAACAGCAGACATTGCCGCGGAGTAAACCGTAATAAGAAATACTGTTTTTGCTGTTTCGCCAATGTTAAATTTCGCAAATTTAACGATGCAGTACAACATAATAATATTTGAAACGAGGTATCCAAGAATTGTTCCAAGCACAGCGCCATGTCCACCGAATAAGTGTAAAAGTGGTGTGTTCAACAGAATTTTAACGAGAATACCGACTGAGAATGCAATCATTGTTTTTCTTTGATAATCAATTCCTTGTAATATAGCTGCTGAAACGGTGAAAATCGCACTTAATATAGCAGACGGTGCAAATGAAATTAAATATTGTGATCCATCAAGTGCAATTTCAGGATTTACATAAACCATGCGGAATGCATCGTAAGCGATACTAGCTAGACCGAATGCTGCTGGGATAGTGAAGAATAATAATACTTGAAATATCTTTGAAATTTGTCCTTGTAATTCATCTAGCTTCCCGCTTGTAAATGATTTCGTAATAGCTGGAATTATCGTTAATGAGAATCCAGTTGCAAGTGAAGCCGGAATCATAATTAACTTTTGTGCATAGTTCGTTATATAAGCGAAAACGGCATTAGCGGTTTCTAAAGGCTCACCCATTGCTCTAAGGACATCAGCAACGGTATATTGATCTACTAACGTATAGAGAGGGATTGCAATGCCTACAAATACAATTGGAATTGCATAACGCAGTAATTCCATATAAATACTTCTTAACGGAATGTTTGATGATCTTGTTTTTAGCTCACCTTCAGGAGGTTTTAATCCATTATATTTTTTCCAGTACATCATTAAAATAGAGACGCTTGCAAGTGCCCCGATAACAGCACCAAACGTAGCAACTGCAACAGAAGAAGCTACTGAGCCTCCTAATAGTTTTGAGACGATAAAACTACCAACTAAAATGAAAACAACGCGCGCGATTTGTTCCACAACTTGAGATACAGCACTAGGTTTCATATGTTGAAAACCTTGGAAATAACCACGTGTAACACTCATAGCTGGTACGATAATAAGCGCGAAGCTTAATGCTCGCATTGTAAGTGTTACGTCGGCGATAAATTGTGGATCTGGCGTTTTCGAGCGAATGATAAATTGTGATATGTACGGTGCTCCAATAAATAAAGTTAAAAATCCTAAAAAGCCCATAAACAACATCAATTTTACGCTCGAGTTATACAATTTTTTACTTGTACTATAATCACCAAGCGCATTATGTTTTGCAACAAATTTTGAGACGGCAATTGGAATACCAGCTGTTGAAAAGCTTAATAAAATACCGTACCAAGAGTATGCATATCCGTATAAAGCGACCCCTTGCGTTCCAACTAATAATTGAAAGGGGAAAAAGTATATAAAACCTAAAATTCGTGAAATCATTGTTGCACCGCTTAATAAAGCAGTACCTTTTAAAACTTTTGAAGTAGACAAAATTCTTTCCTCCTACTCGTGCTGCCTTGCATTTATCGTATACTACTATAAACCTGTTAGAGAAGTTAATACAGTATAAACCATAAATGTTCTAATACTATTCATTTAAAAGTCATATTTTGAATTTTTAAATAGAATGTAATGCATAAAATTTCAAAATATAAGTTGACACTATTTTTAATGTATGATAAAAATGATAGTAATCAATTCGGAAAATAATATTTGAGCAATGAAAGGGTATAGTAGTGAAAATCTCCCTATTTCAGAGAGCTGATGGTTGGTGTGAATCAGTATATAGATTATTCATGAAGTTCGTCCTGGAGCATCTTTCATAAATCTCACATTGTGAGGAAATGAAAGACGGTAGTGCATACCGTTATCAAATAAAGTGGTGAAGATTTTTTTCACAACTAGGGTGGTACCGCGATATATATCGTCCCTACGTATTTACGTAGGGACGTTTTTTATTTAGGTCTTAACTTTGTTGTGTCTTCATAACTAGGGTGGTACCGCGATATTTTATCGTCCCTACGTATTTGCGTAGGGACGTTTTTATTTAGGGCTTACTTTTGTTGTATCTTCATAACTAGGGTGGTACCGCGATATTTTTTGTCGTCCCTACGTATTTACGTAGGGGCGTTTTTTATTAGGGAGGAAGTGAGTGTATTAGAAAAGAGTATTGATAGAACAATATAAATACTGAATTGTAAAATAGAAATAGAAAAAGAGAGGAGATAAAAAGATGAATTCACAGCAATGGACATCGAAATTAGGTTTCGTATTAGCTGCAGCAGGTTCAGCAATTGGTCTTGGGGCGATTTGGAAATTCCCGTATATGGCCGGAATCGGAGGAGGCGGAGCGTTCTTCCTTATTTTCATCGGTTTCACATTATTAATTGGTTTACCGCTATTATTAGCTGAATTCGTTATTGGAAGAAGTACACAAAAAGAGGCTGTTGATGCGTATAGAGAGATTGCTCCTAAAACGTTATGGCCGTGGTTAGGTAAATTAGGGATTGTAACATGTTTCATATTACTTTCTTTCTACAGTGTTGTAGGGGGCTGGATTTTATTATACTTATGGAATGCAATTACAGGTAGACTATGGGAAGGAAATGGAGCATACGAAGCTACGTTTGGTGAAATCATTTCCAATCCGTATTTAGCAGTTGGATCACAGCTATTATTCATCCTTATTACTATTTTTATCGTAAGTAAAGGTGTACAAAATGGTGTTGAAAAAGTAAATAAATATTTCATGCCAGCGCTATTCGTTTTATTCTTTGTATTAATTGTTCGTGCACTTACGTTAGACGGTGCTGAAGAAGGAGTTCGATTCTTCTTACAACCTGATTTCTCAAACGTAACATCAGAAATCATTTTATATGCAATGGGGCAATCGTTCTTCTCGCTATCTGTCGGTGTAGCCGTTATGGTAACGTATAGCTCATACTTACCGAAAGAAGAAAGTTTACCGCGTTCAGCATTTTCTATCGTAGCTTTAACACTTGTTATTACATTACTTGCAGGACTTGCAATTTTCCCAGTTGTGTTCGCATTTGGAATGGAACCATCTCAAGGACCAGGACTATTATTTATCGTATTGCCAGCTATTTTCAGTAAAATGGCGTTCGGAAAATTATTCTTCATCGTTTTCTTATTACTATTCTTCTTTGCTACTATTACATCAGCAATTTCGATGTTAGAAATTAGCGTTGCATCTTTAACAACAAAAGGTAAAAGCAAAGGGAAACGTGAAAAAATGGCTTTAATTGTTGGGTTGTTAATCTTTGTTGTTGGGGTACCATCAGCATTATCATTCGGTTTGTTAAGTGATGTGAAACCATTTGGGAAAACAATTTTTGATTTAGCAGACTATGCGGTTAGTAACATACTAATGCCACTTGGTGTTTTATTAGTTTCCATCTTTGTTCCGTTGAAAATGAAGAAAGATGTATTAATGAAAGAGCTTGGTGTAAGTAAAAATAAAGGCTATAAACTATTCGTATTATGGTTATTCTTACTTCGCTATATTGCACCAATTGCGATTATTATCGTATTCCTAAATGTACTTGGAATTATATAAAAAGAAAGGTAGCGTATCTTGGTATGATACGCTACCTTTTTATTTTTCTCTTTTTTGCAGTTCATTTACTGTTACGAATTGATACCCCTTTTTAGATAAAGAGTCTAAAATACCTTCAATGGTCTGCAGATTTTCATTAGATTTATCGTACATAGAGTGCAATAAAATGATAGAACCAGGTTTTATATTCTTATTGACGTAGTCAATTTTGTCAGTTGCAGATTTATAAAAAGTATCAGGTTCAAGATTCCATGTGATAGTTTCAATATTATTTTTGTTTAAATAGTATGGTAGTCCTATTAATTTCTTACCGTTGGGTGGCCTAAAATCAATTTCATCTGTATATCCTGTTTGACGGATTATCGAGTTCGTTTTTTCTATTTCTTCTTTAATAAAAGAAGGAGTTTTGAAAACCATTCTATTATGAGAATATGTATGGTTTCCAAGTTGGTGCCCTGATTGAACAATTGCTTTTCCTAATGGTAAATTGTTTTCTAATTCGTTTCCGATAACAAAGAAAGTAGCTTTCGCATTGTATTTATCTAGTAGTGGTAATATTTGTTTTACATTGTTAGTAGGACCATCATCAAAAGTTAAAGCAATCACTTTTTCATTTGTTTCTACGTGATTTGTTAGATCTCCAAATAATTGAAAGCTTCTTGCGTTCATCAATTTGTATGTTCCGAATAAAGCTGTAGTAATAATGAATATTGTAACTATTGTAATGATTATTCTCTTCTTCATAACGCAACCTCACTATACTTTTTGATTCGATTAAAAAGTATTATATCAAACTGTGTAACTTGTTGCTTCAAAAATTGTGAAGATGCAAGGAGAGGGAATTTATCATATAATAAAATGCAAAAGGTATATTAGGAGGTGTTTATGTGGCGATTACAATTCAATTGCCAGACACTGCAGCGTCTCATGCAAAGCCAAGTATGGAAATGGCGATACTTTGCGTGAGGTAGACAAGTAATATACAATCAATCGCCAAAATGAGCTCGTATCATTTTTTATATTTGGCTTTGCACCTTATTGAAATGAACCATAAAAAATAAGGGGCGAGCAGAAATGAAATACGTAAAGGCTAAGGCCGTTTTACCAGAAAGTTTAATTGCTGAAATTCAAAAGTATATACAAGGTGAAACAATTTACATTCCAAAACAAGAAACAAAACATTATAAATGGGGTACACGATCTGGCGGAAGAAAACAACTGGATGAAAGAAATAAAGCAATTAAAGACGCTTTTAAAAGTGGAATTGCAATTCATCAATTAGCAGAAGAATATTTTCTTTCCGGAGAAACGATTAAAAAGATTGTGTATTCTAAATAAACAAAAGTAAAAGAGTCTGATTCGAATATTATTTTGAATCAGACTCTTTTTACTTTGTATGTATTGAATATGGATGGGCATGATAATATCAAAAATGCAATGTCTATGTATTAAACAGAATACATAGAGTGCGGGTTAAAGCAGAAAGGTGAATAACTATGAATCATCTTGGACAAATAACGATAGAGCTTTTAGTTGGTTTTTTTGTTCTATTAATTGCTACAAAAATATTAGGGAAAACACAAATATCTCAGCTAACGCCCTTTGATTTTATTTCTGCTATCGTCCTTGGTGAGCTTGTTGGAAATTCAATATACGATCCTAAAATTAAAGTGTGGTCTATTTTATATTCAGTATTTGTTTGGGTGGTTTTAATTTACACAATAGAAGTGATAACCCAAAAAATAAGAGGAACAAGAAGGTTTTTTGAAGGATACCCTTCTATTATTATTCGCAATGGGTATATTGACCGAGAGCAATTAAGTGTAAATCATTTAGATATTAACCAATTGCAACAAATGCTTAGGCAACAAAAAGATATATTTTCAATCCGAGAAGTTGAGTATATGATATTGGAACCTAACGGAAACATAAGTGTATTGAAAAAAAGTAAATATGAATCTCCTACTATAAATGATTTAAGTTTAAAACATAACCCTGTATACTTACCTATTTCATTAATTAGTGATGGGAAAGTAGTTAAGGATAATTTGAGGGAAGCAGGATTTGATGAAGGATGGCTTTATAAACAAATAAAGCAAAAAGGGATTACTAAATTTGAGGACGTACTATATGCGGAATGGAAAACAGATGATGGATTCTTTTGTCAGGAGATGAATCGGTAGAAAATAACCGATGCAGTTATGTAATTTTTATTTCTAAGTTATCTTTTACATATCAAAAAACTTAATCATTGTATACAATAAAACTAGATCAACAATTTGTATGGAGTGATAAAGATGGAAGCTTTTATTAGAAGTGATCAATATAATTTTATAAAATCACAAGCTTATATTTTAGCAAATGGGCATGCGACGGCAAATGATAGAGGAGTAATTCAAGCGTTAAAATCACTTGCAATTGAAAAGATAATACATGTATTTGAGAATTTAACGGATGAACAGAAAGAGTTAATTGATACGGTATTAACAGTTCAAAATAGAGAAGATGCAGAATCGTTTTTAATGAAAATAAATCCGTATGTAATTCCGTTTCAGGAAGTTACAGCACAAACGTTAAAGAAATTATTTCCTAAGGCGAAAAAGTTAAAACTTCCTGATATGGAAGAACTGGATATGAAAGAATTATCTTATTTAAGCTGGATTGACAAGGGATCAAGCAGGAAATTTATTATAGCGAAAAATGATAAAAATAAGTTTGTTGGTCTGCAAGGAACATTTCAAAGTTTAAATAAAAAAAGCATTTGTTCATTATGTCATGGGCATGAAGAAGTAGGAATGTTTTTAGTTGAAATTAAAGGTGATGTACCAGGAACTTTCGTTAGAAAGGGAAACTATATTTGCAAAGATGGTGTAGCTTGTAATCATAATATGAAATCGCTTGATAAATTGAACGATTTTATTGAACGATTGAAGAAATAAAGAAGAAACCTCTAGTATTTAAACTGGAGGTTTTTATTTTTTGAAGAAGTAATAATAGGTTTCCTTTGAAGATGTAGATTAAAATTAAAGTTTGATAAAAATATATGTTTTGATACAGTTGCTTATTTTGAAGGAGGAAAAACATGAATTACATTTCACCGAAAGAAAAGGTATTAAAAGTGAAACGGTGGCCTAAAGATACGATAGCGGCGGGTCGTGGTCATACCGTTGCTCTTAAATCAGATGGCACGGTGGTAGCAGTGGGACGAAATAAAGAAGGTGAATGCAATGTAAGCGGCTGGCGTGATATTGAAGCGGTCGTGGTGGGGAATGTTCATATGGCGACGAACACAGGTAATGCTCATACAATCGGTCTTACAACTGACAGTACTGTGGTAGCTGTGGGTTGGAATAAGCATAACCAATGCGATGTAAACGACTGGAATAATATTGTAACAGTGGCGGCGGGGTGGCGGCGTACCATTGGTCTTAAATCGGATGGTACGGTGGTAGCAGTGGGGCGAAATAAAGAAGGTGAATGCAATGTAAGCGGCTGGCGTGATATTGTGGCGGTCGCAGCAGGCGACTGGCATACTATCGGCCTTAAATTGGACGGTACGGTGACGGCTGTAGGTAATAATCGGTATGACCAATGTAATGTCAGTGGCTGGAGGGATATTGTGGCGATAGCGGCAGGCTATCTTCATACAGTTGGTCTTAAATCAGACGGTATGGTGACGGCTGTGGGTAATAATAAACATGGCCAACGTGATGTAAGTGATTGGCGCGATATTGTGGCGATAGCGGCAGGGAGTAATCATACAATTGGTCTTAAATCTGACGGCATAGTGACGGCTGTGGGTAATAATAAACATGGTCAATGTGATGTAAGTGATTGGCGCGATATTGTAGCGATAGCGGCGGGTTGTGCCCATACAGTCGGTCTTAAATCAGACGGCACGGTGGTAGCAGTGGGTGATAACGAATATGGCCAATGCGATGTAGACAGCTGGCACGGTATCCGACTGCCCGATCCAAACATTTTGTCAATCTAAATATGTGTTGATGGGAATAAGAATGTTTAATTTCTAATAAATCGCGGGTAATATTATTTTATTTCAGGAGTAATTATGGAATAAGGTATGTAGAAAATAATTAAACTTAAATCTACTGAATAAGAAACCTTTTACAAAAAGGGGTTCTTATTCTTTTCCATAAAATGAGAGTTTACATGGCATTTTTGAACAGATGTTATTAATCGCGATTGGTCTTTTAATTGTATGGTACTTTTCTCAAAGATAAAAACGCATCGTACTTTTAAAAGAAAGCACGATGCGTTTTTATTATTATTTTTGCCAATTTTCTTTTATGAAATCTTCACGACCAGATTCTTTTTGCTCGGTAGCATATTTCTCTGGATTCTTTTTATAGAAATGTTGGTGGTATTCCTCTGCTTCATAAAAAGGTGCAGCTGAGCGAATTTCAGTCACAATAGGGTTTTTAAACATACCGCTTTCTGCTAGAGTTTGCTTCGATTTTTCTGCAAGCTCTTTTTGCGCTTCAGTATGATAAAAAATTGCTGTGCGGTAAGAGGGACCACGATCGAAAAATTGTCCGCCGTCATCAGTTGGATCAATTTGTGGCCAATATAAATCTAGTAATTTTTGATACGGGAAAATAGAAGGATCAAATGTAATTTGAACGACTTCTAAATGTCCCGATGTCCCTGATTTTACTTGTTCGTATGTTGGGTTTTCTATATGACCACCCGCATAGCCGGAAAGTACTTTATGAATACCAGGAAGTTCATCAAATGGCTTTACCATGCACCAAAAACAACCACCTGCGAAGGTTGCGAGTTCGTATGTTTTCTCTGACATTGCTGTAATCCTCCTAAATTTATATGTTTTATATAGTATTATATAAATTGTTTTATTGCGCAATAAAAAAGATTTGAAAATATATGTTTTTTATAAACAAGATCCTCCGCTCACATCAATCAATTGGCCAGTAACCCAGCGACTATCAGGGGAAGCGAGAAATGCAGCGGTATCGGCAATGTCTTCTACTTCACCTAATCGATTGAAAGCTGAAATGTTAGTAGCATACTGTTTCATCATTGGATCGCTTAAGAGTTCTGCGTTCATATCTGTTTTGATAAAGCCTGGAAGAATTGCATTCACCGTAATACCACGTGTGCCAAGCTGTTTTGCTAACGTAAAAGTCATTGTATTAATAGCGCCTTTCGTCATACTATAGGCAACGAAATCAGGTAAAGAAATACGAGTGGCAGCGGATGAAATATTAATAATTCGGCTATTGTCACGTAAACGAGATAGAGCTTGTTGGATGATGAAGAATGGTGCTTTTGCATTTACTGAAACGATTCTATCAAAAAATTGTTCAGTCGTTTCTTCAATAAAAGCACCAGGTCCAATTCCAGCGTTGTTTATTAAAATATCAAATTCCGTTCCACCAGTTCGCTTTTGCAATTCAGTATCTAAAGAATTATATAGGTTTTCTACACCGTGTAAAGATTCAAGATTTGCACCGATAGAAAAAGCTGATCCGCCATTTGATTGAATTTCATGAACAGTTTCTTCAGCATCTTCTTTTCGGTTACCATAATGAACAGCAACTAATGCACCATCGTTTGCTAAACGTTTTGCGATAGCACGTCCAATTCCTCGGCTTGCGCCAGTAACTAATGCTATTTTACCTTTTAACATAGTTCTCTCATCTCCTCATAAATTTTTTATATGTTTTTAAGTTGTTTTTCTTTATGTAGAAAAGCAAACATACTTAAGTAATATATGAGTACGTGTAAGAAGTTCATTCCAATTTTGTTTTGAGAAAAAATAAATAACTTTTTAGTATATGAATTGAGATTGAAAAATAAATTTTCAAAAAATATATTGACAATGAAAAGAAGAAAGTCCTATAATACGTTTAATAAATAAAAGTTAATTGAGAATTTTCTGACTTTATATTTTGTATATGCAAAGAAGAGGAAAGTAGATGATTATGATCGTTTCAGAGAGCTACTCCAAGGCTGCGAGAGTAGTAACCATCGAATCATTGAATATCACCTCGGAGCATCGCTTGCGAAAGGGAAACTGAGTAGAGGGCGGCGGCATCGTCTCCGGTAAAAGGACGGGGGTCTGGTTGGACCTACAGAGCTTATACTTCGTGAGAAGTGTAAGGAAGCTGAGTGGTAACGCGAAACTCTCGCCTCAGCAATCAAAGCTACTATTAAGTAGTAGTTGATTGCTGAGGTGAGAGTTTTTATTTTTAAAAAATAGATTAAGTAAGAGAAAAAATGTGTAAGAAGGGATTTGACAAGATGAGAAGTGACATGATTAAAAAAGGTTTTGATAAAGCTCCGCATCGTAGTTTATTAAAAGCAACTGGTTTAAAAGATGAAGATTTTGATAAACCATTCGTAGCAATTTGTAATTCTTTTATTGAAATTATTCCAGGTCATAAGCACTTAAATGAGTTTGGGAAACTCGTAAAAGAAGCAGTACGTGCAGCAGGCATGGTTCCATTTGAATTTAATACAATTGGAGTAGATGATGGGATTGCGATGGGCCATATCGGTATGCGTTATTCGCTTCCGAGTCGTGAAATTATTGCAGATTCAGTAGAAACGGTTGTAAATGCACACTGGTTTGACGGAATGATTTGTATTCCGAACTGTGACAAAATTACACCAGGTATGATGATGGCTGCACTTCGCATAAACATTCCAACTGTTTTTGTTTCAGGTGGACCGATGGCAGCTGGGAAAACATCTAAAGGGGAAGTTGTCGATTTAAGTTCTGTTTTTGAAGGGGTAGGAGCCTACCAATCTGGGAAAATTTCAGAAGAAGAATTAAAGGATATTGAAGATCATGGCTGTCCATCTTGTGGTTCTTGTTCCGGTATGTTTACAGCGAACTCTATGAACTGTTTATGTGAAGTGTTAGGCTTAGCTCTTCCTGGTAACGGGAGTATTTTAGCAATTGATCCAAGACGTGAGGAGTTAATTAAACAAGCAGCAGAAAAATTGAAAATTTTAATTGAAAGAGATATTAAACCACGCGACATTGTAACAGAAGAAGCAATTGATGATGCGTTTGCACTTGATATGGCGATGGGTGGATCAACGAATACAGTATTACACACGTTAGCACTCGCGCAAGAGGCGGGGTTAGATTACGATATGAACCGCATTGATGCAGTTTCAAGGCGTGTACCGCATTTATGTAAAGTAAGTCCAGCTTCTAATTGGCATATGGAAGATATCGATCGAGCAGGCGGGATTAGTGCAATTTTGAAAGAGATGAGCCGAAAAGAAGGGGTACTTCACCTTGATCGTATAACTGCTACTGGGCAAACGTTACGAGAAAATATCGCTCATGCAGAGATTCAAGATAAGGAAGTGATTCATTCTCTCGAAAATCCTCATAGTGAAGAAGGGGGATTACGTATATTAAAAGGAAACCTTGCGAAAGATGGAGCGGTTATTAAAAGCGGAGCAACCGAAGTAAAACGATTTGAAGGACCTTGCGTTATTTTTAATTCACAAGATGAGGCGCTTGCCGGCATTATGCTTGGGAAAGTTAAGAAAGGAGACGTAGTTGTCATTCGCTATGAGGGGCCAAGAGGCGGACCTGGTATGCCGGAAATGTTAGCACCAACATCAGCAATTGCTGGTATGGGATTAGGAGCTGATGTTGCACTTTTAACTGATGGTCGCTTCTCTGGTGCTTCACGTGGTATTTCAGTAGGGCACATTTCACCAGAAGCAGCTGCGGGAGGAACGATTGCACTTCTTGAAAAAGGAGATATTGTATGTATTGATGTTGAAGAACGCTTGTTAGAAGTAAGAGTTAGTGATGAAGAATTAGATAAACGTAAAAAAGAATGGAAACGACCGGAACCAAAAGTGAAAACTGGCTGGCTTGGACGTTATGCGCAGATGGTAACATCGGCGAATACAGGTGCAGTTCTAAAAATCCCAAATTTTGATTGAGCCAATTTAAAAGAGATAAGGATGATACGGAATGGTGCAAAAGGTAAAGGAGAGAGTGAAAATTGAAGATATCTTAATGGCTCATAATTGCATGAAAGATATCGTTATTAAAACACCGTTACAACGAGATTCAGTTTTATCTGAGAAATATGAATGTGATGTATACGTTAAGCGAGAAGATTTACAAGTTATTCGTTCTTTCAAAATTCGTGGTGCGTATAATTTAATTCAAAGTTTACCGAAAGAAAAGTTACAAAATGGTGTTGTTTGTGCAAGTGCTGGTAATCATGCACAAGGAGTGGCTTATACATGTAATTTATTGAAGATTCCGTCAAAAGTTTTCATGCCGACAACGACACCTAAGCAAAAAGTATCACAAGTTGAATTTTTCGGTGGTGATTTCGCAGAAATTGTATTAGTTGGTGATACATTTGATAGTGCTTTCCAAGAGGCGCAGCGCTATTGTGTGGAAAATAGGATGACATTTGTACATCCGTTCGATGATCCGTATGTCATTGCTGGTCAAGGAACAGTCGCTGTTGAAATTATGCATGATATGGAGAAACCAGTTGATTATATATTTACAGCAATTGGCGGTGGTGGATTAGCATCTGGTATTGGTACATATGTAAAGGGGGTTAGTCCTACTACAAAGGTTATTGGTGTAGAACCGATGGGAGCTGCATCTATGAAAGAAGCTTTTCTTCAAAATGAAAATGTTGCATTAGATAAGATTGATAGTTTTGTTGATGGAGCAGCTGTTAAGAAGGTAGGAAAGTTAACTTTTGAAACATGTAAAGATGTAATTGATGACATTGTTTTAGTACCGGAGGGAAAGGTTTGTACAACGATTTTAGAACTGTATAAGAAAAATGCGATTGTAGCAGAGCCGGCTGGAGCGCTTTCTATTGCGGCACTTGATCTATACAGAGATGAAATAAAGGGGAAAACAGTTGTATGTACGTTAAGTGGTGGGAATAATGATATTGATAGAATGCAAGAAATGAAAGAACGATCCCTTATTCATGAAGGATTAAAGCACTATTTCATCATTGAATTTCCTCAACGTTCAGGAGCACTACGAGAGTTTCTGGATAAAGGATTAGGACCGGAAGATGATATTACTCGCTTTGAGTATATTAAGAAACATAATAAAGAAAATGGTCCAGCTTTAGTGGGGGTAGAATTAAAACATAGGGAAGACTATGAAGCTTTAATTACTCGCTTTCAAGAAAATAACATTCAATTTGTGGAGCTTAATAAAACTCCTGTGCTGTTTGATTTACTTATTTAATAAAAGAAAAGAGTTAACATACAATTCTACTTGAAATAAAAAAGATAGATACAAGCGGCGGGAAATCCTGCTTGTTCTATCTTTTTTATTCTTTGAAAGTTAAACGAAATACGTTCCATATTTAAGAAGGATAAAGCTAGTTAACCAAAAAAGTATTGCAATACGAATGATTACGTACATTGTAAATTCAAAGGGAGAAAGTTTTCTCTCTCGCTTTATTTTTCTTAGAAGTCTAACCGAAAAAATGGAACATAAAAGCAGGATCGCTATAGATAGTTCATACACTTTTTCTAGCAGACTTATATTTTCTAACAAGTTTTTCAGCATATTCATCACCTTTTTGTAATGTATATCACAGAGAAATGGATCTCATGCTGTTTAGTTGCGTTTGTTTATTATTTTCCCAGTATCATCAATTTCTACATCAGTTGAAACCGTTTGTAAATATTGTAGAGCTTTTTTCTTTTCTTCTTCATTTACAGGGGAAACTTGGTTGTTGCGAATGATGTAAGGATTGAATGACATTTGGACATCCTTTCCTTTAAAGGTTAAAGTTAATACGCCAGTTTCGGCGCTTTTTCCATTCACATAACTTGGGAATAAAAAGTTTCCTAATGAGTAAGCGATAGGCACTTTATTATAATACTCAAACCCTTGTAACCAATGCGGGTGACTTCCAACAATCGCATCAGCACCCGCCTCTACCATTTTCGGAACATATTGTTTCTGGTATTCTATCGGGCGATTTGATTTTTCGACGCCCCAATGCATATAGACGATTACATAATCAGCATCTTTCTTTTGCTCTTGAATTGTTTTTGTTACAAGATCTAGATCATATCCGTTTGCAACGCCGGGTTTATTGTCACCAGCTACCCAATTAAAGTTAGGCATAAAGCGTACAAAGGAAAGAAATTTAAACTTTTTTCCTTTTACAGTTAGTTCACGAGCGGTATAAGCATCTTCAACATTTTTTCCGGCTCCAGTGTAAGGTAGTTTTAACTTTTCGACGTGAGAAATGGTGTCTAGTAGTCCATCTTGTCCATAATCAAGCGTATGGTTATTGCCAATGTTTACGATGTCATATCCGGTGTTTTTAATGGCTTGTAGTGTGGATGGATCACTTTTAATCCAAAATTGTTGCCCAGGTACTTTTTTTTCTCTCGTTGTAAATGCTGACTCTAAATTAACAAAAGAAATATCAGCTTTCGTTATTTCTTCTTTTACGTGTTGAAATGGGTAATCCGCCCCATTTTTTTCGATTACAGGACGTAATTGCCAATCGAACATTGTATCACCAGAGAAGGTGAGCGTAATTTCAGGATCTTCTAGTTTCTTTTCGCTTTTTGAAGCTGTTTTACTAGAATTGTTTTGCATATCGGGTTTGTCTTTCGCTTTTGAAATAAAAGTGTAATTGATTAATAAAACAATTGGTGTAATGAAAAAGGCTATTAAAATAAGTCGTTTTAATAAAGTTTTCATAGCTACCGTCCCTTTTGGTTTTGTCCCGCTTTGTTCAACTGATAAAAATCTATCACTGACTAAAGGTTCCCTGTATACCGTAATCGTGAACTTCCACAATGAATGTAGTGAAAATAACGTATAGATAGATTCATAGATGCTAAAAAAGCGGGTTTTTAGTAATGGAAATCACTTGTTAATATTCTCAATATTAAGTTAACATATAGGTAACCTTTAAAGCAATGTGTAATCCAGAATATAGTAATAAAGAATTCAGAGGATGGAGAATGTAATATGGTTATATTAGGAGCAGTTGTAAATGGGGTCTGCATTATAATTGGAACTTTGTTTGGTAAATTATTTAGTAATATTCCAGAAAGTATGAAAGGAACGATTATGCATGCAATTGGTTTAACGGTTGCTGTATTGGGGCTTCAAATGGCATTGAAGAGTGAAAGTTTTCTCGTTGTGATTTTAAGTTTAGTTATTGGTGCGGTAATTGGAGAATGGCTACAATTAGAAGAAAGATTAACACATTTAGGAGAATGGCTAGAAAATAAAGTTGGATCGAAAGGTAAAGGAAGTATATCAGAAGGTTTTGTAACAGCTACTCTAATTTTTGCAATTGGAGCGATGGGGATACTTGGCGCATTAGACAGTGGTATTAGAGGGAATCACGATGTTTTATTCACAAAAGCGATTATTGATGGATTCATTTCTATTATATTGACGACAACTCTTGGAATTGGAGTGGTATTTTCAGCAATTCCCGTTATTTTATATGAAGGTGCCATTGCAATTTTTGCAACACAAATTAATAGTTTTGTACCAGAGAAATTAATGAATCAATTTATAGTTGAAATGACAGCAACTGGTGGTATTATGATTTTTGCAATTGGATTAAACTTACTTGGATTCATTAAAATTAAAGTAGCAAATTTACTTCCAGGGATATTGGTAGTTGGAATAATTGTTTCTATTATATATGGTTACGGTTTGATATTTAGTTTTTAGGGGGAAGGGATGTAGATGGAGGAATTCCAATTTACAAAACGTGCATATAAAATATTGGAGATTGCAACGCGAGAGGCTGAGTGTAATAAAGGAATTATTCATCCAGTTCATCTATTTATAGGAGCTTGTAAGGAAGGTAATGGAGTTTGTGCGGAGTTACATATGTATTTATTTCACACGGTGGGTATGGATTTTTTAGCAAAAATATCGTTGCTCCAACAATATTATACAAATGAAATAGAATACATAAATGTTGGGGAGTTTAAAGTTTCAAATAAGACGATAGAAGTTTTAAAAGTAGCAAAGAAACGGATGGACCGTTTTCAGCAAGTATTAATAAATGAAGGGCATGTTTTATATGCACTGTTTCAAGTTGATACAGTTATTGAAAAGGTTATAAGTAAAAACGTGCAAAAAAAGGTATTGCAAATTACATCTGAGCCAAGAGACTTAACGGTCGCATTAAAAAGATTTAATCCTATTTATAATAATTTAAGCTGTAATATTAGAAGAGCGATCTTTTCTGATTTTGAAAAGTTAGCACGTTTTGTTAAGGATGAATTTGGTGAGCGTTGGTTAAAATCTTTAGATTATGGATTTCGGACATATAAAGAAGAGTTACCTATTTTTATTGCGGAGGAAGGAGGAGAAATTATTGGTTTCGCTTGTTACGATGTTGTGAGAGGAAAGAAAGGATTGTTTGGCCCGATGGGTACAGCGAAACATAATCGTGTGAACGGTGTTGGGAAGGAATTGTTACATCATTGTTTATATAGTATGAAGCAAGATAGATATGAATATGCAATTATTGGACAAGCAGGTCCGATTGAGTTTTACGAGAGAAGTTGTAATGCGAGTTTAATACAGATAGAGAATAATTAACCAACTTCATATAGGGGAGTTGGTTTTATTATGAAAGCGTTGTAGGAATGTAGTGATTTTTACTAGAAAATAACGGATTTTGTAGTAAATCTTACATGTAAAGCAAATTACTAAACTTTTTCTAGAAAACGGTGTAGAATGGGGAGCGAAAGAAAGAAGGTGTGAAAATGGCCAGCTGGAAACGAAATTTAATGATTTGTTGGCTAGGTTGTTTTACCACTGCAGCCGGTATGAGTTTAGTAATTCCTTTTTTATCTTTTTATATTGAGGAATTAGGGGTGACCGGCACTTCTAGTATTGCACAGTGGTCGGGACTTGCATTTGGTGTAACATTTTTAATGGGAGCGATTGTATCACCGATATGGGGAAAGCTCGGTGATATACATGGACGGAAATTGATGCTTATACGTGCTAGCCTTGGTATGGCGATAATTATGACGCTTATGGGGTTTGTGACAGACGTGTATCAACTAGTCGCACTTCGGTTTTTAATGGGAGCGGTATCTGGTTTCCTTTCTACAGCGATGACATTTATTGCTGCAGAAACTCCGCAAGAACATTCAGGTTGGGCAATTTCTACAATCTCAACTGGAGGCGTGAGCGGTTCATTACTTGGGCCGATACTCGGAGGTTATTTGTCAGAGTTAATCGGAATGCGCCATGTTTTTCTAGTTACAGGAGCTTTCTTATTCCTTTCCTTTCTTATCGTCTTTTTCTTCTTACATGAAGAGAAAAATTCTGCTAAAGCAAAAAAGGCACAGCCGAAAAAAGTATGGACGATGGTCCCTGCAAAACATTTAATAATAAGTTTATTTGTAGCAACGTTTATTATTCAGCTTGCAAATATGTCGATTCAACCTATTATTACGTTGTACGTAAAGCATTTGGCAGGACCAGGAACAGATCATATTGAAATGATTGCAGGTGCAGTCATGTCTGCGACAGGATTAGCAGTTATTTTAGCAGCTCCTAAGCTAGGAAGATTATCAGATCATATTGGACCTCAAAAAACGTTAGTTGTAGCGTTGTTTGCTGCAGGAATTATTTTTATCCCGCAAGCATTTGTAACCTCAGCTTGGCAACTATTAATTCTTCGCTTTTTATTAGGTATCGCACAAGCAGGACTATTACCTTCCGTACAAACTCTACTAAAACAACATACGCCAACCCATGTAACGGGACGAATATTTGGATATAATCAATCGTTTCAGTTTTTAGGAAATATGATTGGGCCAGTACTTGGTGGACAAATTGCAGCTCATGCGGGATTCCAATATGTTTTCTTCTCTACATCATCATTATTATTTATTGCATGTATTTGGGTTTATTTTCATAGTAAGAATGCAGAGGTATCAGAGAAACAACATTTGGAAGTTAGTTAATTAGGTGAATAAACAGTAAAAAGGATGAAGCAATATTTGCTCCATCCTTTTTCATTAAAACTGAAGACAAAGATAACTTAGCGTACCAAGCTCGTAGCTACGGTGAATGACTTTCCCTGTCTGTTCACCACTACCCATTGCGATAAATAAAGGAACAAAATGCTCTGCTCTTGGTACTGCTAATTGTGCATGAGGCGCATTTTTCTCCCAATTAAACAATGCATTTTTATCATTAGTCTGCATATGGTTAATAATCCAATCATCAAATTCAATTGCCCATTTTTCAGGTGTGGTTTGATTCCATTTCAATACCCGTAAATTATGAACAGTAACACCGCTACCGATTACTAAAATATCTTCTTGTCCAAGTCCTTTTAGTGCCTCTCCAATTTCAAATTGTTCTTTTGCAGGAAGGAATGGATTTACTGATATTTGTACGACAGGAATATTTGCTTCTGGATACATGCGATGCAGGAGTGTCCATGAACCATGATCTAAACCTCTCGTCATATTATGATGGACTGGAATGCCTTTGTTTTTAAATTTTGTTTCTAGCATAGACGCAATGCTAGAAGAGCCTTTCGCACGATATTTAATTTCGTATAACTCAGGAGGAAAACCTCCAAAGTCATAAATTGTTTCATATTCTTCATCTGAAGAGGAAATCGTTAATACTTCACTTTCCCAGTGAGCGGTAAAAATAACAATAGCTTTCGGTGTATATGTTTCCCCAAGTGTCTTTAAAAAGCGTGTATAGTCTGTATCTTGAATAGCAAGCATAGGTGATCCGTGTGCTAAAAATAATGATGGCATCATAATTGAAACCTCCTAAAAATATTATAATTACTTTATGTAAGTAACTATATAATTTTATTTATTGTTCGTCAACATAATAGTTTGAGAGCTAATCGGAAAAGTGCGGCATTTGTCATAATGAAAGCAATTGCATATAATACATAATAAGAATAATGAATGCATATTCATTATTTTAGAGATACATAATAGATTTGGAGGCTGTCGGAATGAGCATACAGGAAAATTTCGTTACGGCATTGGATAAATCGGAAATTTATTTGCGTAAATGGTTACCAGAAGGAAATCCGCGGGGGATTGTTCAAATTGCACATGGTATGACAGAACATGCAGGTGTTTATACAGAATGCATTGATGCTTTATTAGAAGCAGGGTATGGTGTTTATGCTCATGATCATAAAGGGCATGGGAAAACAGTAAAAAGAGAAGAGGACTATGGTCATTTCGAGCCGGATATAGGCTGGAATCAGGCTGTGTCTGATGTTATCTTTGTTTCGGAAATGATAAAAGAAGAGCAGGCATGTCCATTATTTTTACTTGGGCATAGTATGGGCTCTTTTTTATCAAGACGGGCTGTACAAATTAGAGGCGAATTATATGATGGATTTCTCATTTCAGGAACTGGTGGAAATCCAGGGCTTTTAGGAAGTATTGGTCATAAAGTAGCGACAATTGAGATGAAACTTCGCGGAAAGAAAACGAAAAGTCCGATGCTGAACTTCTTATCTTTCGGAAACTTCAACTCGCACTTTAAGCCAAATCGTACGAAATTTGATTGGTTATCTTCAGATATTAATCAAGTTGATAAATATATTGCGGATCCGTTATGTGGATTCATTTGTACGACGAGTTTTTATCGAGAATTGTTTCATGGAGTTCTAGAAGTAAATAAAATAGAAGAATACAAGAAGACACCAAAAAATCTTCCAATACATATATTCTCTGGTGATCGAGACCCTGTTGGGGATATGGGGAAAGGTGTAAATGAAGTGTATGAAAACTATAAAAAATGTGGTGTGAAAGATGTAACACTGCGTTTATATGAAAATGGTAGACATGAAATGTTCCATGAAGTGAATAGAGATGAAGTATTTAAAGATTTGATTTCATGGTTAGATGAGCATATTGTATAAGAAGAAACCTCACTTCATGCTGAAGTGAGGTTTTTTGAGAAATTGGAGGATTGATTATGAGTGAATTTGTAAATAAAGAATATGTAGAAATAGATTTTCAAGATGTTTGGATAAAAGAAGAGGAATTGAAAAATTGTACCTTCATAAAATGCCGTTTTAGAGGGGTAGATGCATCAGAAGTTTTTAGTCAAAATTGTAATTTCATAGAATGTGATTTTACTGGTACTCTTTTTAATGCCTCTATCCATCAAGGAACTACGTTTGCTAATTGTAGGTTTTTTGGTGCGAATTTATTTGTATCTAAGTTTGAAGAATGTAAAATGACTGGTTCGGATTTCGAAGAAGCAAATTTAGACGGAATAACAATTATATCAGGCGACTGGTCATATACGAATTTAAGGTTTGCGAACTTAAGTAAACAAATTTTAAAGGGTATTCGTTTAATTGAAGCTGACTTATATGAATGTAATTTAGAAAAAGCAGATTTACGTGAAGCAGATTTAACAGGTGCACAATTAGGTAAGGCAAAACTTAGCGGTGCAGATTTAAAAGGAGCTGTAGTTGATAGAATCGACTTTAAAAGTTTTGATTTGAAAAATGTGAAATTGGATATAGCGCAGGCGGTTGCAGTTGCGAGATGTTATGGTGCGAAGGTGAATTAAATCAGTTGTAACACGGTTCAATATATTGAACCGTGTTACAATTATTAATAATTTTAATAGTTATTCTCTATATAAGAAGCTATGTCATTAGCAAGAGTCGATGTTAATAGTGTAGATACATTACTTAAAATGATGATTGTAGCCTCTTTGTCAATTAACCGTAAATAAGAGGATGTAAAGCCGTTAATGCCGCCGTGATGGAATACAAGTTTACTATTTTCGCCTGCCATAGCGATGTTCCAGCCGTAACCATTTCCATAAGATCCTGCAGTAAACATGCGAGACGTCATACTATTTGAAAGCAAACGATTTTCTTTTATCGCTTGATCAAATATATATAAATCGTCGGCTGTAGAAAATAATCCACCAGCTGAATACGAGTTTGACATATGAATAAATGATGTGTTCTGTAAATCATGAATTGGATGTAACTCATACCCAGTTGCTTTATGTTTTTGAATGGTGTGATTCAGATCAACATCTGTGTTCATCATAGAGAGTGGATATAAAATCTTCTTTTTAAGAAATTCTTCATAAGAAATCCCATTTATAACTTCAATGATGTGTCCTAATATAATATAACCTGAATTCGAATAATTGAATTTTTCACCAGGGCTAGATTCAAAGGGACATGTAATAATCCATTGTATTAATTCATCCGGTGTTCGAGACTGGTAAGACTGTATTAAAAAGTTGTGTTGAGCAGTAATATTCCCAACACCAGCAGTATGACTTAATAGATGCTCAATCATAATTTGATTTCCTTTTGGGAAAGTTGGAATGAATTGATCCAATGTATCATGTAGCTGTAATTTTTTCTCTTCCACAAGCATTAAAATAGCAACTGCAGTGAAGATTTTAGTTATTGATCCGATACGAAACTTTGTTGTAGCTGTATTAGGTATGTCCCAATCGTAATTAGCTTTTCCAAATGACTGTTTATAAAGAGTTTGTTCTTTATGGGCTACTAAAATTGTACCATTGAATTTTTCGGTATTTTTATATAATAATGAATTGATATATGAGTTTAGCAAATTTCAGGCACTCCTTCAAATTTTGGAATATTAGTTACCTGAAATGTAATCCAACGGCATAAGCAATTCCCCCTAAATGAAATATTTTTTGGAATACTTTTCTATATTATAATGCAAGTTATAAAAGAAGCAAGTGGATTTCTAATCTATGAAAATTAAAGGTTTTTTGAATTACTTTCCGAATCACTTTAGTAGTTTACATATCGAAGGTGAGGAGAAAGAATCATGAAGGTAAGAGAAGCAGTAGTAAGTGAAGCAAATGAACTAAGTCAACTGGCACTACATTCAAAAGCTACTTGGGGTTATAGTGAAGAATTTATTTTAGCTTGTAAGGAAGAATTAACGATCTCAGAGGATTACATAAAAAATAATTTTGTATATGTTTTAGAAAATGATGATGCGAAGATTGGATTTTTCTCATTTTTACATAATGAAAATGCTCTCGATTTCCTATACATTTATCCTAGTTATAAAGGAAAAGGATACGGGAAAATACTTTGGAGGTTTGTAGTAGAGCAAGCAAATGAACTAGGATTGAAAAGTTTTACGATTGATAGTGATCCAAATGCGAAAGGATTTTACGTGAAAATGGGGGCAAAACTAATCGGTGAGACACCATCAACGGTTTTTAAAAATCGCCTTTTACCTCTTTTACAATATCGTGTGTAAAACTACCAATGTCAGGGGGAGCTGAGAATGGATAATAAAAAGACAAAACCAATATATGAAGCGTTAATAAAATCTTGGTCAATAGAAACGAGTTCTAAGTGGACGAGCGAAAACCCGGCAAAGGGACAATGTGGTGTAACGGCCCTTATTATTCAAGAATTATGCGGGGGAGAGATAAAAAAGACGAAAGTAGGAGAAGTGTGGCATTTTTACAATACAGTGGATGGGAAAAGGCATGATTTTACTTGGACTCAATTTCATGAAAAATTAAACTATATGGACGTGAAGTCGAGCCGTGAAGAAGCATTTGCAGATACAAATGACAAACAATATGACATTTTGAAGGAAAAGATAATGAAAGAATTAAAATTATCTTTTGACTCTTAATCTTTAATAAGTTACTATAATGGTGGTAACTTATTAAAGGGAACTTCATAGAGTTGAAAGGGGAAATACTTTTGAAAACAACTTATGTAAACGCTACAATTGTAACGATGAATGAACAAAATGAAGTGATAGAAAATGGATATATCATTGTAGAAAATGATCAAATTATAGATGTAAATAGCGGAGAAATCCCTTCTCATTATGAAGTGGATGAAGTAATTGACATGAAAGGAAAGTGGCTTTTACCTGGGCTTGTAAATACACATACACATGTTGTAATGAGTCTTTTGAGAGGTATTGGCGATGATATGTTATTACAGCCGTGGCTTGAGACGAGAATTTGGCCACTTGAAAGCCAGTTTACTCCAGAGCTTGCGGTTGCTAGTACGGAATTAGGATTACTTGAAATGGTGAAAAGTGGTACAACATCATTCTCTGATATGTTTAATCCAATTGGAGTAGATCAAGATGCAATTATGGAAACGGTGTCAAAAAGCGGAATGCGAGCTGCTGTTTCAAGAACTTTATTTAGCTTCGGAACGAAAGAAGATGAAAAGAAAGCAATTGAAGAAGCGGAGAAATATGTAAAGCGATATTATAAGGAAAGTGGTGTGTTAACTACGATGGTTGCACCGCATAGTCCATATACATGTTCCACAGAACTGTTAGAAGAGTGTGCACGTATTGCAGTAGAAAATCAAACTATGGTTCATATCCACCTTTCTGAAACAGAACGTGAAGTACGTGATATTGAAGCACAGTACGGAAAACGTCCAGTAGAATATGCGGCAAGTTGCGGATTGTTTAAACGTCCAACAGTTATTGCACATGGTGTGGTATTAAATGAAAATGAGCGTGCTTTCTTGGCAGAACATGATGTTCGGGTAGCTCATAATCCGAATAGTAATTTAAAACTAGGTTCTGGTATAGCGAATGTAAAAGCGATGCTAGAAGCAGGAATGAAAGTAGGGATTGCAACAGATAGTGTTGCATCTAACAACAATTTAGATATGTTTGAAGAAATGCGCATTGCAGCTTTATTACAAAAAGGTATTCATCAAGATGCAACAGCACTACCAGTTGAAACAGCTCTTACTCTTGCGACAAAAGGAGCTGCGGAAGTAATTGGCATGAAACAAACGGGATCGCTTGAGGTTGGAAAGTGTGCTGATTTTATTACGATTGATCCGTCTAATAAACCACATTTACAACCAGCAGATGAAGTATTATCACATCTTGTGTATGCAGCTAGTGGAAAAGATGTAAGTGATGTAATTATTAACGGAAAACGTGTCGTTTGGAACGGTGAATGTAAAACATTAGATGAAGAGCGTATTATATTTGAAGCAAGTCGTTATAAACGAGGTTTACAAAGATAGGTAATTACATGTCAGTTGAAAAAGCTATCCTTTTTTAAAAGGATAGCTTTTTTTCTTAAATGAATAAATATTCAATATAATGTTGCATCTTTCTGTTAGTATTTCTGCTATAATATATAACGTTTTATAATATTTTATTTTTAAGGAGAACAATTCATGAAGCGAAAAAAGAGCCATTTAATGGTAATGGCACTTGTTACATCTTTATTTTTAACTGCTTGTAATAATAAAGCGAATAAAAGTGATACAGAGGCTGAAAAACAAGTGTTAAATGTAACAGTATCAGAAGAAATTCCTTCACTTGATACTGCAAAAACGATGGATGGTACATCAGCACACGTTATGCAAAACATATTTGAAGGGTTGTACGTGCTAAATGATCAGGATCATCCTATTCCGGCAGTAGCAAAATCGTTTAAAAGAAGTGAAGATGGTAAAAAATATACATTTGATTTGCGTAAAGATGCAAAATGGTCAAATGGAGACAATGTAACAGCAAATGATTTTATGTTTGCGTGGAAACGTGCAGTTAATCCGCAAACGGCATCACAATATGCATACATGCTCTTTCATGTGAAAAATGCGAAAGAAATAAATAAGGGAACAATGCCACTTGATGAACTTGGGGTTAAAGTCATAAATGATTATAAATTAGAAGTTGAACTAGAACAGCCAATTCCGTATTTTTTACAGTTGTTAGCACTACCTATATACTTACCACAGCATGAATCATTTTTGAAAGAACAAGGAAAGAATTATGGATTGGAACCTAGTAACCTCATATATAATGGCCCATTTGTATTAGAAGAATGGAAGCATGAACAAGAATTTCAATTAAAGAAGAATGCTACATATTGGGATCAAAAGAAAGTGAAATTAGACGAAATAAACTTTCATATCGTAAAAGATACAATGACGGCTGTAAATTTATATGAAGCTGGTGATTTGGATCGAGTGCCTATTAACTCTCAATTTGTAGATAAGTATAAAGGGAATAAGGAATTACATATGTCGAGTGATCCAGGAATTGCTATGCTACGTTTTAATGAAAAAAATAACGCGTTAGCAAATAAGAAAGTACGTCAGTCTATCTCGTTAGCATTAAATAAAGATGATTTCGTTGCGCACTTTATTAATAACGGAGCAAAATCTGCAAGTGGACTTGTACCAGTTGGTCATATAAATGAAGAGACTGGAAAAGATTTTAGAAAAGAAAATGGAAACATTTCTCCATATGATCTGCAAAATGCGAAAAAGATTTGGGAAGAAGCGAAAAAAGAACTTGGAGTAGAACAAGTAAGCCTCGAGTTTTTAACGTTTGAACAAGATAACGCAAAACGAATGGCAGAATATATAAAAGGTGACTTAGAAAAGAATTTGCATGGATTAACGATACAAATTAAACAACAGCCATTTAAGCAAAAGTTACAGTTAGAACAAACAGGTGATTACGATATATCTATGGCAAATTGGGGACCTGACTATAAAGACCCAATTAGTTATTTAGAGCTATTTACGACGAGTAATCCGAATAATAAAATGAGTTACTCTAATTCCCGTTACGATGAATTAATAAAGAAAGCGAAAAATGATTTTGTACTAGATCCGGAGAAACGATGGGAGGCGTTGTTAGAAGCTGAGCAGGTCTTATTAGAAGATGCTGCTGTGGCACCGCTTTATCAAATTGGCTCAGCTTATGTACAAAAGGATTATGTAAAAGGGATTGAAAAGCATCAATTTGGTGGTGTTTATACTTATAAGAATGCTTATATCGCTAATGAATAAATACAAAAAACCTTACTTTTTAAAAGTAAGGTTTTTTTTAAGAGTACATGGAATAAGGAAATGCAGTACAAATCAGCATACAAGCATTCTCTTGCTGTAACTATGTTTGTTTTTAATTATATAAAAAAAATAATAGATTATATATTTTGTCATTGATATACTTAAAAGGTAATTGAGGTATTAAGATGAATTGATAGAGATGTTTGCGTGTAATTATTTGAGTATTATAAAAAATAGGGGAGCTTAAGTGTTGGATTGGAACGGGGCTTTTTCTATATGTATTAATTGGTATGTATAATACTTGGGGATATTAATTTGGAAATCTCGGGGGATCTTTTGAAGCTGGAAAAAGCAGATTCAAATTCCATGTACCATTTGGTCCTGGTGTAGGTTTATGGGGATTTGGTTTAGAAGTTAATGTTAAGGAATAAAGGGGATAATTAGTATGAATAAGAAAGTAAAAAGATTTAAATATTTTATGATTGTATTAGCCTGTATTGCAATTTTCGGTACAATTTTACCTAATGCATTAGATCCAAATGAAACATTAGCAGGTAAAATTTCAATTGCAACTTTCGGTACAATTGGGGCTTGTTTACTATTCTCTATTATGTATTTTATTGTAAAAAAAGCTATTTTAAGAGGTGGGAAATAAGATGGGACAAAATTTAGAGTTATAATTACTTCCAATAGGTTCTATTGTAATGTTTAAAGATTGGGAGCACCCATTAATGGTTTATGGAAGAAGACAGATGGATTTTGAAACAAAAAAACATAGGATTATGTATGTTGTTATTTTCCTCATGGTAATATTTCTTCGGAGTACAATTTCTTTTTGAATCATGAAGATATTTCTAGTGTGTTACATCTTGGTTTTATTAATGAAA
Organism: Bacillus sp. RIT 809; assembly: GCF_016892495.1. Taxonomy (NCBI): domain Bacteria; kingdom Bacillati; phylum Bacillota; class Bacilli; order Caryophanales; family Bacillaceae; genus Bacillus; species Bacillus sp. RIT 809. The sequence continues at coordinate 47,551 of NZ_JAFEMR010000001.1, read as the reverse complement.
CAGAATTAGAGTTTCAAAAATTATTTTTAAAAAAATTGAAGAAAAGCAGTGATTCTTTTAAGCTGTTGGTGTTTTTGAAATAGTTAAAGAATGAATCTTAATTCATATACATAAAAAAGGGGAATTTCTATGAAATTACTACGTTTATTTATGATTCTCACTCTTGTTGTATTGTTAAGCGCATGCAATACAGCAACACAAGTCACAAAGGTTCAAAAAAATGGCGAAACGACTTTAAAAATTGGTTCCCTGCAAGGGTATTACGATGTGCAAACACTTAAAGCTGAAAAAGGAAATGTGGAAATTCCTTATGAAGCAGCCGTTGAAGAAGGTACGATTTTATTGCAAGTTACAAAAGATGATAAGGTTATTTATGAAGAAGAAGTCACTTCTCAAAAAGAAGGTTTGCTTTCTTTTGAAGCGCCAAAATCCGGATCATATGATTTAATTGTACGCGTGAAGGGTGAAAAAGAGAAAGCAAAAGAAATTCAAATACATACTAAGCTATGAAAAAATGGCAAGTGGAGTGCACCCGCTTGCCGTTTCTATTTTCAGTTGATTCTGTCACAACATATGTTTATCAATTTAAGAAGTGATCCGCTGAGTCCTGATGTTTATTCCGCCGAAATTCCTGATGAAGTTAAAATAAGAGATGAACAAAAGAATGTGTTACAAACTTGGCATGTTAGTAACGAAATTGATAACTCTCTTTTACATGATAAAAAGACTGGGTTTGATGCATTTGTATTTGAAAGAGATGTAGATGGTAAAAAGCAAGTAGTAGCACTCAGGGAGACATAAGGTGATGACCTTTTTGGAGAAGGTGTCCCAGACCTTACTACAGATATTAATTATATATGGGGGTAAATAAGTTGAAAAACATTGAAGTTCTAAATAAATACATTGAAGGGTTTTCTAATGCTCTCCCTACGTGGTTAAAGCATCTAATCGAGGCAGAGGAGATACATCAAAACTATGAGAATGTACAGGTACTTGGTGCATTAAAAACGGATGCGGTGTTGTACTATGTACACCGTACGCTGCAAGTATTAGATGGGTTGCCTTTAGACGAAGAAGCGTATTGCATTATTGAAAAGGTACTAACGTATAGTGAGCTTGCAAAGGTAGGCTCTTTAAAACAGAGGGAGCAATGGAAGAAAAACGGGATTAATCTATTGGTACATAACGAGGGTTCTGCTGATATCTTTAGTGATATTCAGTTTAGCGAACGTATAGAGACAAACTTAAACTCTACTGAGTATTTGTTTGTTCGAGATTTAATTAGAACACATGGATTAATCGGGCAGTATATCCGCGGAGAGGCGCGTTTGGACTCTCATGTTGATTTAATTAACACATATAAAGAAGCATACGGAGACGTTAGGTTAAAGGAGATTCTATACTATCTTAACCAATGTATTATTGAGGGCGTATCAAAATCCTTGTGGAGTGAAGTAAAGAACGATGTGAAGATTACAATTGATGGTCTATTTGATGGCTATGTGGAGCCATTTACTTCTCGCATACATAGACTCACACCAAAACATAAGGAGTCAGCATTTGAAAAAGATATAATTATGGGGAGCGAGAAGAGTGGCGTTCAAACCTTCTTATCTGATAAGGATTTATGGTATGTAGAACCGTCTATGCATGCTCTTAGCTTCGAGGATATTTGGACAGTTTTTGTTATGTTAAAGAACGAGATAGGCACTGGAAAGGTTCAGCATATCCATTTCGAGAAATTGATGCAGCAGTTGCACTATGATTTCAAAGGCGAGAAGAAGGACAACGTGTATCGTAAGCGGGTTATTGAGAAGTATCTACGGGAGTACCGTGAGAACGAGAAGCCGAATACAACGCATGTTTCTTTTGAGGCTAAAGTCGATGAAGATATGAAGACTGCGTATGTGTCGTTTCAGTTTTCTGCTGTAGGTGAGGCGTTAATTACCTTCTGTGTAGAGGCAGAGAAGATAGATATGATGCATGCTCGGGCAAATGTGCTGCTGTTTGATTTCTTCGGGTTACGTAAGGATGCGTATGATAGATTCCATAACGAAGAAGTGTATCTGGAGCATATGAATAGTTCGGCTGATGATAAACGAATTATTCTTGATTATATAAAGGGAGATACGGTTGTAGATGTCGGAGCCGGTGGTGGTGTCATGCTAGACATGATTGAAGAAGAGACCGAGGATAAACGAATCTACGGTATCGATATTTCCGAAAACGTGATTGATACGTTGAAAAAGAAGAAGCAGAACGAGGGTCGTTCTTGGGACGTCATTAAAGGGGATGCAATCAACTTAAGCAGCTCGTTTGATAAAGAATCGGTTGATACGATTGTATATTCTTCTATCCTTCATGAGCTGTTCTCTTATATCGAGTATGAAGGTAAGAAATTCAATCATGAAGTAATTAAAAAGGGTCTGCAGAGTGCCTACGAGGTGTTAAAACCAGGAGGTCGTATTATCATTCGTGATGGCATCATGACAGAAGATAAAAGGTTAATGCGTGTGATTCGTTTTAAAGATGCGGGCGGAATGAAGTTCTTAGAGCAGTATGTCCATGAATTTAAGGGGCGTATAATCCAGTATGAGGTACTTGCAGACAATACAATCAAAATGCCTGTTAACGATGCGATGGAGTTCTTATATACGTATACCTGGGGCGAGGATTCCTTCGTTCATGAGGTGCAGGAGCAGTTTGGAATCTTTACACCAAACGACTATAAGGATTTCGTAAAGGGTATCTTTGGAGATAAATTAAACATCATTCAAGCTATGAACTATTTGCAGGATGGATATACAAATCATCTAAACGAGAAAGTTGAGTTTACAGATGAGTCTGGGAATTCAGTTGCGCTACCGGATAGTACGTTCTTTATGGTTTTAGAAAAGAGGCAAGCTGACTAACGTAAGTGAGATTCTTACTACCGAAGGCGAAGTCCATTTTTGGTATTGCTGACGTGCAATATTGCGGTGTGCCATCACTAGTATTTTGGAAAAACCCATGCTAAAAGCATGCAGGATTTTATAGAGTTTTTCGGCTAATCCAGTAACAAACGAGAACCCACACTATGATAGGAATGTATAAAAAATTGCAGGGATTGATAGAAAGAGAAAGAGGTAGATTCTTTATGAGAGTAGGGATCTGCTTTTTCCTTGCTACCGATAAGTGGAGTTATGTAAACCTCGCATATATAGAATATACATTATTTTTTACTTATCTAACGGAACCGTTTTGTTAAGGGAAACTTGTTATAATATTCTCAATTGGAAAGTGCAATTTATGGGAGGATAGACTACAATGCCTGAACCGAATATGAAAATAAAAAGAATATGGGAAGATACCGATTTTTTTGAATTGAATTTTGGTTTTACTGGATTTTATGGCACTGCGAACATTAATATATATACCACCAATGAAGAACTTGAAGTTTTAAAAGAGGGAATAATCAAGCTTTCCACTTTTAAACTACATGAGTTTCAATGGGTTTCAGGTGAGGATATAGACAATGTAACTCATTTCTTATCTATGAGATTCTTCTTACATGACAAAAGAGGAATTGTAGGTATTGAGGTAGTAGCTGACAATAAGCAATCAAAACCTTATTGGATGCGTTCAAATCTGTTTATTCTTACGGAACTTAATCAAATTGATGATTTTATAAAAAAAATAGAGCAGTTAATTAGTGAGGAAATTACTGAGTTGGAAGGCATAATTCCAGTCGGATAGTGATAATTTTTTGTAGTTGAAGTTTTCCAAATAATAAGTTACATTTTTAAAGTTCAAGCAACTTTATGACATTACAAAAAGGGGAGAAATATTGTTATTATGCAAAAAATGAAATGGAAGAACTATGTATGTTATTTTGTAATTCTTATGCTTCTTGTAACAGCAGTAACAGTCAAACCAGCTATCTCTAAAGCTGAGGAATCTGATGTTAATATTACATTGTTGGGTACTGCAGATATTCATGGTAGATTTATGCCTTGGGATTATGCGCTTGATGGTGCAAATATGAGTGGAAGTTTAACGCAGCTTTATACGGTTATACAGAAGGTACGTCAAGAAAATCCAAATACCATATTAGTAGATGCCGGGGACACAATTCAAGGAAACTCAGTAGAATTATTCAATGATAAGCCACAATCGCCAATGATGGTAGCGATGAATGCAATGGGATATGATGCTTGGGCATTTGGAAATCATGAATTCAACTTTGGATTAGATACATTGAAAAAAGTTAGTGAGCAATATAAAGGAAAGACGTTAGCAGGAAATATTTACAAGGAAAATGGAGAGCGTTTTCTTCCTGCATATACGATTGTTGAAAGGGATGGAATTAAAGTCGGGATTATTGGCATGAATACACCAATGATTAGTGATTTTGAAAAAGGGACAGATCATTTGGATGGTTTAGTGGTGAAAAATCCAGTAGAAGAGACAAAAAAGGCAATTAAAGAATTAGAAGGTAAAGTAGATGTAATGGTAGGAGTTATGCATATGGGTCTCGAAAATGAGAATGGCATCCCTGGTACTGGGGTTCAAGATATTGCGAATGCTTGCCCGGAACTTAGCGCTATTTTTGCAGCTCATATGCATAAACTTGTAAAAAAAGAAGTTGTAAATGGCGTAATTATTACAGAACCAGATAAATATGGAACACATATCTCACGTATTGACCTTACTTTTACAAAGCAAGATGGAAAGCTGGTTTTAAAAGATAAAACTGCTACCGCTATACCTGTAAAAAATGCTGATGGAACAACAGTATTATCTGATCCTACACTTGAAGAAACACTAACACCTTTTCACGAGTATGCGAGAGGAGATGCAAATGTTGTAGTCGCTCAATTAAAGGGTAGGAACCTTGTTCCTGAAAATGAAATAAAGGGTATTCCAAGTGTGCAGATTCAAGAGACACCTTTATCAGATTTCTTTCATGAAGTCATGCTTTACTACAGCAAAGCAGATGTAGTAGCCCATCAAATTGATAATGATTATGCCCGTTTGGATATAGGTCCTATTAAGAAAAAAGATATTGCGTACAATTACCAATATGCCTTGGGAGAAATTACAGTATATAAGATAACTGGAAAAGATTTAAAAGACTATATGGAATGGGCAGCAGGATATTTTAACTCATCTCGTGCCGGAGATGTAACAGTTAGTTTTGATAAAAACCGCCGTGCTTCTAAATACAGTACGAACGATTTCTTTGGAGGCGTAAAATACGAAATTGATTTAACAAAACCATATGGAAGTAGAATTACAAATTTACGCTCTGTTCGTACAAATAAACCAATCAAAATGGGCGATGTTATGACGCTGGGAATGAATGCATATAGAATGGAGGCCCTTCAGGCAAAAGGGGGAGCTTTAGAGGGGCGTAAGTTTGAACAAATTTGGTCATCTAAACAAGAGAATGCATTCGGAGAAACAGGTGGAACCATTCGTAACCTTGCTATTACATATTTAAAAGAGGTAAAGAACGGTGTATACACGCCAAAAGTTATGCATAATTGGAAAATTACTGGTATAGATACACATTCTTCAGAGCATAAGGCTGTAGTTGATCTTGTAAATAAAGGGATTTTAGAAATTCCAAAAACAGAAGATGGAAAATATACAAATATAGCATCTATAAATACTAAAGATTCAATTACAAAAGAGGAGATTGTAGCACTCTCACAAAAAGCTAATATTAATCCGAATCAGTTTAATCATGTAAAAACAAAAGGTGAATTTTACAAAAAACTTAATAGGAGTATTAAAAAAATATAAGAAAAATTGTTCTCCAAAACATTACGCGAAGCTATCTAGGAAATGTCTAAACAGCCGGACATAAAGGGGGCTTTAATCGAAATTCCCATTTGAATTTTAGATTATCATTTACTAATTAAGATCTTCAACAAACGGGCGCGATCTTTTCCTCTTTTTTATCACTGTTGACACATGAAAAGATTTTCTCCACAGTGTGTAAAAAACCCTTACTTTTAAAAGTAAGGGTTTTTTACACATAAATTCTATTAAACCGATTTTAATAAAGAATAAATATTCGTGTCATATGGAATATCATCTTGATACATATAATTTTTTAGTAACCCTTCTTTTTCAAATCCTAATTTTAATAGCACTTTATTTGAAGCTTCATTTTCAAGAAAGACAATTGCCCCAATTCGTTTCAAATGAATTGTATGGAAGCCGTATGATATAACTTCAGATACCGCCTCAGTAGCATATCCTTTTCCCCAATGTTCAGGGAGAAAGGCATAACTTATATTGGCTCGTTTATGTTCAGAAGACCAATCGTGAAAACCAATTGTTCCAATGAGCCCTTTCTTGTTTTTTAATTCGATTCCCCATTTTATGCCGTTTCTTGCATTGTAACTCAACTTGAAATTATTAATAATTTGCTTTACTTGATCAACATTCTGTAATGGTTTTTGACCATAATAGCGCAGTACATCGGTGTTAGAAAAGCATTGTAGTATACTTGGTGCGTCTTTTTCGGTAAGTTCTCGCAAAATGAGTCGGTCGGTTTTTAATATAGGAAACATGCATTCACTCCTGTTCATATGAAACTAAAATGTATTTGTTATTATATAATTTAATCTGAAAATAAAGATTATTCAAGATGTAAGGGTCAGATTGTTTTGAAATAGATTACAGAATGTATTTTGAATAGAAATTGGGATGTGGAAGAATCAAAAGGCTTGTTAAAAATACTTTGTGGCATTAATACAAATCATATAAAGAAAAAAGGGATTCCATTTTCATTGGAATCCCTTTTTCATTAACCTACAAATGTTTGATACAGTAAGAAAATATTTAAAACGATAACGAGTGCAGCGATTATCCAAGCGATAAATGTTGTAATACGATGGTTAACTAATGCACCCATAATCTTTTTACTACTAGTAAACATAATAAGTGGTACTAATGCAAAGGCAATACCGAATGATAAGACAACTTGGCTCATAACGAGAGCGTAAGTTGGATTTACACCTAAAGCGATAATAACAAGCGGTGGAATCATTGTTATAAATCGGCGTAAGTATAACGGAATATGCATGCGAATGAATCCTTGCATGATAATATCACCGGACATTGTACCGACAGAAGAGCTAGATAATCCGGCTGATAAGAGTCCAATTCCAAATAAAGCAGCGGATACAGGACCGACTAAATTACTAAATTGATTGAAAGCAACATCAAGATCTTCAACATGTAGACCATTTTTAAAGAATAGTGCAGCAGCAACAATTAGCATACTTGCGTTAATAGCTCCAGCGATAACCATCGCAATAATAATGTCAATGAATTCGAAGCGGAAAATCTTTTTCTTTTGTTCATCATTTGTTCCGACTACGCGGCGCTGCGTTAAGGCTGAATGTAAATAAATTGCGTGCGGCATTACTGTCGCGCCTAAAATTCCAGCTGCTAATAAGATGCTATCCACACCTTGGAATTTTGGAGTAAATAGTCCTGAAAGAAGAGGGCTTAATTCCGGTTTTGCGTAAAAGACTTGGATACCAAAAGCGATAACAACGATAAAAATCATCCCTGTAATAATAGCTTCTAATGGACGAAAGCCTCTGCGTTGAAATTCAAGAATAATAAATGATCCAACCGCTGTAATTAAAGCAGCTGGTAACATCTGAATTCCAAATAGTAAGTATAAGCCGAGTGCTGCCCCGATAAATTCAGCTAAATCTGTAGCCATAATAACGAGTTCCCCTTGTATCCATAAACCGATGGAAACTGGTTTGGGGAAGTTTTCGCGAGCTACTTCAGGAAGGTTTCTTCCAGTAGCGATTCCTAATTTAGCTGATAAAGTTTGGATTAATACAGCCATTAAATTAGAAGCGAGTATTACCCAAAGTAATAAATACCCATATTGGGATCCAGCAGCAATATTCGTTGCAAAATTCCCAGGATCAATATAAGCAACTGATGCGATAAAAGCAGGGCCTAAGAATGGTAACAGTCTTTTAAATCCTTTTGTTTGTCCACTTAACGCTAAATGAGCGGATTGAACTGTTGTACTTTGAGAAGGGACTTGTTCATCTTTTGATATATTTTTATTCATAGTAGTGTTCACCTTATTCTTACTCATTATTTCAATACATTTAGATATGTTATGTGATGATTTTATTTGAACATAAAAGTTTCCTTAATGCAAATTATATGACTGTGTGCAATGAATGGTGTGACGATGCAAAAACATTTTGGGAGTTTATGGTTGTTGAATAAGGGAGAAGATAATAAATTATAGGGTTGTTTTTGAAATTTATGTGAACATACAGCCTATATTACAGCATATTAATTGATGGAAATGGAATTGTATGATATATAATATATTGGGATTACAACCTAACCGTAGTGTTTTGTTCTGTAATCTTGTTTTTATTTCTGTTAACTTATAGAAAAAATTGTAAATAGAAGAAAATAGGCTAAGTACAATTTTGTATATATTTTCTTATTATATATGTTTTGATATGAACGTTAACTTATACATGATTTTAAAATTTAGATAGGTGGTAGAACTACATTGGCAACTACAAAACCATATAGAGTATTACTATATTACATGTACACAACAATTGAAAATCCAGAAGAATTTGCTGAACAGCATTTAGAATTTTGTAAATCACTTGAGTTAAAAGGAAGAATTCTTGTAGCGACAGAAGGAATTAATGGAACTTGTTCTGGAACTGTTGAGCAAACAGAGAAATACATGGAAGTAATGAACAATGATCCACGTTTTGCTGGAATCGTTTTTAAAATTGATGAGGCGGATGAGCATGCATTTAAGAAAATGCACGTACGTCCTCGCCCAGAGTTAGTTACACTTCGCTTGGAAGACGACATTAACCCAAAAGAAATGACTGGGAAATATTTAGAACCAACAGAATTCTATGAGGCAATGAAACAAGAAAATACAGTTATCATTGATGCACGAAATGATTATGAGTTTGATTTAGGACACTTTAAAGGTGCGATCAAACCAGATATTGAATCATTCCGTGAATTACCAGATTGGATTAGAGAAAACAAAGAAACACTTGAAGGTAAAAAGATTTTAACGTACTGTACAGGTGGAATTCGCTGTGAGAAATTCTCTGGTTGGTTAGTTCGAGAAGGCCATGAAGATGTAAGTCAGCTTCACGGCGGAATTGTAACGTACGGAAAAGACCCAGAGGTACAGGGTGAACTTTGGGATGGTCAATGTTACGTATTTGATGAGCGTATCGCTGTACCAGTAAACCAAAAAGAACATGTTATCGTTGGTAAAGATCATTTTACAGGTGAACCTTGTGAGCGCTATGTAAACTGTGCAAATCCAGAATGTAACAAGAAAATTTTATGTTCTGAAGAAAGTGAAGCAAAACATTTACGTGCATGTTCTCATGAATGTCGTGTACACCCACGTAATCGTTATATCGTGCAACACGAATTAACAGAAGAGCAAGTAGCTGCTACATTAGAAAAAATCGAAGCAGGGAAGTAAGCAGAATTAGCTAAATAAAAAAACAGATGGTAGCATCGTGCTGCCATCTGTTTTTTTATTTACTTTGTATCTTCTTTCTCTTTAACAGCAGATAATACAGTTTGTTTTACCCATGCTTTTCTTCTTCTATGCTGTATAGCCCATTGGTATAAACCTTGTGCACCTAAAATGAGGGAAATGACTATACCGCTAATCGCTATTAAAAGAGCAAAATATTCAAGGGGTGAAGATATATGATTTGAATCAGTGTTTTTTAAAAGGTCAATCATCGTAAACCCTAACATTTGGCCCACCACAGAGTAGAGGGTTAAAATTAATAATAAAAGACTATCTTTTTTAGAGGCGACATTCTCTTGATATTTAAACAAACTATCAAGATTTTGCTTGGCATTCGTATATAGTATTTCAATGTTAAAAAGTTTTCTTAAGCGGAAGAAAATATCTTCACTTTGTGATTGAGATACTAATTCTAAAGAAAAATAGTTAGCTGTAAACGAATTGATAGAGTAAATTAACTTCTCTATCTCATTTGTATCTTGTTCAATATTTAGTTCAGCATAGGCGTTTGCCATCTTTAATAAAACAACTTTATGAAATAAATTTAATAATAAAGCGTAATAAAACTCCCCGTACATTTGACTAGCAAGTTTAGTGACTGCTTGTTCACCTTCATTTGTAATACATGTAAAAATATGTTCTTCCATAATAAAGTAACGGTTAGGAGCCCATCTTTGATAAGAATGTTTTGTTAAATAATCGTGAATATAAGGAACATTATTTGCACTAATATATGGCTTACCATCATCTGATAATCCGGAAAGACTGGAAGCTCGATATACATCAACTACATGAAGGTCTGACTCTTTGTTTATGGATAATAAAGTTTGTACATACATTCGTTGATCTTCAAAGAATGGAAATGTTTGAAAGTAAGAACTCCGCAATCTCTTTTTCTCAAAGAAGTCTGTTAAGCCATGAAATAAATCGCCGAATATAAGTTTTTCTACTTGTGAATATTTTTTTTCATCACATTCAATACAAATAGTCTCAGTTGTATCATTTCTAGTTTCAAGTACACGGAATCGAGAAGCGAATTCGATTGCTTCTGATAATGTCATGTTTGGAGCGGTTTTGACTTCTGTTCGAATTGTTAAGAAGCCAAGCTCATAAGGACAAAGTGTTACATCAATAGAATGTATCTTGAATGGAACGGAAATAAGATTTGTTGTTAAATGTCCATTTAAATTAAGGTCTTTAGAATAGCGCTGTAATCCTTTTTGATGTTCTGAATGAGGAAAGAGAATTTTATTTGTAAATGAAAGATAATATGCTTCCATATTTCGATGTGAAACTTGAAACTTCCCGTAATATGTATTTTCATCTTCAAGATGATCGAGTCGAAAAGGACGGAAATTATTTTTTTGTAAGAAAGGGAACATATTTTGTTCATATCCAGTTTTAAACGAAAACGGGAATATAAATTGAAATATAGCTGTTGTTACATCTTTTTCTTCGATTGTTTGTATTGCCTCCATCTACATTGTGTCCTTTCCATATAAGCTATAGAAACAACATGCCCAATTTTCCTATTAAATAACCTCTCGTTTTCACTAGTTTAAGAATGAAAATTCAGCTTATTTAATAGGAGACATGTATAATATTATGTATACTAAAACTAGTGTGATTGTTTTATGAAAAGGGGGATGTAGTATGCGCATTTTAGTATTAGGAGCTGGTGGCGTCGGCGGATTTTTTGGTGGCCGATTAGTAGAAAAGGGAGAAGATGTTACATTTCTCGTTCGCAGCAAAAGAAAACAGCAATTAGAGGAAAAAGGACTTGTTATTCGTAGTGTTAATGGAGATTTTTCCTTTCAACCGAAACTGATAACGAAAGAAGATAGAACCGCTCCGTTTGATGTAATATTATTCTCAACAAAAGCGTATCACCTAAACGAGGCAATAACAGATTTGAAATCATTTGTAGGTGAAAATACAGTCATAATTCCATTGTTAAATGGTATCTCTCATTTATCACTATTACAAAAGGAATTCGGTGAAGAAAAAGTAATGGGCGGTTTATGCTTTATTGAGACGACGTTAAACGATCAAGGAGAAATTGTACAAACTAGTGCTGCAAACAGACTTGTATTTGGGGAAATTAAACCTCAAGATTCAGAGAGAATAAAGCGTATTTCTAAAGCATTTGCAGATACGAAAGCTAGTTTTGTTTTAAGTGAAAATATTACGCAAGATATGTGGCATAAATATTTATTTATCACTGTAATGTCAGGTGTGACAACATTAATGCGTGCACCAATAGGACCGATTCGTGAGAGTGAAGGTGGACGTGATTTTATCCGAAACTTATTTGAGGAATCTGTGCAAATTATGAGGGCATTGGGGGCTCCGGTTAAAGATAATATTATTGAGGACCATATGAAAACGATTGATAAAATTTCTTATGATATGAAGTCATCTATGCAGCGTGATATGGAAAAAGGCTCACTCATCGAAGGGGAACATTTACAAGGATACTTACTGTATGTAGCAGAACAATTTTCTATAGAAGCACCTTCATTAGGTGCTGTATATCAAAATTTGAAAGTGTATGAGGAAACGACCTTTAATAAATCCATAATATAATTAGATGTATGAAATAATAAAAAAGATAGCAATATATAAGTGTATTGCTATCTTTTTTATTTGAGTATGACAAATTATTTGTTTCTTTTAATTCTTTCTGTCAAATTTATTTCCTGTTCGCGTTTACCATATAACTGATTAATTTCAGTTGCTACTGCATCTAAATATGAGTCAGAAAAAAGCGGTTTCTTCTTTTTAGACATACGGGTCTCCTTTAAGGTTTTTTAGTATTCATTATGTATATTTATCGGCGGATTATGCGCAATCATTTAAAATTTTTTATTTTTAAAAATTTTTGTTTACATTTTAAAAATAAAGGAGTATTATAATCCACAGTTTCAATTTTCTAAATCGCTTAAACCGCATGGTGCGGGGGACCCGTTTTAATGAATTAGTGCATAATTCAATGGGGTGAATCCTTGAAAAAGGTAGGGCTACTCAAAGGCCCGAATCCGACAGCTAACCTCGTAAGCGTTATATTGAGAAGGAAGGTGGAGCTTGTGCGACAAAAAATATAATGTCTACAAGTCTATTTCTTGACGGCTTGTAGACATTTTTTGTTTTCTAAAAAAGTTTATGGGCTGAAACAAGCAGAAAAGTTCGTACAAAATTATTGGAGAGTGGACAGCAGTGGTTTCATCTATTAAAAGATTTTTAATTGGAAGACCGTTAAAATCAACTGAGTTAGGGGAGCAAAAGCTCAATAAAACGAAGGCGCTAGCAATTTTGTCTTCTGACGCATTGTCATCGGTTGCATATGGTCCAGAACAAATATTAATTGCTTTAGCAGGACTTGGAGCAATAGCTTATTGGTATTCCATTCCGATAGCTGTTGGGGTATTAGTATTATTGACAGCTCTTATTTTATCTTATCGTCAAATTATTTTTGCTTACCCTCATGGTGGGGGCGCATATGTTGTATCAAAAGAAAACTTAGGGATGAATCCAGGCTTAATAGCTGGTGGATCTTTATTAGTCGATTATATTTTAACTGTTGCAGTAAGTGTATCTGCAGGTACAGATGCGCTCACATCTGCTTTTCCTAGCTTACATGCACATAATGTAATCATTGCGATTATATTTGTCATATTGATTACTATCTTAAATTTAAGGGGCGTAACGGAATCAGCTTCTGTTTTAGCATATCCGGTTTATTTATTCGTTTTAGCATTATTTATATTAATTGGTGTAGGAATATATAATATTTTAACTGGGCACGTTTCACCTACTTTACATGCGCCAATTGGAACACCAGTTGCGGGAATTAGTTTGTTTTTACTGTTAAGAGCATTCGCATCAGGTAGTTCTGCATTAACAGGTGTTGAAGCAATTTCTAATGCAATTCCAAACTTTAAAGATCCTGCCCCAAACAATGCAGCAAAAACATTGCTTGCGATGGGGGCGTTACTTGCTGTTTTATTCACAGGAATTGTCTTTTTAGCATATTATTACGGAGTTACACCGAGTAAGGAAGTAACAGTCGTATCTCAAATAGCTGAACAAACATTTGGACGTAATTTCATGTACTATTTCATACAAGGTACAACAGCTTTAATATTAATTCTTGCTGCTAACACAGGTTATTCTGCATTTCCGTTATTAGCAGTTAATCTTGCAAAAGATAAGTTTATACCGAGAATGTTTACAATTAGAGGAGACCGCCTAGGTTATTCAAACGGTATTATTATACTTGGGATTTCTTCGATTATTTTAATTGTAGCTTTTCAGGGGAAAACAGAACACTTGATTCCGCTATATGCAGTAGGGGTATTTATTCCGTTTACACTTTCTCAAACTGGAATGGTACTAAAATGGCTTCGTGAAAAGCCTGAAGGATGGATTTTACGTTTAACGATTAATTTAATTGGTGCAGTTATTAGTTTTATCGTAATGAGTATGTTCTTTTTAACTAAGTTCGCACAAGTTTGGTCAATCCTTATTTTCTTACCTTTCATTATCTTCTTGTTCCATCGAATTAAGAAGCATTATGATGCAGTGGGCGATCAATTAAGTTTAAAAACTTGTGAACGGATTGTTCCGATTGAGGGGAATGTAATTGTCGTTCCTGTAGCTGGTATGACTCATGTAGTAGAAAATTCACTGAACTATGCTAAAGCTCTTTCTGCAGATCAAGTTATCGCTGTGTATGTTGCTTTTGACAGAGAAGAGGAAAAGAAATTTGAAGAGAAATGGGAGAAGTGGCAACCTGAAGTAAGGCTTGTTACATTACATTCTCATTATAGAAGTATTATTCAGCCGCTAACAAAATTTATTGATACAGTACAATATAAGGCGAGTGAATCAAATTACCGAGTTACGGTCGTTATACCACAGTTTATTCCGAAAAAAGGTTGGCATAACATTCTTCATAATCAGTCTAGTTTACTCATTCGTGCGTATTTACTCTATAAAAGAAATGTTGTTATTACGACAGTACCGTATCATTTGAAAAAGTAAGGAAATTTTTTAAGGATAACTTCACGAAAGTGAAGTTATCCTTTTTTGTGCATATACTATGCATAATTGCATACGGGTTCAAAAGATATATTAATATAACATTATCAGTTATGAGTAAGCAGTGTTTTTTGTTGTGATATATGGATATTTTAATTGAGAAAGTTAATCGGATTTTATTTTGGAATAAAGACATGAGTTCTTGAAAATAAAGGGAATGAAAATACTTCTTTACGATGGATTAATAGCTGTGTTTAAATGACCTTACAGTACAAAACTTACATGAAAACAAAACGAAATTTCATACTTTCGTACGTTAATTAGTTTAAAATGAATAATATTTTTATGTAATATATTCACTGTATGAATGTGGAAATTGCGATAAAATAGAACACTTATACAATATTATTCATACTAAGCACATATGAAAAGTTATGGAATGTTTTATAACAATAAGTAAGTACTGTAGCAATAAAATTTGAGAGAGGTGGTTAGTACATGAATCACGGTGAGAACGTTCTCGGTTTTTAACCATCTCAAATAATGTGCAAGAAAATAGAATAATAAAATGCGATAGTAATAGTTGCTAATACATAGGAGGAGTTAAAGTGAAAAAGACTTTAATTACAGGGTTATTGGTTACAGCAGTATCTACGAGTTGCTTCGTTCCTGTAAGCGCTTACGCTAAGGAGGGGCAAACAGAAGTGAAAACAGTATATGCGCAAAATGTAATTGCTCCAAATACATTATCCAATTCAATTAGGATGCTAGGATCACAGTCACCGCTTATACAAGCATACGGATTAGTTATTTTGCAACAGCCAGACATTAAGGTAAATGCGATGAGTAGTTTGACGAATCATCAAAAATTTGCAAAGGCGAATGTACGAGAGTGGATTGATGAGTATAATCCGAAGCTAATCGACTTAAATCAAGAGATGATGAGATATAGTACTAGATTTAATAGCTATTATAGTAAGCTCTATGAACTTGCAGGAAAAGTAAATGAAGATGAACAGGCAAAAGCAGATTTCACAAGCGCATATGGAAAATTACAATTGCAAGTACAAAGCATCCAAGAGAGTATGGAGCAAGATTTATTAGAGTTAAATCGATTTAAATCGGTATTAGACAAAGATAGTAACAACTTATCAATTAAAGCTGATGAGGCAATAAAAACACTTCAAGGATCAAGTGGAGATATTGTGAAATTAAGAGAAGATATTAAAAGAATTCAAGGGGAAATTCAAGCTGAACTAACTATTATTTTGAATAGACCTCAAGAAATTATTAAAGGTTCTATTAATATCGGTAAACAAGTATTTACAATCACAAATCAAACTGCACAAACGAAAACAATCGATTTTGTTTCTATTGGTACTTTAAGTAATGAAATTGTAAATGCTGCAGATAGTCAAACGAGGGAAGCAGCTCTGCGTATTCAGCAAAAGCAAAAAGAGCTATTACCACTTATTCAAAAGTTATCACAAACTGAATCAGAGGCGACTCAAATTACATTCGTTGAAGATCAAGTAAGTAGCTTTACAGAACTAATTGATCGCCAAATCGCAACTTTAGAAACGTTATTAACAGATTGGAAAGTTTTAAATAATAATATGATCCAAATTCAAACAAATATTGAAGAAGGCACGTATACAGACAATAGTTTACTTCAAAAACATTTCAATCAACTCAAAAAAGTAAGTGATGAAATGAATAAGCAAACGAATCAATTTGAAGATTACGTTACAAACATTGAAGTACATTAAACAGAAAAATAAGTAACGATATAGGGAGAGAAGAGAAATGACGAAAAAACCTTATAAAGTAATGGCTCTATCAGCACTTATGGCAGTATTTGCAGCAGGGAACATTATGCCGGCTCATACTTATGCAGCTGAAAGTACAGTGAAACAAGCTCCAGTTCATGCGGTAGCAAAAGCTTATAATGACTATGAAGAATATTCATTAGGACCAGAAGGCCTGAAAGATGCAATGGAAAGAACAGGTTCAAACGCTTTAGTAATGGATCTGTACGCTTTAACAATTATTAAACAAGGTAATGTTAACTTTGGTAATGTATCGTCAGTTGATGCAGCATTAAAAGGAAAAGTGATTCAGCATCAAGATACAGCTAGAGGAAATGCGAAACAATGGTTAGATGTAATGAAGCCACAGCTTATTTCAACGAATCAAAATATCATTAACTACAATACGAAGTTCCAAAACTATTATGATACTTTAGTTGCCGCGGTAGATACAAAGGATAAAGCAACTCTTACGAAAGGTCTAACTAGATTATCAAGTAGTATTAATGAAAATAAAGCGCAAGTAGATCAGTTAGTAGAAGACTTGAAGAAATTCCGAAATAAAATGACTACAGATACTCAAAATTTCAAGGGAGATGCAAATCAAATTACATCTATCTTAGCTAGTCAAGATGCTGGAATTCCGCTTCTGCAAAATCAAATTACAACGTATAATGAAGCAATTAGTAAATATAATGCAATTATTATCGGCTCATCTGTTGCGACAGCTTTAGGACCAATTGCAATTATCGGTGGTGCAGTTGTTATTGCTACGGGAGCAGGAACGCCGTTAGGAATCGCACTAATTGCAGGTGGTGCAGCAGCTGTAGGTGGTGGAACAGCTGGAATCGTATTAGCGAAGAAAGAGCTTGATAATGCACAAGCTGAAATTCAAAAAATAACTGGACAAGTTACAACTGCCCAATTAGAAGTGGCGGGACTAACGAACATTAAAACGCAAACTGAGTATTTAACAAATACAATTGACACTGCAATTACAGCGTTGCAAAACATTTCAAATCAATGGTACACAATGGGATCAAAATACAATTCTTTACTTCAAAATGTAGATTCTATTAGTCCAAACGATCTTGTTTTCATTAAAGAAGATTTAAACATTGCGAAAGATAGCTGGAAAAACATTAAAGACTATGCAGAAAAGATTTATGCTGAGGATATTAAAGTAGTAGATACGAAAAAAGCATAATAACAATTAAACTGTTATAGCATTACGTATAGATAAAATATTTATCAAATAATAGAGAGCTCCTGTTCAGTAGTGAGCAGGAGCTTTTTTTACCTCTAACGTTTCATATCCTCATAAAAAGAATAGGTGATAAGTATGCGTAATAATTTCTATAAAAAATGTCTTTTAACG
The DNA here is from genome assembly GCF_016892495.1 of Bacillus sp. RIT 809. Lineage (NCBI taxonomy): Bacteria > Bacillati > Bacillota > Bacilli > Caryophanales > Bacillaceae > Bacillus > Bacillus sp. RIT 809. The sequence goes on along the minus strand of NZ_JAFEMR010000001.1, from coordinate 29,751 downwards.
ATAATGATTGCTGGAGTCGCAACGAGTAATGCGTTTCCTTTACATCCTCTTGCAGCAGAACAAAACGTAAAAACATTACAAGAAAATGCGAAAAACTATTCTCTCGGACCAGCAGGGTTCCAAGATGTAATGGCGCAAACGACATCGAGCATATTCGCAATGGATTCATATGCAAAATTAATTCAAAATCAGCAAGAGACTGATTTGAGTAAAATAAGTTCAATTAATGGTGAGTTTAAAGGGAATATGGTTCAGCATCAAAGAGATGCAAAAATTAACGCGGCTTATTGGTTAAATAATATGAAACCTCAAATTATGAAAACGGATCAAAATATTATTGATTATAATAATACTTTTCAAACGTACTATAATGACATGCTATTAGCTATCGATCAAAAAGATAGTGGTAAATTAAAAGCGGATTTAGAAAAGTTGTATGCGGATATTTTAAAGAATCAAAATGAGGTAGATGTATTATTAGGAGATTTAAAAGCTTTTCGCGATAGAATGGCGAAAGATACAAATAGTTTTAAAGAGGATACAAATCAATTAACCTCGATTTTGGCGAGTACGAATGCTGGTATTCCAGCTCTAGAGCAACAAATAAATACATATAATGATTCAATCAAAAAGAGTAATGATATGGTCATTGCTGGTGGTGTACTTTGCGTAGCGCTAATAACATGTCTTGCTGGCGGGCCGATGATTGCAATTGCGAAAAAAGATATTGCAAATGCCGAAAGAGAAATAGCCAATTTAAAGGATAGAATTTCAGGAGCGCAAGCAGAAGTGGCAATTTTAACAGATGTGAAAAATAAAACAACAAATATGACAGAGACGATTGATGCAGCAATTACGGCACTGCAAAATATATCAAATCAATGGTATACGGTAGGTGCGAAATATAATAATTTACTACAAAACGTAAAAGGAATCAGTCCAGAAGAATTTACGTTTATAAAAGAAGATTTAAATACGGCGAAAGATAGCTGGAAGGATGTAAAGGATTATACAGAAAAATTACATGAAGGTGTGACGAAATAAACAGTGGACTAGTTCTGCTGTTTATTTTTTCATCCCGTTTTTTGTGGAGAGCCGAGCATGTAATTTTACCCATAAGTTTGCCGTGTGTTTTATCAATGTAGCTTTGGGATAATGTTTGGTCAAATTGATACTAATAACCTCGATAAACTCCTGATCACGCTTTTTATATTTAATGTTTTAAGGGAAAAAGCTATACTATAAGCAAAACTAAAAATTGGAAAGGAAATACTAAAACATGGAAAATTATTTATTATTTATCCTTACAGCAATCCTAATCATAATAATGCCTGGTCCCGGTTTTGCCTTAGTTACAAAAAACACTATCTCGCATGGTAGAAATGGTGGGATAAGGACCGTCTTAGGAACGGTATCTGGAATGATGATTCATACAATAATGGCTACACTAGGACTCTCTGCTATCCTAATGAAATTTGCTATGCTATTTACATTAATAAAATATGCTGGGGCTTTTTATTTAATTTACTTAGCTGTAAAGTCAATTAAAAGTGCCTTTTCTAAAAAAGAAGATATGTCAGGTTCAGTGGAAATGAACTCTAAGGATATTGGTACGATTAAAAGTTTTAGACAAGGATTTACCACGGCAATCTTAAATCCGAAAACGGCTGTATTTTTCCTAAGTTTTCTACCCCAATTTATTGTGAGCAATCAAAGTCATCTCTTCCAATTTCTGTTGTTAGGACTCACATTTACGACTTTGACAGCAATATGGTATTTACTTTATATCTCACTAATACGTCAATTAAGAACTTTTTTACGAAAAGAAAAAGTGAACCGTACAATAGAGGGGATTACTGGTACAGTATTATTAGCATTTGGAGTTAGGTTATTTTTCCAAAAATAAATATGTATATGAAAAGAGAAATAATCAATGGTGGTTATTTCTCTTATTTACTTATTCTAAAACTACCATTATAGATTTCTAGAGGTGAGATGATTTTTTGTTGGGTATTTATGTTACTATCACTGTAAAAATTGTGAAGAAATGTACTTAAACTAACGGGGCAGGATAGTTGAATAAGAATAAAAATATTTTTAAAAGTTAAATTTATTGAATATCATAAAATATTTATAATTAAACTTTTTTCTAAATCAACACTCGATGGCGATGTGGTGTTACCTCAAATATAATTATTTTATTTGAAGGTCTCATTTTAATTTTTTCAAATCTTTTCATAGGTTGATATACAAAGACGTGTAGTGATAAACCTATAACTGCAGTAATGTTTAAAATAATACTTATAATCATTAAAGACCATTCTATAACTGGAGAAAAATATCCGTTCGTACTTAATGTAGAAGAACTTACATCTAGTATCAAAATAAATTAGTAAAGGTAAGTTTTTAACCAATTTGAATCCCACTTTTAAGGGTAATATCTTTATATTATTATATCGCAAAATAAATTATATAATTAATTATAAGATAGTTATCTATGAGAATTTAACTTGTTTTTTCGTTTTGGGGTGTTAAAAAATTCTTAAGTTGATGGGTATGGGATAGCACAACATGCCTATGAACTTAAGAACAGAAACTTACGCTTGAACATAATATCAAATTTAGATGAGCAAAGCTATTTCAAGTGAATAGAATCAACTATTTAAGAATACATAAAATATATACATACAAGCTTAGTCTGATCACTACATCATTAGTGAAAGTAGGATTCTATAGATTTTGGAGGAAGAGATATGCAAAAAAAGGTTCTCCTGTTTACAGATTTGGGGATTGATGATGCGTTTGCTATACTGTACACCTTTTTTCGTAAAGACATTCAACTTGTAGGAATTGTAGCCGATTATGGAAATGTATCCAGAGAAAATGTAATAAGAAATATTAACTATTTGAAGTACATTGCGGGAAGAGAAGAGATACCTGTATTCCTTGGTGCTTCTGTACCGTTGACAGGTATATTGATTCAGTATTTCCCTGAGGTACATGGAAAAGTCGGATTAGGACCTATCATTCCTCCTGAAATTTCATATCCAGTTTATCCTTTAAATGATATTTATCAAATTATAGAATCAAATTTAGAAGATCTTACAATTATCAATTTAGGAAGACTTTCTTCGCTAGCTACGACTTTTGTGTTGAATTTAGAAACAATGAGAAACGTAAGAGAATGCATTTGCATGGGTGGAGCTTTTTTCTATCCAGGTAACGTAACTGCTGTGGCTGAAGCTAACTTTTACTCAGACCCTTATGCAGCAAACTTAATTCTGCAGCATGCAAAGAACTTGACAATTATTCCTTTAAATGTGACTCAACATGCGATTGTTACACCCGAAATGGTCCAGCAAATTGATGCATTTCATCGGAATACACAGGACCTTGCAGGACTCATCATCAAACCTATGTTAGACTATTATTATAAATTTTACTCCAAGTCTAATCCTGGTATAAGTGGAAGCCCTATGCATGATTTTGTAACAGTGTGGTATTTGCTGAATCAAGAGGCTGTTGGCCTTTCAAGAGTACCCGTTAAAGTAATTCCTGATCAAGGAGAAGGATTTGGTCAAAGTATTGCAGACTTTCGTTTTGCTACTAATCCAGGCTATAAAACGCATAATGTAGCTTTTCAGCTTGATTATGAAAGATTCAAGAAGGATATTATGGAAACGTTTTTAAAGAAGAGAGTGTAACAGACTTTATTAACTTCAGATAATAGGGATTATGTGAATGAAATGCCACTTCACTTAACGTACAGGAATTCGGCTTTTTTAGGTTAAAATTCGCTTAGCATATAAAACTTCCAAGATGTTGGCTGTATCCCATCACTATCAAGCTAACAAAACAAAATCCCCCTAAAATGAAAAAATCCGCTGACTTCTCAAAGTAATTAACTGTAGTGAAAGAAAATTTTTATTTTGGGGGGCACATTAAAACTTTAGCTTGATGGCCATGGGGTCTCGCCACATCGCTATCAAGCTAAGCTTATGCAAAGTCAATTTTAGGCGAGATTGTTTCTTTTTTCTAAAGGGCAAGTGTAGGTGATTGAAAGATTTGCATACGAAATAAACCCTAACGGGTTTCACTTTTTTGAATTAAGCGGCTTGATTATCAGACAGGGTACAATTGTAAACGACACCTAATATATCAAAGACCGTTTTTTTCTCATATCGATGAGATTTCCGCCCGTTTTGCTGTAGGAGATTGAACAGGCGAAGTAACACCTTTGATAGCTCTTGGGTGTTTTTTTGTATAGTTTGGAATAGAAGAAGAAAATAGTCTTTAATCATATATATGGCTTTATACTCACTAAGCTCTCGTTTTTTCTTCATGAGGAGCAATTGGCGCATTTGAAACATGATAGAAGAACAGAGTAGAATGGCAATCAATTGACCATATAAATGGCACTCCAATCGTTCTGGTTTTATCTTTTTACAATGATGAATTTGAAAGAATGACTTCCACGTTTTAAATAAAATTTCGATTTGCCAACGCAAAGAATACCAGTCATGTACCTGTCCCATCGGGACAATATCTGTAGGGGTGTTTGTCATATATACATTGATACCACTGAGTCGTTTACTACGAGGAGAATACTTCATTCCTTTCTTTTTTTCTCTTACAGCTTGATCTTGTAATCGTTTTTGTTGCTGTTGTTTTGTTAATCGATGAACAATTACACGAGCTGGCACTTTATCAATCATACCTACATAAGCATCAGCTATTTCACATGTTTGTCCTGGTTGAAGAGAGTTCATTACCGTCTCCATATCTACCTGTATATACTCTGTACCTCTCTTAATTCTTCCATCTTGAAAATAATCAGGGTTAGGATTTTTTTGATAAATACGTGTATTCGACTTGATACGAGAGATATAGTAGGCCTCTTTATCTTGTATATATTGAAGGTCTTTTAAATGAAAATAACCTAAATCTCGGATACATAAATCATTTGCCGTCACAGTTGGGGCACACAGAGAGCCGTAAGTGCGATCATGTTGTTTACCTGGACCTGTATGAATATGTAGGAACATACTCAAGTTGAATTTTTATCCCAGCTGTATGGCTGCATCCTCCTGCACCTGGATAAACCGATGAAAATACATCCGGGAGTTGAAATGCAGTTGAATCTAAAATACGAATACGCTTGAAAACAGAAGTGTATGGAGAAGAAATCGGCATAGATGCGGCCAATTTTTTGCTTAGTAGTTCGGCTAGTAGGTATTGTAAAAGTTGGACGGCCGCCTTATTAAACCGTTGATTCAGTCCCTCAGGACTGATGAGTACTTCTGTTGATGCTTCCAAACAGCTAGATAATTGAGTTAAAGAAGTTGTAGCGATATTTTGGCTCATCCATACACATAAAGCGACTAAATCTTTTGCTTGGTATTTACTGGTTCGCTGTACAAAACCAACATCTCTAGCAAGATCCCGTAAGGTATTTGGAGATAAAAAACTTTGAATCTCCTGAGCAAATAGGTGTAACTCGTTAGATACAGAAATAGACATAAAAAACGCCATCCTTTCCTACGATTCTATAGAAAGAATAGCGTATTTTTTCATTTAAAGTATTATATTATGATGACATTTTATTCAACCGTTCCTGAGATTGAATATTGGTTCTAACAAACAGTCCAGTGTATAAGAGGAATGTCCCCATTATTGCAATGATACCAATGTAAACGGACATCATCGTAGGAACCAAAAATGCACCAATGATAATAGTCATTCTTGCAGTTAGATCCGCACCAATATATGCTAGACCTGCAAAAGCTGAATACGATCCTCTTTTATCAGCCGGAATCATATTAGCTTGTTCTGCATTTCTGATTGGGGAGTAGACAAGTTCACCAACAGTGGCAATAAAATTAAAAATAATCAGTACGTACCAAGTGTTTGCAGATGTTACTGTCACATAGCCTACACCATATAGCACAAGACCTAAAAGTAACGCTTTTTTTCCACTTAGACGATCTGTAAATTTATTTACAATAAACGTTAAACATACTACTAAAAGCATATTTTGTATGTTAAGAATACTTAGCATCCTCACTCCTACTATTTCAAAGTTCCCAATGCTTATTGGATTGAATGTTTCTGAAAGTCGTACACCAATATAACTGTTTAAAGAAAACTCTGCCGCAAATATGAAGGTAGACCCTATTACAACTCTTAAAAATGCTCTATCTTGAATAGCAACTTTATAGTTTTGAATTAGATCAAGTACTATATTTCCATTCCTTTTTTCTAAGTACTCTTTAACTTCTGCAACTAGCCAAATTTTATAAGCAATTGGTAATGTAGCAGAAACAAAAGTCAGTAATATAAACAACTCTTTTTGGTGATTAATGTATAAAAAACCACCTAATGCTGCACCAATTGCCATAGAAAGATTCATAAGCCAATAGTCAATTGTATAAACAGCCTTTCGATTTTCTGGTGTAGTTGAGTCTATGATAATAGCTTGCATGGATGGGCGCCCAAGACTGCTAGATATTATAAAACCTACATAAGCAATTGCAAATAACCAAATCATCTTATCTGTAGGATATAAGCTTAAAGTCATGAATAAAAACATCAAAGTACTAGAAAAAGAAGTTAACAATAAGATTTTCTTTCGTTGAAAGCGATCTGAAATGTAACCTCCAATTAAATTTGAAAAAAAACTCAAAATAACCGTTAAGATTAAAAATAACCCGGCCCATACTTTATTTATTTCTTGAGCAAAAAACAATGCCATGAAAGGCATTACTGCTGATGTAACAGCACGATTAAAAAACGATGTAATTAAGCGTACTTTTATATTTTGCTCAAAGTCTTTCCAATTCATCGTATCTCCTCCTTTTGTCTAATGTTATATTAAACTAGACTTATCAAACTAAAAATGGACATATCCAGAAAAACATGTCCACTTATAAAAGGAGATAGGAAAATGGATAAAAATTTACTGAATCTATGGCAATCATTTTCTTCAGGAAATATAAAAATACAAGACCTAGCAGATTTTTTTAATTTAAGTACAAAGCAAACAGTACGTTACTTACATAAATGGATGGATGAAGATTGGCTGACTTTCACTTCTGGAAAAGGCAGAGGAAATTCCTCCTCTCTTCAATGGTTGAAAAATATAGAACAAATCTATGAGTCACAAGTAATGGAAATTATGGATCAACAGCCTGTTGAAAAAAGCAGTAAATATTTACTATATAATTGGTCTCCAAACAGTAAACTACGCTTGATGACTAAGTTTCATTCAAAATTTGGCTATATACATAATTCGGATGATAAATTAATTATTCCTAGAAGAAAGCCCTTTTTAACAACACACCCGCTCGAGGCTGCCGATGTACATAGTGCACATATTGTCGCGAACGTTTTCAATCGACTTGTTTATATGGATGAAAAGGGGAACATATTCCCTGAAATAGCTCACAGTTGGGATTTAACTCAATCTAAGCTTAGACTATATTTAAAAAAGTCTATAAAATTTCATGATGGATCCATCTTAACAGCGGCTGACGTGAAACTATGTCTCTCAAAACTACGTAGTCATAAATACTATAAAGACTTATGGGCACCCATAGAAAAAATAGAGATTGTATCACCATTAATTATTGATATACATTATCCAGATAGTTGTAGTTATTGTTTACAAATGTTATGCATGATAAATACAAGCATTTATAAAGAAAATAACGGCCAAATCATAGGAACCGGTGGTTTTTATATAGGAGAGAATAACCAGGAGAAAACATCATTGATAGCATTTCATGATTATTTTCAAGAAAGACCTTTGCTAGATACAGTAGAATTCATTCAGGTCCCTCTAGAATTTGATACTATTTATCAATCTTCCAAACACCATAAAAGTAATTCTACCTTTCAAGTAGAAAGGAATTCAGGTTTCGGTGTTATAATTATGAATGCTTGGCGTAATTCGTCAATTCAACACATAGATGTTCGTAATTACTTACATTCTATTATCGCTAACAATATGAATCATATTCATGAATATGATTCTCAAAAAATCCCAAATATTAAAAGCTGTTTGAAAGACATAGATCATCAAGTCAATATTTCAAAAAGAAAACGTCCCGAATTTAAAGAACCACTTATTATAAAAGCTACTCAGTATACAGAAGCGACAACAAAATGGTTAATGAATATCTTAGAAAAAGAAAATATACCTTTTCAAGTTAAATGGGTTCCATTTGAAAACTATCTTAGGGATGAAAAACTTAATGAACAAGTCGATCTCTTTATTCATGGTGAAGTATTCGAGATGAATCAAGAGATATCATTTTATTATTTTTTAACAGCTAGATATTCACCATTGGCTAAGGTTTTAAAAACAAATAAATCACTAAAAAAACACCTTTCTAAATACAAACATACACATTTTGAGGAGTGGGCTTCATTAAATAAGAATCTTGAAAAAGAACTGATAGAATCCTCTATTATGATTCCCTTATACTATGATACACGTCAAATTCCTTTTTCATCAGATTTAACGAATATTAAGATGAAATATTTTGGATATGTGGATTTTTCTCAACTTTGGATAAGACCTTTAATTTAAAATTCACAGGAAACCTAATTCACTTGTAATAATTATCACCCTATTTAATTTCCCTGATGCCAAAGGTAAATTTTTTAGGAGTACGCATACATCGCTATCAGGTCAACTAAACTGGTATCTTAGAGTCATCAACTTAAACAATAACTAACACTATCTCCATGTTGTCAATATTTTGAAGGACTCACAAAACAAAATTATTATCTCTCCACAGTTATCTATGAGAAGTTAGCTCGTTTTTTCGTTTTTGGGAACCATCAATTTCTAAGCTTGATGACGATGTGGCGAGACTCCTTAATATAACACCAATTATCAGTAGTCGTATCTAGAAACCTAAAAAAGTCCCTTTAGATCTTCTAAAGGGACTTTTCACTCATATAATCCTATCTATAGTTAAACAAATAAGATTGAATAAATTTAATTTTTCTTGTTTTATCTAATAAATTGTTTAGGCATTTCTTTAACGTGCTTATCATCATCACGCCAATCATAGGTTTCTTTCTGTGAAATATCTAAAGTTTGATCTCCAATTCTAACAATATTCTTATTTACCCATTCAATATATGGATCCGTATCTGGATAGTTCCAATATATATTTTTTTCTGAATCTGTATCAAGGTTAACTAATTCACCCCTAACAGCATCCGCACTTAATGATCCTGCATTATGAAAATAAGTCTTAATGAGATATTTTCCATCTGGAGATTTCACTGTTCGAATTAATTCACCTTTTGGAACACCTTGCAAACTAAAAAATTCCCAATATCCAAATCCAATTATAATTACTAACATAGTAAGTATAGTTATTAATACTTTTCTTTTTGTTTTTTTAATTTCACCTTTTGTATTTATAATACTCACTCATTCATTCAACTCCAGTCCATAGAATGTAAACCATATTATACCATTAAATAAATGGTATAATATATCAAAAAATAAAAATCCTACCTTAATAGTTTTTATAAAAAGGGCATATTTCACATAATTCTCGTTATCAGTAGTTAATAATGAATAGAATTTTCATTCTGGGGGGTACTTTAAAATTTTAGCTTGATGGGTATGGGGTCTCGCCAGCAAAATGTGAATTTCGCACGCTAAGGAATTTCTATGTTAAAAAACTTGGTTTTACCGTACGTTAAGGAAGTTCCATAAACAATATTTAATGTTTGTTATTGAAGGGTTTTGTTATCGTTACTACAGAAAGAACAAAAAGAATGAATTGAATATGAATCGATTTATCTCGCTATTTGCGGGCAGTAAGACTCCCACCTCAAAATTTGGGGAATGCGGGGGATTTAGGTGGGAGATCAACTGCCCGTAAAAGCCCGATTGGTGAGGGCTAATAATCAGTGGGGGATGGACACCCCCCCACTGATTAAAGTTTCACTTTATCTGCTTCAAGATCATCTGTATTGAGTTTATGAAGCTACACAATAAAGTTTTATTGTATATACTAAGTGCAGTAGAAGTTTAGGTGGATAAAATTCGGTAGTCGAAATTTCTTGCATAAAGCTGTATAATGCTTGTAACGAAAGGGAAATACAGGAAAGGGTTTGTAATAAGTTACTATGGAAAAAGATAAACAACAGTTAAGCGTTGAAGTTGCAAGATTATATTATCAATCAGATTATAGTCAGCAAGAAATTGCTAACAAATTAAATATTTCAAGACCGACGATCTCTAGATTATTAAAGTACGCAAAAGAAAAAGGATTTGTTCAAATTAGCATAGCCGATCCGTTTGCTGATTTAGATAACGTTGGGAATTTACTTAAAGAAAAGTACAACCTGTTAGAAGCGCATGTCGTATTTTCTCCAGTACCAGAATATGCAACGATTACGGAGTATATTAGTAAGTATGCTGCTGAGTATATGGAAAAGACAGTGAAAACTGGTGATATCGTTGGTGTAAGCTGGGGAATGACGATGTATGAAATCGCTAGAAAAATCGTGCCGCAACATGTGAAAGGTGTAGAGGTTGTCCAATTAAAAGGTGGCATTAGTCACTCAAGTGTAAATACATATGCGAATGAGACGATTGCTTTATTTGCAGATGCTTTTCAAACGACGCCAAGAAATCTACCCCTTCCAGTTATATTTGATAATGCAGTGACAAAAGAATTAGTGGAGCAAGATAGACATATTCATCACATTATCGAAATGGGAAAACAAGCGAATATTGCAGTTTTCACTGTTGGAACAGTGCGAGACGAAGCGCTATTATTCCGATTAGGATATTTCGATAAGGATGAAACGAACATTTTGAAAAAACAATCGGTCGGTGACATTTGTTCACGTTTCTTTGATGGAGACGGAAATATTAGTAGCGAAGAAATTAATAAGCGTACAATTGGAATTGAGTTAGAGGAACTTAAATTAAAGAAACGTTCTATTTTAGTTGCAGGTGGTAATAGAAAAGTAAAAGCAATTGATGGTGCGTTACGTGGCGGGTATGCAAATGTATTAATTATCGATCAGCATACGGCGAAAGAATTGTTACATTATCAAAAAGATTAGAAATAAAAGGCTTTCTCAAAATATTAATTTTGAGAAAGCCTTTTATTTTGTTATGTATAAATGATAGGAGTCCTTCTTGGAACACAAACTTCCTTTTTAAAAATAATTATGGATATTGAGATACATACTACCAGTGTTAACATAAAAGTTTTGATTTCAACTTGTGATGTATATGAATTGTTTCACAGCTAGAATGCACCGTATCTACTACAAGAAATTCCCTTTTGTAAAAGAGTGAACAAAATTTCAAAAGTGTATTTACATTTGTTCAACTAAGAGTTAGAATGAAGTTGTTAAAAGATATGAGGAGTGAAGATAATGAACATTGCAAAGTTAATTGACCATACAATTTTAAAACCAAATTCTACTAAAGAAGATGTTATGAAAGTAATCGAAGAGGCAAAGCAATACAAATTTGCTTCAGTTTGTATTAATCCTACATGGGTAAAGCTAGCTGCTGAAGAATTAGCTGGACATGATGTAGACGTTTGTACTGTAATCGGTTTCCCATTAGGAGCAAGCACTACTGAAACAAAAGCATTCGAAACAAAAGATGCTATCGCAAAAGGTGCAACTGAAGTTGATATGGTAATCAACGTAGGTGCTTTAAAAGATGGCGACAATGAGTTCGTTGAGAAAGATATTTATGAAGTAGTACAAGCAGCAAAAGGAAAAGCTCTTGTAAAAGTAATCATTGAAACTTGCCTTCTAACAGATGAAGAAAAAGTTCGTGCTTGTGAATTATCAGTAAAAGCTGGTGCTGATTTCGTAAAAACTTCAACTGGATTCTCAACTGGCGGAGCAACTGCAGAAGATATCGCATTAATGCGTAAAACAGTTGGACCAAACGTTGGTGTAAAAGCATCTGGCGGCGTTCGTACACGTGAAGATGCAGACAAAATGGTAGAGGCTGGAGCTTCTCGCGTTGGAGCAAGTGCTAGTGTTGCAATCGTATTAAATGATGCAAAAGGTGCTACAGATAACTACTAATCAATAATGAAGTAAAGGGCAATAGATACACATTTAAAGTAAAGTGTATCTATTGCTTTAACAATTGAAAAAGATGTAAGCGGATACGAATGGGAGGAGACGGCTTATGAAATACTTAATCGGTGTTTTAGGCCTCGTATTGATTTTAGGTATCGCTTGGCTTGCTAGTAATGATAGAAAGAAAGTCAAATATCGCCCAATCATAACGATGGTTATATTACAATTCATTTTGGGGTTTTTATTATTAAATACAAGTGTAGGGAATATATTAATTAGCGGAATAGCAGATGGTTTTGGAGAATTATTAAAATATGCCGCTGATGGTGTGAATTTCGTATTTGGTGGATTAGTAAATCAAAAAGAGTTTTCATTCTTTTTAAGTGTATTAATGCCAATCGTATTTATATCAGCTTTAATAGGTATTTTACAACACATTAAAGTATTACCTATTATTGTGAAATCTATCGGTCTAGTATTAAGTAAAGTAAATGGAATGGGGAAATTAGAATCATATAACGCTGTTGCTTCTGCGATTTTAGGGCAATCTGAAGTGTTTATTTCAGTTAAGAAACAACTAGGATTATTGCCAGAAAAGAGAATGTATACATTATGTGCATCTGCAATGTCTACCGTTTCTATGTCTATCGTTGGATCGTACATGGTGTTATTAAAACCGCAATATGTTGTAACCGCTTTAGTGCTTAACTTATTCGGTGGCTTCATTATTGCTTCTATTATTAACCCGTATGAAGTTACAGAAGAAGAGGATATGTTAGAAGTACAAGAAGAAGAGAAAAAGACCTTCTTTGAAGTATTAGGGGAATACATTATAGATGGGTTTAAAGTTGCGATTACAGTAGCAGCTATGTTAATTGGTTTCGTTGCTCTTATTGCATTCATTAATGCAGTATTTAAAGGTGTAATCGGTATCTCATTCCAAGAAATTCTTGGTTATGTATTTGCACCATTTGCATTTATTATGGGTGTACCTTGGCATGAAGCAGTTAATGCCGGAAATATTATGGCAACAAAATTAGTATCGAATGAATTTGTCGCTATGACAGATTTAGCACAAGGAAACTTTAATTTCTCAGCTAGAACGACAGCGATTATATCTGTATTCTTAGTATCGTTTGCAAACTTCTCTTCAATTGGGATTATTGCAGGGGCAGTTAAGAGCTTAAATGAAAAACAAGGGAATGTAGTCGCAAGATTTGGTTTGAAATTACTTTTTGGTGCAACATTAGTAAGTTTCTTATCAGCAACAATCGTTGGCTTATTATTTTAACAGATTCATATAATATAAAAAGGAATGGTGATTGTAATGAGAATGGTAGATATTATTGCGAAAAAACGTGATGGAAAAGAATTAACGACTGAAGAAATTAATTTCTTTATTAATGGATATACAGATGGAAGTATTCCGGATTATCAAGCGAGTGCACTTGCAATGGCAATCTTCTTCCAAGATATGACGGATCGTGAACGCGCAGACTTAACAATGGCAATGGTTGAATCTGGAGAAACAATCGACTTATCAGCAATTGAAGGCATTAAAGTAGATAAGCATTCAACTGGCGGTGTTGGTGATACAACAACATTAGTATTAGGACCATTAGTTGCTGCTTTAGATGTACCAGTAGCAAAAATGTCTGGTCGTGGTTTAGGACATACGGGCGGGACAATTGATAAATTAGAAGCAGTGGAAGGATTCCACGTTGAAATTACGAAAGAGCAATTCATTGATATTGTAAACCGTGATAAAGTGGCTGTTATCGGACAAACAGGAAACTTAACACCTGCTGATAAAAAAATCTATGCACTTCGTGATGTAACAGGAACAGTAAACTCGATTCCTCTAATCGCAAGTTCAATTATGAGTAAAAAAATTGCAGCTGGTGCTGATGCGATCGTACTTGATGTGAAAACAGGTGCTGGTGCATTTATGAAAACAGAAGAAGATGCAAAAGAATTAGCTCATGCAATGGTACGTATCGGAAATAATGTTGGACGTCAAACGATGGCAGTAATTTCAGATATGTCACAACCTCTTGGTTTTGCGATTGGTAACGCTCTAGAAGTGAAGGAAGCAATTGATACTTTAAAAGGTGAAGGTCCAGAAGATTTAACAGAATTAGTACTTGTATTAGGTAGCCAAATGGTTGTACTTGCGAAAAAAGCAAATACATTAGAAGAAGCTCGTGAAATGCTAATTGAAGTTATGAAAAACGGAAAAGCAACTGAGAAATTTAAAGAGTTCTTAAGCAATCAAGGCGGAGACAGCTCGATTGTAGACAATCCAGAAAAAATGCCACAAGCGAAGTATGTAATTGATGTACCTGCAAAAACTTCAGGTGTTATTTCAAACATTGTTGCAGATGAAATCGGTATCGCAGCTATGTTACTTGGTGCAGGTCGTGCAACGAAGGAAGATGAAATTGATTTAGCTGTAGGTTTAATGTTACGTAAAAAAGTTGGCGACGCAGTAAAAGAAGGTGAGCCATTCGTAACGATTTACGCAAATCGTGAAAATGTAGAAGATGTAAAAGCAAAAATTTATGAAAATATTTCTATCTCTGAAACAGCAGTGGCTCCTAAATTGGTTCATACAGTTATTACTGACTAATCATAATTACATTTACTTTGAGGGGGAAATAATATGGATAAGAAAAAATATATTGAAGAAGCAAATAAGATGTTATCAAAAGCGTATATTCCGTATTCAAAATTTCCTGTTGGGGCAGCGTTAGTTACGAAAGAAGGTAAAATCTATACTGGTTGTAATATAGAAAATGCTTCTTACGGTTTATGTAACTGTGCAGAAAGAACGGCAATCTTTAAAGCAGTATCAGAAGGTGAGCGCGACTTTAGTTACTTAGTCATTACAGGCGAAACGGACGGACCGATTTCACCATGTGGTGCATGTAGACAAGTTATTGCTGAATTTTGTAATCCGAAAATGCCAGTTTTACTAACGAATGTAAAAGGCGATGAAAAAGAAGTGACTGTAGAGCAGTTACTTCCTGGTGCCTTCTCAATTGAAGATTTAAAATAAGTTAGAAGGCCATTCCACAATTAATAGTTGTGGAATGGCCTTTTTATTTTCAAGAAATAAAAAACCAAACTAACAATGTAATACTCTGTTCATATTCCGTTCATAAACTTTGCGTAAAATGATTGCAGTGAATATGGAAAGTGACGATATTAATTGTCGTTCTACAGCAGGAGGAATATAATGAAGAAATTATATAATGCAGCATTCATTTACTTAATTATTGGTTTATTATCAGGTGTATTTGCTAGAGAGTATACAAAAGCGCAAGGAATTAAAGGATCCACTATGTTGCAATTAGTGCATACACACGTATTAGTGCTCGGCTTCATATTCTTTTTGGTTGCATTAGCTTTATTTAAAGTGTTTCAAGTACAAGAAACAAAAAGCTTTCGCGCGTGGTTTATTGTTTATAATGCAGGATTAATTTTTACTATCGCTACAATGGTATTTAGAGGTATTTTACAAGTAAATGGAACAGATTTTAACGGTTTAAGCCATATGGCTGGATTAGCTCATGTCATTATAAGTGTCGGGCTTGTTTGGTTTATGATTTTGCTCAAAAAGTCTTTTAAATAGATAGGGGTGGAGAGTATGAGTTTAGCACTTTTATCAAGTATCGTAGCAGTTTGTATGGCCGTTGGAGTAATGTTTCTTCGATTTAAGTCAGCGAAAAAACCGGTAACGAAAAAGAAAATTATATTACCGCCAATCTTTATGAGTACTGGCGCATCGATGTACTTCTTACCAGAGTTTCGATTAACATCGTTAGAAATAGTAGAGGCAATTAGTATAGGACTTATTTTCTCTATATTTCTTATTAAAACATCTAAGTTCGAAATAAAAGGTGAAGACATATATATGAAACCGTCAAAAGCGTTCATATTTATTTTAGTTGGATTATTAGCTGTACGAGTAGGACTTAAATCATATTTAAGTCAATCGATTGATTTAGCACAATTAAGCGGGATGTTTTTCTTACTTGCCTTTGCGATGATCGTATCGTGGAGAATTGCTATGTATCGCTCGTATACTAAATTAGAAAAGACAATAAAAAGAGCTGGAATTTCTATATAGGAATTTCAGCTCTTTTTATGTTTTATTGAAATTCTTTAGTGCGGAGCTCATTCGCTAAATTTCAAACGGTCTTGAGCATGCTGTAAAGCAAGTGGAGTAACATTTTCTCCGCTAGAATCTACAATTGTTGTATTTAGTAAAATGGAATCTAAACTTCCGCGAAATTCTTTCGTATAGCTTTTTCTTAGTGTTTGTTGCTCTTGTTTTTCTGCACTATTTAATCCTAAAGTTTTTTCTTTTTTTGCTAATTCATTAATACGGAATAAAATGTTTTTCATTTCTTTCACCTCTAATATTTTATTTTAAATTAGTAACTTACTAATTTATAGTAATTGTAACCTATCTTTTATAAGGTGTCAATGCCTGTAAAAAATCAACTCTTTATACTGTATATAAAATAGTATGGAGAAACTAAGTAGATAAGTAATACTTGAAATATGGATTTTTTGTATACAATACCTAAGTAGGGTATACGAAGGTTCTTTGTATTGACCGCATTTATACAAGCATAATGAAAAGAGATAATAAAAGGAGTATGTAATAATGGATTCAGTAATTTCAAGGAAAGAGACAATTATTTCATATAGCATTGCAATTCTATTTATTTTAGCAATGGTCGCAGCTGGTGTACTATTAGATGATCCAGAAGTAATTTTGCCGGAAATAGCTGCGATGGCAATAGCTTTATGGGCATATCGTGAGCCGGGATGGCTAAGACAACCAGAAAAAATCTTTATTGTGCCGTCAATAACAGCTGTTATTGGTTTTGCAGTGAATCAAATGGATATTTCCTATATAGGAAAAGTTAGCTTAACACTTATATTAATGATGCTGTTTTTACGTGTTATACAATCAAATTTAGCACCATCTATTGCGACTGGTTTGTTACCATTATTGACACTCCCACCCCTAAAGGGGCTAGCTGACTAACGTCAGTGGGATTCTTGCTACCAAAGGCGAAGTCCATTTCTGGTATCGCTGACGTGCAAGATTGCGGTGTGCCATCACCACTCCCACAACAGACCATATAGGTTCGTGGGCTACGGTACTGTGACCATACCGTACAGATTGTTCGTTCTCAAATGTTTTTACGTCTTTTGCATGACTATGAATAAAGTATACCATGTTTTGCTATGCAAAAACGATGCTTTCATCCCACGTCTAAAGACGGACTAAAGTCCTGCGTGGGCTTTCACGTATCGTAAATTCTGTAACAAATGCGACTGAATGGTCATTTGTTATTTCTGTCTTCATTTTGACATTCATATTGATGCTAGGTGTTCTTATATTTAAACTGAATAACGGTCTTGAGAGAAAAGTGAAAATACAATATAAATATATGGTTTTATTTTTAATACTAAATTTCGTATGGATAAGTATATGTTGGATCACTGGTTATGAACAATTAGCGGTTATTCCGCCAATATTAGTTGTTGTGTATGAATCGCTTCAAAAGCCGATGTACAATGAAAAAATGGCATGTAAACAAATACTAGTATTAACTCTATCGGCAACTGTTGGAACTTTATTGTACTTAGCAATCGATTCATGGATTGTAGTTATTTTATTAAATATGATATTGATGCTTATTTTGTTAAAAATTGTTGGGATACGTATTCCAGCAGCTTATGCATTTCCCTTACTTCCACTCGTATTTCCTGATGAAATGATAAAAATGTTACCCATAGGTTCATTGCGGGGGTATTCTTATTTGGGGCAGTACTACTGTATAAAAAGTGGGAGATGAAGCAAAAGGGAATGCAAATGTAGAGAAGAAAATACAATCCTTAGTTAGCATAATAAATAGACACCCGCGGGTGTCTATTTTCATTAAATGAAATTTAGCTTAATTCATTTAAGTAATTAACAAGTTCTGTTGTTTTAGAAAAGAATGGTGAATGATCAGCTTCCAAAGTAATTATTTTCGCGCAAGGAGTTTCTGTATTCATTCGGCGCTGAAAATCAATTGGAATCGCTCTATCTAGAGTTGTTTCAATATAAATGCGATCTATAGTTCCGAAGTTTTCTTCAGAAATTTTTAGCTCTTGTTGAAACGGTCCTAGTGGCTGAGGACGCATTTGTTTGAAAGAAGATTCTTTAATAGCTGCATTTTCTGTAGCATTTAAAAATGTTTGTTCAGTCAACTCTGGTATAAGTTCTGCAGTCATGTCATTCTCATTAATTGAGAATTGTGGACCAGCTTCACCATCTAATTTACTACTAAGACTTTCTCCGTTTTGTGGTAAGAATGCGCAAAGATATACTAATTTATCGATTTTATTTGGTATAAGTTCAGCTGTTTGCGTGATCACAATTCCACCCATACTATGTCCAACAAGAATAACTTTTTCATTTTGTTGATCTATAGTAGCTGTTACTGCATTAACATAAGAATCTAGCGTTATATTTTGTGATGGAGTCATATCTTTTCCACTTCCAGGTAAGTCTAGTGTAACAACTGTATGTCCGAAAGCCTCTAGTTGAGGTTTTACTAATTCCCATGCCCATTCACCTTGCCATGCTCCATGTACTAAAACGTAAGTACTCATTTAATCAACACTCCTCTAATGTTTATATGCCTTATTTTTTCGTAATATTGATGATGTATACTTAGTGTATAGGAAGTGGTTTGATAAATATAATGAAGGTTATTTATAGATGATATAAATATCTTTTATATAAGGAGAACAGAATGAACGTTTTTGATTTTAAAGTTTTTAAAAATGTGGCTCGGTTGAACAGCATTAGTTTAGCAGCGAAAGAATTACATATGACACAGCCGGCTATAACTCATATCATAAACAAATTAGAGAAACGATATGCTTTAACTTTATTTGATCGCTCTAGACAAGGAACGATGTTAACTGAAAATGGAAAGGAATTTTTAGTTTGTGTAGATCGACTTCTAATGGAGTATGAAAACCTTGAAGAAACAGTTTTACAATTAAAAAATAGAAGCTTGTATAAGATTGTACTAGCTACGTATCCTTCCGTTACTGTATATTGTTTGGCGGAGTGTATCCAACTAGGTAATATTGATCAAAGTCAGTACGTGCTTGCAGTTCGAGAAGGAAGCTATCAAGAAGTGTTAGATTGGCTGTCTTCTGGAAGTGCAGATTTTTCTATTTCTATAAAAGAAAATTTAATACCAGGATTTCATTATGAATTTATTGGTGAAGATCCTTATGTTATGGTTTCTTCAAAGACTATTCCACCTAACCTTACTATTAAAGAGTTGAAAAATTATCCTTTTATTATGCCGCTTTCTGGTTGTAAAGAAGTACTTGAACCATATTTGATGAAAAATGAAATAGTAGTTAATAAAGTGATGGAGTCAGAGTCAATTAGTTCAGCATTAGCACTTACTTTACAAGTTAAAGGAATAACAATCGTTCCATTATCAGGACTTCATAAACAAATTATTCATGACTTTATCGTGCAACCGATAGAAATTAAAATCTCGCGACAACTTATTATGCAATGGTCACCTAAAAAAGAGAATGATCCGCTGTTTCTGGCGTTTGTTACGAATTTACTAGCTCAACTACAGCAAAAGAAAAAATGAATAAAATGATACAAAAGGTAAGCTCATTTCACTGAAGCTTACCTTTTGTATGTATTACCAATATAGAACAGTATCATAAAGTCCGATTAAAATGAGAAGTACACCAGCTATACGCTGAATGCTTTTTCCTATTTTTCGGCTCTTTTTGAGTAATGCCCCATTTAATCCAAGATAGGAGATGATGAACATTAGTACAACGATAGGCAGAGCAGTTCCTATCGAAAAGAATTTCGGAAACAAGTACCCATAATTATATGATAAAGATAAAGGGATTAACGTTCCGAAAAATAGCACAAACATAGTCGGACAGAAAGCTAACGAAAAGAAGAATCCAAGCAAAAATGAGCTGACTTCACTTTGTTTTCGTATAAATTTGATAGGGAAGATGGTAGAGAAGAAATTTCTTCCTGTTATAATACCTGATAATATTAGACCCATTAAAATTAATAAAGGTCCGATCAGTTTGCGTAGCCATGGGACATATAAAGTTAATATTTGTTGAATCTCTTTTCCTAACACCCATACTAATAGTCCAAGTATCGTAAAAGCTATTAATTTTCCTAAAATGAATAACAGTATATGTTTCCAGGCATGTCCCTTTTGTAAAGATTGATTGCCATAAAGTGAAACTTTAATCAGTGGGGGTTTTGTTCATCCCCCACTGATTATTAGTTGAACCAATCGGGCATTTACGGGCAGTTGATCTCCCGCCTAACTTCTTTGTCCTATCCGAATTTTGAGGTGGGAGTTTTACTGCCCGTTAATGCGGGATAAAGTGTAATAGCGCTAATGTTTCTTGTTAATTGGCAAGGAGCAAGGGTACCTACTATGCCTAATAAAAACGCAAATAAAAGAGGTATTGATTTCGTAGCATTCGCGACATCCATTAAAGGAGACATGAGTTGATAACTCCATTCACTAATTGTTGAAAACACGTTATATTCACCTTTCTAACTAGTTATATTGTAATGATCCCTCTTTAGTAATCTGTTTCCACGTTTTACCGCCATCCGTAGAAAGGAATACATTCGCTTTCATTGTAGCAAATACCATTTCAGATGAATTTTGAGGGTTTTGTGAAATATACATGATGGTATCCTTAGAATCTAAAGATGGAATTTGTATATTTGTTTCTTCATTTGTAGCAATTGATTTTTTCGTTATCATTTGCTCATTTTGCTTATTGATAGAGGTATAAATAACATCTTCATTACTTAATGTAACTGCTGTCGATTCAACTGATTTAGAAAATAGTTCAAATGTATTTCCATAATCCGTAGATAAATACACGCCATCTTTAGCACTTACCGCGACTACACTAGATTGATCGGGATGTGCTGAAAAGGAGTGGATAGTACTTGAAAGCCCCTTTAACTTACTATTTTTCCATTCTTGTCCGTTGTCCGTACTGAAATAAAAACCTTGTTGTAATTTAGAATTAGGACGTTCGTTGTATAAATAAATCGCTTCCGTATTATATCCGACAGCAAGGTTATGAAAATCAGATTCTCCATAGAATGCTAGCTTTTCAAGGTTATTGCCACCATCCGAACTTTTCATTAATCCTAAAGGGTTTTTAAAATTTGCACCTGGTTCAGGATGCCCGCTGGCAAAAAATCCATTTTTCGTTGCTTGAAAGCCCATATAATCGTGTAGCTGTGTAGCAGTTTCAAACCATTTGCCATTTTGATAAACCTTTATACCACTATGAGTTGCGATAGAAATCCCTGGCATATTTCCTGCATAGCCAATTCCATGAATGTGCGCGATTTTTCCGGATGTAATTTCTTTATAGAAGTTTTGCGGAATCGTATTTGCTGTTTCTTTATTTTTTGGCTGAGATTGAACAGTTTCTGTTTTTGCTGGTTGTGTTTCCACATTGCCAGAACATCCTGTAATTATTAATAAAGAAGTAATTGCTAACCCTGTTACTACATAATGTTTCAAATTTGTAGACTCCTTTCCTGTATATGAGATTTTAAGTATATGGAATAAATGTCAAGAAATTATGGAGTGATATGCATAATTGAGAGTGAAAAGGAATAGTTGTGGAGACTTTATACCGCATATGTGCCTAGTAATGAAAGTTTTACTTTCTATATGAACACTATTAATTGACGAAAAATTGTAACAATAATAGAATGAATTGTATTGGATAATTAGTTTTTCAATCATACATAGAACGCAAGGGGGATTATTATGAAGTCAACATTTTTTGCTCAAAATAGAGAAAGATTAGTGAAAACATTACCAGATGAATCAATTACTATTTTATTTGCTGGACAGGCACCTCATATGTCAGCTGATGCACATTATAAATTTGTGCCGAATCGTAATTTTTACTATGTAACGGGAATTGATGAGCCGAATGTTATTTTCATGTTAAAAAAGTTTGGAAATAGTGTAGAAGAGACTCTTTTCATTGAAAAATCAGATCCAGTGCTTGAAAAGTGGGTTGGAAAAACAGTTTCTAAAGAAGAAGCAGAGAAATTATCAGGTATAAAGAAAGTTGTGTATTTAGATAGCTTTGAAAAGACGATGACGAATACGCTTTTCGTGGAAAATGTGAAACATGTGAATTTAGACTTGGAACTTCGTGAGTGGAACGGTACTGAGACGAAAACATTAGCGTTTGCTAAACATGTAAGAGAACAGTACCCGCACATAACAATTGGGAATGTATACCCAAACATTTGTGAATTACGAGTGTTTAAAACAGAGGAAGAAATTGAAATCATTAAAGAAGCGATAGCTGTTACTAAAGAGGGCATTTATAACGTGCTAAAGCATGCAAAAACAGATTTGATGGAATATGAATTAGAGGCTCAGTTTGATTTCACATTGAAGTCATCTGGCATTAAGCATCATGCGTTCAATACAATTTTGGCAAGTGGGAAAAATGCTACAGTTCTTCATTATGAAGACAATGATGCACAAATTCAAAATGGTGATTTAGTACTGCTAGATTTAGGCGCTCAAAAAGACTACTATAACGCTGATATTAGTTATACATTCCCGGCAAATGGAACATTCTCTAGTCGTCAAAAACAAATGTATAATATTGTATTAAAAGCATTGAAAGAAACAACGGAACTGATTAAGCCCGGAGTAAAGTTTGCTGCATTAAATGAGCATACAAAAAAGGTACTGGCAGAAGAGTGTAAAGAAATTGGTTTAATTCAAGAAAATGAAGAGTTATCAAAATACTATTATCATGGTGTTAGCCATTTCCTTGGTTTAGATACGCATGATGTAGGAACATATAAAGATAGAGTGTTAGAAGAAGGTATGGTAATAACAATTGAACCTGGTCTTTATATTGAA
The DNA here is from genome assembly GCF_016892495.1 of Bacillus sp. RIT 809. Lineage (NCBI taxonomy): Bacteria > Bacillati > Bacillota > Bacilli > Caryophanales > Bacillaceae > Bacillus > Bacillus sp. RIT 809. Next base: position 6,640 of record NZ_JAFEMR010000001.1, on the reverse strand, counting down.
GAAGAATCAATTGGAATTCGTATTGAAGATGACATTCTTGTAACGAAAGACGGACATGAAAACTTGTCAAAAGATATCATTAGAGAAGTTGAAGAGATTGAAGAATTTATGAGTAAACATAATGTGAATGTAGAAGAAGATGAAGTTGTTACGAAATAATAATTAGTAGAGGCGCTCAATTTTGGGCGTCTTTTTATTGTAAACTTTGATATTTTCTCGAAAATCATCTTCTGTTTATAAATCTGCCTATGTTCCCAACCCAAACATTCCTAATAAGCCAGAATAATATGAAGCAGTTATCCTATGGATAGCTGCTTATTCATTTTCATTGCAAGAGTCAATGTATATGTTGATCATGCCCGGGTGAAGGTGGGGGAGTATGATCTGGGAATGTCACGAATACGGCAACGATAATTACCACACTAATTGATAGTAATAACAAAAAACGCCGTTGAATAAAAGTAGAAAAGGTGTCTGATAAAAGTTGAATCATACATGACATAGTTATTGTTATAGTAAGTAAAAGACTAATAAACAGTATACTATGAGCTTGTTGAGCGTTTAACATTTCTGTAATCATTGCTCCCATCATACTTGCCATTAATCCAGAAAACATTCCTTCTAAAGCAGTAAATAGGTGAAAACGTAGACCGACTAAAAAACCGATAAAACCACTAATCAAAATAGCAAGCAAAGTAGAATATAGTAATTCTCCTTTAAAAAGAATCCCTAAATAAAAACCTATACTTAATCCCGTACTCATACTAAAAGACATAATAAATACCATATACTCCATTAGGGTACCCTTGCGTTTAGGAATATATGATGTAATAAGAATCGAGATACAACAAAGTGTTAAGGCGGTTAATGTGTAAGCGAACATTATGATACCTCCCTGTCCTATCATTCATTTCATCATATGTTCATATGGAGAGTACTTATGCTAATATATATCTGCAAATTATCTGCACAATTTATTAGAGGTGAGTTCAATATAATGTTCAAATAGTGATGTGTTCTTTTAGTAGGTGAGGATCTATAAAAAGCATTACAAGCATATTAGTTACAGAGGGAAAAAGTATTATTACTTTGAGAGAAATATATATAGTAAAAATGAATGGAAAGGATGTTCCACTTTTGAACATCTTTTTTGTGAATAAAAAGGAGTTAGGATAGTAAGCAAGATAATGAAACAGAGCTTAATTATTTGTTTTTCGAACGATAATAAGGTGGTCGTAAGTTAAAACAATGTTGTATTCAGAGTTATTGCAAAGTTCATTTACAGCTTTGATAACTCCTGGAAACTGCTCGGTATAATCGTGAAATAGAATGAGCCCACCATTTACAACACGTGATACATAATGTGTGATGTCGTGTTTCACACTAGAATATTCATGATTACCATCAATAAATAATGCAGCAATAGATTTAGGACAATCATCGTAAGCTTGTGTACTAAACTTTCTTATTGGAATAACGAAATCTTGTAGTCCGTGATAATTTATGTTGAACTGAAATGAAGGGTAATAACAATCAAGGAATGGATCAATAGCGTAGATTGGACGTTTTCTATTACTCAATAGAGAACTTCCCAGAGCTAAGGCAATTGTACTTTTTCCTTTATAGGAACCGATTTCAACTATATCTCCGTCTAAGTGATCTAGCGTTGAAGGTAAGTGTAATAGAGCAAATTGCTCATGCGGCGATAACCAGCCTTCGGTATGCTCTATAATTGCTAATAAGTCGTGTATACTTACTAAACTTTTCATATTATCATCATCCTTCTCAAGTTTATTATAGCTTATGTTAGTAGAAAAAAAGTGATATGGTTGTAGAGTTTAAATTTCGTACAATTGAATTCACATTTATATGGTTTTAATTATAGGAGAAATAATATGTGAGTATCTCTATTGTGAACACATAAAGAATAAGCGTATAATATTATAGTTATCACATTACTGGGAGTAATCCGCGAATGATAAATAAGATTGTTGTTTTATCATCGCTTCTAAACATATAGACAATGAAAGTAACACTGGAATACAGATAGGGAGTTATAAAATGAAATTAATTATTGCCGAGAAACCAGATCAAGGTTTGGCTCTTGTTTCACAGTTTAAATATCGCCGGAAAGATGGGTATTTAGAAGTAGAAGCAAATGAGTTATTTCCAAATGGAGCGTACTGTACATGGGCAATTGGTCATTTGACGCAGTTATGTAATCCAGAACATTATCATGCAGAGTGGAAAAAATGGTCACTTAATACGTTACCAATGATTCCAGAACGTTTTCAATTTGAAGTAACAAAGTCAAAGTATAAGCAATTTAATGTAGTGAAACAGCTGTTACATAATCCTCAGGTAACAGAAATTATTCACGCGGGCGATGCTGGGCGTGAAGGGGAACTGATCGTACGAAACATTATTAATCTTTGCAACGTGCAAAAGCCAATGAAGCGTCTTTGGATTTCATCTTTGACGAAACAAGCTATTTATCAAGGATTTAAAAACTTACTAGATGAAGCAGATACGATTAATACGTATTACGAAGCATATACAAGATCTTGCGCTGACTGGGTCGTTGGTATGAATGCATCGCGTGTCTTTAGCATTTTGCTAAAGAAAAAGGGAATGAACGATGTATTTTCCGCTGGTCGTGTACAAACGCCAACATTAGCACTCATTGTAAAGCGTGAAAAAGAAATAGAGAACTTTAAGTCAGAGCCGTTTTGGGAAGTGTTCGCAACCTTTAATATAGAAGGAAAGAAGTATGAGGGGAAATGGGAGAAAGATAATGAGTCCCGCTTAAATGATCCTGATTTGGCAAATAAAATTGCAGCGTTTTGTCAAAACAAACCGGCTGTAGTAAAAGAAATGAAAACGGAGCGTAAAGAGTTTCAGCCGCCGTTTTTATTTAATTTATCAGCGCTGCAAGCGACAGCGAATAAAGCCTTTAAATTTTCACCAAAAAAGACACTTGATATAACGCAAGCACTATATCAAAAAGGGATTGTCTCTTACCCTCGTTCGGATTCTAACTATGTTACACAAGGAGAGGCAGCGACGTTCCCTGATATTTTACAGAAATTAAGTCAGTTTGATGAATATAAAGGTTTATTACCAGCACCAATTGAATCGATTATGAACAATAAGCGTTATGTGAATGAAAAGAAAGTTACAGATCATTATGCAATTATACCGACAGAGCAAGTTACAAATCCAAGCAAACTATCAGGTGATGAGAAGAAAATTTACGATATGATCGTAAGAAGACTTATTGCAGCGCATTATGAAGTAGCAATCTTTGATTACACAACGATTACAACTCTTGTAGACGAACGTGCTGAGTTCATTTCGAAAGGAAAACAGCAAATTCAAGAAGGTTGGCGTAAAGTTATTTTCCAAGACGATAAAGATGACGAAACAATTCTTCCAATTGTCGCAGAAGGTGAACAAGGAAAAGTTGTAAAGGTGAAAGTGAAAGAGGGAAAAACACAGCCACCGAAACGTTATACAGAAGGACAACTTATTACGTTAATGAAGACGGCCGGTAAGTATTTAGAGAATGAAGAGCTGGAGAAAGTATTGAAGAAAACAGAAGGTTTAGGTACTGAGGCCACTCGTGCTGGTATTATTACGATGCTGAAAGACCGTAAATATATAGATGTGCAGAAAAACCAAGTGTACGCAACAGATAAAGGGAAAGTATTAATTACAGCAATCGGTGATAAAATACTGGCTTCACCAGAAATGACAGCAAAATGGGAGCAACGCCTTGCGGAAATTGGTGAAGGCACAGCTTCACCAGCGACATTTATGGAACAAACGAAAAAACTATCAGCTAAAATTATTGAAGATGCGGTAGAAATGTCAGAGAAATGGGATTTCACTGGATTACATGTTGAATCGATTGAACGAAAAGGATCGAAATTTACAACAGGTAAAAAGGTAGGGAACTGTAAAAAATGTGATGGCGATGTTATCGACAAGTCCACGTTTTACGGTTGTTCCAACTACAACACAACACAGTGTGACTTTACCATTTCGAAGAAGATATTAAGCAAAGCCATTTCGCAAAAAAACATGACGAAGCTATTAAAAGGTGAGAAGACCGATTTAATTAAAGGCTTTAAAAAAGGCGAGAAAACGTTTGATGCGAAGTTAGAGTGGAAAGATAATAAGATTAATTTTGTGTTTGAGAATTAAGTGGTTTTAACATATAAAAAAGCTCTTTCACGAGTAAAAGTTTCTGTAACAGGTTAGGTTTGAAAAAATTATTGATAGAAAAGAAAAAGCATGACAATTTTATGTCATGCTTTTTTATTTTATAATTACAGAGTTTTGTATACTAGCACTAAAATTTATTTGAAATAATTGTTTGAAAAGATGGTATGAAATAGTGTTAAGTAGCAATAAAGTTATTTAATTTACAATAAAGTCTTTTAAAATATAAAAAAGTTGTTTAAAGATCCTTCTTTAACTAAACGGCAGGTTAGTTTTAATACAATGTTTGTTTTAGCATTTAACCAAAGTGATAGAAGGTCAAAGAAAAGGTAGTAATAAAGAAGTGCCATTCCTAATGTGGACTGACACTTGGTAAGATGCAAAATTCATTATTTGATTTCGGCTGAGGAATTTGATTCATCTATTTTTCCTGTACTTTATTATGATTCCTTAGGCAGCCTTCTCTGTTTTAAATACCCATTGTTGGAGAGTTGGTTGATAATACGGTATCATCCACCCTAAAATTTTGCCGATAAAATAGGCGGCAATTAGTGTGCCGATTCCGATTGAGCCTAATGATTGAATGAAAACTATACAGATTGCACCAGCCACACAAATGTTTATTAAATCGCTCAAAATTTTTGCTTTACCGAATTTTAAATTGAATTTTTCACTAATTGCATAAGTTAACGCATCATACGGCATTAATGGCAGTTTCGCTGTTGTATAGCCCATTAAACCGACCGCTATAACAAATAAACTAACAATCAAATATACACTTCGAGCAAGGAGAGTTTCAGGTGCAGGGAAAAGTTGTACAAGGAAGAGTGTTGCATCCATGAAAAACCCAAATAAAAACGAAATAATGAATTGACTCACAAATTCATTTAACTCCATTCGTTTACTTAATATCACTTGAATAATAATGTATAAAACATTTGCAAGCGCCATTGTCACACCAACCGATAAACCAATCGTTAGCGTACTTGCATATGCTAATGATGACACAGGCGATACACCAAATCCTGCTTGAATCGACATGCTAATGCCAATCGACATAAAAAATAACCCGAGCACGTATAAGATGATACGCTTCAAGGTTCTGTTCCAATGATTCATAGTATCTCTCACTTTCTAGTTAATATTATCAATATAAAGACTATAGCTATAGAATTAAATATAACGTCAAATTCGACATATGAAAAATATATATATGATAAACTAATCATATCAAAAAACATATGACGGAGAGATACAATGGATTTCAGGCAATTATATTACTTTAAAGAAATTGTGAAACAAGGAAGCATTTCTAAAGCAGCAGAAGTGCTCCATATCGCGCAGCCCCCACTTAGCCAATTATTAAAAAAGCTTGAAACTGATCTTGGCACAACTTTAATTCATCGATATCGTCAAAAATGGGAGCTTACAGCAACAGGTGAAATACTATACCAATATGCCAATCAAATGTTAATACAAATTCAAGATGTAAAGCAGCAAATTCAAGAAATTGAACAAGGTATAGGAGGAACAGTAAGTATCGGTGTATCATCTGCATGTTCGAATATGCTCATTGACTATGTTAGTACGTTTAGAACACAATACCCTAATGTTAAAATAAATATAGTAACTGGAAATTCAGAAGAATTATTAAAAAGACTAGAACAAAGAGAAATTGATGTTGCCTTACTTTTAAGATTGGGCAATAGTGAACAATATGAGATGAAAATATTAAAAAAACAACCAACCGCTGTGATTATTCCATCAAGTTGGGCAACATCGTTTTCATCACAGCATGTGACGATTGAACAGATTGCCCAGTTCCCATTCATTATGCTAGGAGCAATGGAAGGACTCTCCTTCAATGAAGACCTTTTCAAAGTGTTTGATGAACATCAAGTCAAGCCAAATATCATTATCGAGTGTAAAGATATAAGGATGGTTGTAGCACTTGTTAGTAGAGGACTAGGATTATCCGTTATTCCAAGAATGGATTACACATCATCATTTTTAGAACATACAACGCTTTTTGAATTGAAACAATTTGATTTTCATTTAGAGCCTGTAATAGTAAAATTAAAAGACCAAAGAATTTCCAAAGTAGCATCTCAATTTTGGGAAATGGTTGATTAGGAGATATGAACAAAGCAAAAATAGCCTTCAATCAAGTAATATAGACATCTTACGAAAAATTGAGCCGGGATAAAAAAATTCTTTACTTGAGGAAGTTTCAAAACTGACTGTAGCTATATAAATAAAAGATAAAAAAGTTCTTTACTAATTTGAAAAACGCAGTAATTATACTACTTATTAGTAAAGAACTTTTTATACAAGGACATAAGTGGTTTCAACATATAAAAAAGCTCTTTCCCGAGTGAAATGTTCTATATTAGGTTTGAAAATATAGATAGAAAAA